>JACRAS010000195.1 GCA_016234705.1 Betaproteobacteria bacterium | reverse complement strand
CTCTCTCCGTCTCCGGCGGCTACAGCATGATCGGCTGAAACACAAGCACGGTTAGTTTCATATTTTCAACTCATTCTTAAAAGGTAACACCATGACCGAAAAAGAAATCCTCTACGATGCCAAGGACTATGTCGCCACCATCACCATCAACCGTCCCAAGGTACTCAACGCGTTTACCGGCGACAACGTCAAGGAGATAGAAACCCTGCTGGCCAAGGCGGCCAACGATGGCAAAGTGGGCGTCATCGTTCTGACCGGCGCCGGCGAGCGTGCCTTCTGCGTGGGCGGCGACATCAACTGGGAAAAAGGCAGCGGCGGCAAGAGCGGATTGCAAGACCTGGATTTCCAGTTGAACCGCATGATCGTGGAGTGCCCCAAACCGGTGATTGCGCGGGTGAACGGCTACGCCATCGGCGGCGGACATCACATCGCCTACTTTTGCGACTTTACCGTCGCCGCCGAGCATGCCATCTTCGGCCAGAACGGACCGCGCGTGGGCTCGCCGGCGGGCGGTTACATCGTTGCCCATGCAGCCAACGTGCTCGGACACAAGCGCGCCCGAGAACTGTGGATGCTGTGCCGCCGCTACACGGCCCAGCAGGCGCTGGAGTGGGGCCTCGCCAACTCGGTGGTGCCCATGGCCAAGCTCGACGAAGAAGTGCGCAAGTATTGCGATGAACTGCTGTCGGTCAGCCCCACCTGCCTGAAGATCCTCAAGCGCTCGTTCTACTACCACATGGATCCCATTATGGGGCTAGACATGAACAAGATGCTCGCGGAAGTGGCGCCCGGCTTTTTCAGCACCGGCGAGCAGCAGGAGGGCGCGAGCGCCTTCCTCGAGAAGCGCAAGCCCGATTTCAGCCGTTGGCGTTAAAGGCTGCGGCGGTCGCCATTAGGCGAAGGGCGGGCTGATCTCGATGCAGGCTCTGGGTCGTGGTGAATTGAATGAAGGAGCATCATATCCCCGCCCCGGCGCCGGCAGCGACCGGCGCATTGTCGCCGGGCCGGAATTGGGCTAGAATCCGCGCCTCCATGGGGTGGTAGCTCAGCTGGGAGAGCGCCGCGTTCGCAATGCGGAGGTCGGGAGTTCGATCCTCCTCCACTCCACCACAATCCTCGGGCCAGAACCTCTCTGGCCCCTCAATCCTCCGCGAACAGCATTCCCGCCTGATCCTTCGCTGCCGCCGTTGCGCGGCAAGAGGAGATACTCACGGACGAACCACTCTCCCAGGTTGCAGGCGCGGATGGTCGTCGCATAGCAGAAGCTTGGCGCATGTCATTTCCGGACTTCAGGTCAGATTCGCGACCACGAAGGCCACCAGCGCACAGGCGCCCAGGGTCAGCAGAAATAAATCGCGCAGGCTTGCCTTGTCGACGGCGGTGATCCCTTCCTTTTTCTTGCGCATCATGTTCCATTCGACGATCATCAGCAGCAGCCCGAGGCCGGCGGTGATCAGCACGGATTTCATTACCAGAGTCATGCGTTTCTCCTTTTCTCGATGTGCGGTCAAAGCTTCATTGGTAAGATTACCATTTGCAGACCCTGCAGGTGCAGGCGGCGCTGGATCGCCAGGGCCGCCTGGTTATGCAGCAGGCGGATGAGCCAGTTTTCCTGCTCGAAAATCAGCTTGCTGGCGAAGAAGATGCAGTTCGGAAATTCCTCGTGCACCTGTTCGGCCAGCCTGGTGACTTCGTCGATCGGGTCGGTGCCGAAGCTCAGATAGGATTTTGCCGCCCAGCCCTTGCTGTGGCAGAAATTGACGAAGTAGGTGAGGGCCACGTTGGCTTCCATTCTCATCAATTTTACGTCCTCGCTGCCGCCGTAAACGTGCGAATCCACCGTGCGCACATTGAGGAAGATGAAATTGCGGAAGTGGTCCGGAAACATGCGCTGCACCCAAAGCAGCGCGTGCAGCCCGCCGCCGCGGCTCGAACCCACCAAGAATACTGCCGTGGGCAGGTCGGGATCGGGTTTGGGCGGGTTCACGATGCTGCCGAAGGGCTGGTTGGCGAATATTTCATCGACTTTGCGGATCTGCATCCTGGCCCAGTTGTAATGGTTGCGGATGGTGAGGCAAATCCCGATGATGGCGACGATGATCAAGGCAGTCAGCCATCCGCCTTCGGTGAATTTTTCCAGCAGCAACATCACCAGGATCACCGAGCACACGACGAAGCCCGTCGCCGACAGGGCTAGGCGCATGATCCACTTGCCTTGTTCCACGCGATGCCGCCACCAGTAGACGCACAAGCCGAACAGGGAGATGGCGAAAGTCAGGAACACGCTGACGCTGTACAGGACGACCAACAGGGACACGCTGCCGCGGGTCCAGAGCAGGATGCCGAGCGCGGCCAGGCCCATTACCAGGATGCCGTTTTCGGTGACCAGCCGGGTGGACAGGTAGCGGAACTTGTGCGGCACCCAGGAGTCCGCAGCCATGTTCGACAGCACCGCCGGACCGCCCAGAAAGCCGGTGTTGGCGGCGACGAACAAGAGGCCCCCTTCCAGCGCAAGGACCGTCCACAGCGCCGCGCTGTTGACCCAGGGATCCCATCCCAGGCTCTGGATAATGGCGCCGAACGCCACGGCGTTCAGCGTCTGGCCTTCGACCGGCTTCGCGTCCCACAGCAGGTACAGCAGAATGATGCCCCCCGCGGTGAACGCGAGCGACAGGGCCATGTAGAGCATGGTGATCTTGCCGGTCTTGAC
The DNA here is from genome assembly GCA_016234705.1 of Betaproteobacteria bacterium. Classification (GTDB taxonomy): domain Bacteria; phylum Pseudomonadota; class Gammaproteobacteria; order Burkholderiales; family SG8-39; genus 2-12-FULL-64-23. Next base: position 40,537 of record JACRAS010000195.1, on the reverse strand, counting down.
GCGCGGCTCGGCCAGCACGTTGACGTTGTTCGACACCGCTTCCAGCCCGGTATAGGTGCCGCCCCCTTGGGAGTAAGCGAGCAACATCAGCGCAGCCACATGCGCCCAGCCGAGTTGCCCCGCCAGCGACTTGGTTTCTTCGAGCGTGGCCGGGATCAACTGCGGCAACTGCTCCGCATGGGCGCCCAGGCCGTACACGATCAGGAACGCGTGGGTGATGACGAAGCCGAGAAAAATGGGCAGCAGTACCTTGATCACCTCCTTCATGCCGCGCAGATTGAGCACGATGAGCAGGATGATGAGACCGACCTCGGCGGCAAGCTTGTGCTCCTGGAAGGCGAGGGGGAGCAGGCTGAACAGCGCGTCCACGCCGCTGGCGATGGAAATGGCGATGGTGAGCACGTAGTCGAGCACCAGCGCGGCGCCCGAGGTCACCCCTGCATACGGCCCGATGAGCTTGGTGGCGACGCGGTAGCCGCCGCCGCCGGTCGGAAACAATTCGATGACCTGGTTGTAGGCAAGCGCGATGATGAATACCGTGGCCGCGGTGGCCAAGGCCAGGTACAGGCCGAGACCGGTATGTTCGCCCAGCGCCCGGAACGACTCTTCCGGGCCATAGCAGGAGGAAGAGATGCCGTCGGCGCCCAGCCCCACCCAGGCGAAAAACGCCACCAGCGCGAGGTTATGGCGCGTTTCAACGCTTAGTGGATCCAGGGGCGCGCCGATGACCTTGGTGCGCAATTCGGTGTACAGGGACATGGCGGCGCGATTCAGAGCGACTGGCTGGTCTGGAGCTTCTTCTCGATGTGCCTGGCGAAAACGGTCATTTCCCTGGCCGCCTGCTTGTCGCCTTTGTTTTCGGCCACGGCGATGCCCTGGCGGTAGGCGTCGAGCGCGGCCTGTGGCTGTCCGGTTTCGGTGAGCGCCTTGCCAAGCAGCTTCCACGCCGCCGAATAGGCCGGGTCCCTGGACACCGCCTCGCGCAACTGCAGTTGCGCGTTATGCGCATCACCGCTTTTCAGGTACTCGCTGCCGAGGGAAAAACGCAACAGCGCGCTGTCGCGCGGCGTGCCGATGAGTTTCTGCAGATTGGCGATGACGGCTGAGGGCATTGTAAGATTCGGTAGTGATGCAACACAATCCGCAACCGAGCCGCGATTATAGGCTTGTATTATGTACGCAACAGGATACACCAGCCATGCCCAAAACGATGATATCGACTCCTCATGCACCCAGCGCCATCGGCACCTATTCGCAGGCGGTGCGCTGCGGCGACACGATTTATCTTTCAGGCCAGATCGGCCTGGATCCCGAGACCATGCAGCTCGTCGAGGGCATCGATGCGCAGGCGAAGCGCGTGTTCGATAATCTTAAGGCAGTGGCCGAGGCCGCGGGCGGATCGCTAGCTGACGCCGCCAAACTGACGATCTATCTCACCGATCTCGCCCATTTTGCCAAGGTCAACGAGATCATGGCCGTTTATTTCAGGCAGCCCTATCCGGCACGCGCCGCGATCGGCGTCGCCTCCCTGCCGCGCGGCGCGCTCGTCGAAGCCGATGCGATACTGGTGATTGAGTGAACGGCGCAAGGTGAGGCGTGAAGACTAAGCCCGTGCGTGCTGTTGCCGTTGGCCTTGCCCGCCCGCGCAAGAGGGCCCGGGACCAGCCTTCGCCCTTGTCTCCTCCCTCGTCCATGAAGGCGAAGCTGGCAAAACTCGGCATTCACCGCGACTTCGATCTGGTCCTGCATTTGCCGCTGCGTTACGAGGACGAGACCCGGCTCACGCCGATCGCCGAGGCGCATGAGGGTGCCCCGGTGCAGGTCGAAGGCACGGTGATCGACAGCCAGATCGCCTATCGCCCGCGGCGCCAGCTCATTTGCAAGATCGAGGACGCGAGCGGCCTCCTGTACCTGCGCTTTCTCAATTTTTACGGCAGCCAGGCGAAAGCGCTGGCGCCGGGGGCGCGCGTGCGCGCCTTTGGCGAGGTGCGTCCGGGTTTCTTCGGCGCGGAAATGATCCACCCGCGCTATCGCGTCGTGCGCGCCGGCATGCCGCTGCCCGAGGCGCTGACGCCGATTTATCCGACCACGGCCGGGCTGCCGCAGGCGGCACTGCGCCGTCTGATCGCGCAGGCGCTGGCGCAATGCGAACTCGACGAAACCCTGCCGGCGGACATCCCCGGGCGTTTCGGCATGCCCGCGTTTCGCGACGCCATCGACGCTTTGCACCGTCCACGGCCCGGTGAGGACGCGCGCGCGCTCACCGAGCGCAGCCACCCGGCGTGGCAGCGCATGAAGCTGGAAGAGCTGCTGGCGCAGCAACTGTCGATGCGCCTGCATTACCGCGAGCGCAAGCGCAAGATCGCGCCGGCTTTGGGCCGGTCCGGCGCATTTACCGCGGGCCTGCTCGAGCGCCTGCCGTTCCGGCTGACGCGCGCGCAAGTGCGCGCCTGGGCCGAGATCGAACGCGATCTGGGCCAGACCCATCCGATGCACCGCTTGCTGCAGGGCGATGTCGGCAGCGGCAAGACCGTGGTGGCGGCGCTCTCGGCGCTGCGCGCGGTGGAAAACGGCCTGCAGGCGGCGGTGATGGCGCCGACCGAAATCCTGGCCGAGCAGCATTACCGCAAATTCTCCGAATGGCTCGCCCCTCTGGGGGTGCAGCTCACCTGGCTCTCGGGCAGCCAGAAAAAGAAGGAGCGCGCGGCGGCTGCAGCGGACATCGCTTCGGGCGCAACCCGCGTGGCGGTGGGTACGCATGCGCTGTTCCAGGAAGGCATAAGCTTCCAGTCGCTCGGCCTGGCCATTGTCGACGAGCAGCACCGCTTCGGCGTCGAGCAGCGCCTGGCGCTGCGCGCCAAGGGCTTGTGCACCCAGGGCTCGGGCGGCGGCGCCGGCGTGGAGCCGCACCAGTTGATGATGAGCGCCACGCCCATCCCACGCACACTGTCGATGAGCTATTACGCCGATCTGGACGTATCGCTGATCGACGAGCTGCCGCCGGGGAGACTACCGGTCACGACCAAGTTGATCGCCGCCGAGCGCCGCGACGAGGTGCTCCTCCGGGTGCGCGAGGCCTGCCGCGCCGGGCGCCAGGCCTACTGGGTATGCCCGCTGATCGAAGACAACGGTGTCGCGGCGGAAACCCTTGCGGGCAATGCGCGCGCGCCGGGTCGGCGCCCGGGCCGCAGGCAGGCGGAGGCGCTGCAGTTGCAGACCGTGCTCGACACCCACGCGCGCCTCGCCGCCGAATTCGCCGAGCTCAGGGTGGGGCTGGTGCACGGGCGGCTTCCCGGACCGGACAAGGCCGCGGTGATGGCGGATTTCGCTGCCGGCAAAATCCAGTTGCTGGTGGCGACCACGGTGATCGAAGTCGGCGTCGACGTGCCCAATGCTTCGCTGATGATCATCGAGCACGCCGAGCGCTTCGGCCTGGCGCAACTGCACCAGTTGCGCGGCCGGGTCGGGCGCGGCGTGGCCGACAGCGTGTGTATCCTGCTCTACCAGAAGCCGCTCGGGGAGAACGCGCGCGCCCGGCTCAAGGTGGTGTACGAATCGAGCGATGGTTTCGACATAGCGCGCCAGGATCTGTTGTTGCGCGGGCCGGGGGAGTATCTGGGCGTGCGCCAGAGCGGCGCGCCGCTGCTGCGCTTCGCCGACATCGAGCGCGATGTCGGCTTGCTCCAGGCGGCGCGCGATCTGGCGCCGCAGTTGCTGCAACTGCACCCGGAGCATGCGCGGCGGCACCTGGCGCGCTGGATGGCGGGAAAAAGCGAATTGATGAACGTCTGAAACGATGAATCTCGCCCGGATCAACGAGCGGCTCACGCTCTACGAAAAGCTGATGCGGCTCGATAAGCCCATCGGCACCCTGCTCTTGTTGTGGCCGACGCTGTGGGCGCTGTGGATCGCTTCGGGCGGCCGGCCGGAATGGATGATGATTTGGATCTTCTGCCTTGGCACGCTGTTGATGCGCTCGGCCGGCTGCGTCATGAACGACCTCGTGGACCGGAATTTCGACGCGCACGTCAAGCGCACCAAAGACCGTCCGCTCGCCGCCGGTCTGGTAAGCGTGAAAGAAGCGCTGTGGCTGGCCGCGGCTTTGACCCTCGCAGCTTTTTGCCTGGTGCTTGCGCTCAACCGGCTCGCGATCGGGCTGTCGTTTGTCGCGCTTGCGCTGGCCGCCACCTATCCATTCACCAAACGTTTCCTCTCCGTGCCGCAGGCATACCTCGGTGTGGCCTTCGGCTTTGGCATCCCGATGGCGTTTGCGGCGGTGAGCAATCGCCTGCCGGCGCTTGCCTGGTGGCTGCTGCTGGCAAACATTTTCTGGGCCATCGCCTACGACACCGAATACGCGATGGTGGACCGCGACGATGACATCAAGATCGGCATCAAGACCGCCGCCATCACCCTTGGGCGCTTCGACGTCGCCGGGGTGATGCTATGCTATGCCGCCATGCTCGCCGTCCTCGCGCTGATTGGCAGGAGCCTCGATTTCGGTGTTTTTTATTACCTCGGCCTGGGAGCCGCCGGGCTGCTCATGCTGTTCCACTACACGCTGATACGCGAGCGGCGGCGCGAGGCCTGCTTCAAGGCTTTCTTGCACAACAACTGGGTCGGTGCCGCGATTTTTGCCGGCATCGCGGCGAATTACCTGTGGCGTTAGAGGATGTTTCAAAATGAAGAAATATGCGCACCGAAAATCCGCGTGCCCGTAGTTCGGTACCGTACCCGTGGAAGATCTGGCGAGAAGGAGCGTCATGACTCAGGTGTTGATCGTCGAGGACCACGAGGAGAACCGCACTCTCCTCAAGATGCTGCTCGAAGCCAACGGCTACCGGGTGACGGCTGCGGGCGACGGTGTGGAAGCGCTGGCCGCCGCGCGGCGCGATCCGCCCGATGCCATCGTCTCCGACGTGCTGATGCCGAAGATGGACGGCTTCGCCCTGTGCCGCCAGTGGATGCAGGATGCGAGGCTCAAGGCGATTCCGTTCATTTTCTACTCCGCCACTTATGTGAGGCCAGAGAACGAGCAATTCGGGCTGGCGCTGGGCGCGGTGCGCTATCTCATCAAGCCCCTGGAGGCGGAGGTGTTTCTACGGGAGCTGGGCGCGGTGCTGCAGCAGTGGGCCGGCCGCGCCGCGCCCGGCCCGGCCGCGCCGCTGGACGACGCCACTTCCCATGCCCTGCACGAGTCGGCGCTTGCGCGCAAGGTCGAGGACAAGATAGCGCAACTTGAGGCGGCGAACCGCGAGCTTGTGGAGAGCGAGGCGCGCTTTCGCAGCCTGACCGAGATGTCGTCGGACCTCTACTGGGAGAGCGACGCCGAGCACCGGCTCACGCAGCGGACTTCGGCCGGCAGGAAGTCGAGCACGGCGTCGGTGTTCGCGCGCACCGCGCAGATCGGCGAGCGCCGCTGGGATATAGCGTATCTTTCGCCGGACGCGGCCGGCTGGGCGGCGCACCGGGCGGTGCTCGACGCGCACCAGCCGTTCTGCGAGTTCGAGTTCTCGCGCCTGGGCGCCGACGGCACCGAGAAATTTATCTCGATCAACGGCGATCCGGTGTTCGATACTTCCGGCGCGTTCACGGGCTACCGCGGTGTCGGCATCGACATCACGAAGCGCAGGCGGGCGGAGCAGGCACTGCGCGAGTCGGAGGAAAGGCTGCGCGCGATGTTCGACGGGGCGCTCGACGGCATTCTGGTCGCCGACGTGGAAACCCACAAGTTTCTCACCGGAAATCCGGAAATTTGCCGGATGCTGGGTTGCAGGCTCGATGAGCTCGCGCGCATGGGTATCCCGGAGATCCACCGCAAGCAGGACCTGCCGCGCGCGATGGAGCAGTTCGAAAGATTGGTGCGCGGCGAGATCCAACTAGCCGCGGACATTCCGATAATGCGCAAGGACGGTTCGGTTTTTTACGCCGACATCAAGGCCGCCCGCATTCGTCTCGGCGGCCAGGACGCGATGCTGGGCATATTCCGCGACGTCTCCGAGCGCAAGCAGGCCGAACGGGCGTTGGTCGATTCGGAACAGCGCTTCCGCAGCCTGGTCGAGCAGTCGCTGGTCGGTATCTACGTCAGTGACGGGGAGAGGATCGTCTACACCAACCCGCGCGCCGAGGAAATCCTCGGCTACGAGCCGGGAGAGCTCGCCGGGGCATCACTGACAGCGCTGATCGCGGACGAGGACCAGCCGGCGGTGGAACGCGAGATCCGGAGCCTCCTGACCGGCGAGGTGCCCATCGCCAGATTGGAAATCCGGGCGCGGCGCAAGGATGGCAGCGAGGTGACGATAGGCGCGCAAGGCCTGCGGGCGCGCGTCGACAACCGGCCGGCCATCGTCGGCGTGCTGCAGGACATCTCCGAGAAAAAGCGCGCCGAGGAGCAGATCCAGCGTTATGTCGCGCAACTCGAAAACGCGTTCATGAGCACGGTGCGGGTGGTCACGACCCTGGGCGAATTGCGCGACCCCTACACCGCCGGCCACCAGCGCAGGGTGGCGGAAATCGCGCTCGCCATCGGCGCCGAGTTCGGCTTCGACGCGCGCCGGCAGGAGGGGCTGCGCGTCGCCGGCTACCTGCACGACATCGGCAAGTTAAGTATTCCGTCGGAGATTTTGTCCAAACCCGGCAAGCTCAGCCCGATCGAGTTCCAAATGGTCCAGGGGCACGCCCAGGCGAGCTATGACGTGCTGAAGGAGGTGGAGTTTCCCTGGCCGGTGGCCGAGGTCGCGCTGCAGCACCACGAGCGCATGGACGGCAGCGGCTATCCGCAGGGCCTGAAAGGCGAAGCGATTCTGATCGAGTCGCGCATCATGGCGGTGGCGAACGTGATCGACGCGATGTGCTCGCACCGGCCCTACCGCGCTGGGCTCGGCATCGACGCGGTGTTGTCGGAGATCGAGCGCGGTCGCGGCAGCCTCTACGACGCGGAGGTTGCCGATGCCTGCCTGCGCCTGTTCCGGGAGAGGCGCTACCAGGCGCCGGCATGACGCCTCAGCCGCGGAAGGCGAACGCATCCATGATGGGCGCAACGCACGATCAAGCAAACAGCGCCGCGCCCCAGGTTTGCGCGCCGGACCGCGTTGACATGCCGCACGTCCGGAGCTTTGCCCCGATCGCGGATGCAAGGGCGCGCGTCCTGATCCTGGGGAGCATGCCCGGCAAGGCCTCGCTCGCGGCCGGGCAATACTATGCGCATGCGCAGAATCTGTTCTGGCGCATCCTCGGGGAAGTTACCGGCGCAGCTCCCTCATTGCCTTACGCGGCCAGAGCAGGGGCGCTGAAATCGCGCGGCATCGCGTTGTGGGACGTGCTCGAGTCCTGCGCGCGCGCGGGCAGCCTCGATTCGGCCATCGACGACGCCACGATACGCGCCAATGATTTCGTTTCCTTCTACCGCGCCCATCCGCGGATCGCGCACGTATTCTTCAACGGCGCGAAGGCCGAGGCCTGCTATCGCAAACACGTGCTGTCTTTGCTCGGGGATGCACCGGCGCCGCCGAGCTATCGGCGCCTTCCCTCGACCAGCCCGGCCAACGCCTCGATGTCGCGCGCGCATAGGCAAAGGGCGTGGAAGCAGGCGCTGAGACTCGCGCTGGCAGGGCGCGGACGCGGCGCTTGAGTCTCGGCGAATCAATGGGGATGCGATTGATGTTAGGCATCCTCGAGCAACGCGCCGCGCGCGCGAAAGCCGTCGATCTCGGCCTGGTCAAAACCCCAGTCGGCGAGCGCCTGCGCCCCGCCTTCACCGCGGCGCGGCGCGCCGCGTGCGACGGCCCCCGGGGTGCGCGAATAACGCGGCGCGGGCGCGGGCTGAGTCACGCCGTTGATGTCGACGAAGGCGCCGCGCGCCCGGTTGTGCGCATGCTGCGGCGCTTCGGCGAGCGAGAGCACCGGCGCGAAGCACACGTCCGTGCCTTCCATTTTCCGGCACCACTCATCCCGGGTTTTGCTCTTGAAAGCGGCGCTGAAAGCGGCGTGCAGCTCGGGCCAGCGCTTGTGCTCGTGCTGTCCCGGCAGGGTCTTGGGATCCAGACTCAGCCGCTCGAGCAATTCGGCGTAGAAGCGGCCCTCGATGGAGCCGATGGCCACGTGCTTGCCGTCGGCGGTCTCGTACACGTTGTAAAACGGCGCGCCGGTGTCGAGCACGTTGACGCCGCGCTGATCGCGCCAAATTCCCGCCGCCATGCGGCCGTAGAAAATCCCCATCAGGCCGGCCGCGCCCTCGGTCATGGCGGCATCGATCACCTGGCCCTTGCCCGAGGCGCGCGCCTCGTAGAGCGCGCAGGCGATGCCGAAAGCCAAATACATGCCGCCGCCGCCGTAATCCCCGACCAGGTTGAGCGGCGGCACCGGCGCCTCGCCCTTGCGCCCGATGGCGTGCAGCGCGCCCGTCAGCGCGATGTAATTGATGTCGTGGCCGGCGGCCTGCGCCAGAGGCCCGTCCTGCCCCCAACCGGTGATGCGGCCGTAGACCAGGCGCGGATTGCGCGCGAAGCAGGCATCCGGGCCCAGGCCCAGGCGCTCGGTGACGCCCGGCCGGAAACCCTCGAACAGCGCGTCGGCCCTGGCCGCCAGATCGAGCACCGTCTGGATCGATTCGGGCCGCTTCAGATCGAGCGCGATCGAGCGCCGGCCGCGCGACGTAATTTCGTACTTCGGTTCCATCGGCATTCCCAGATCGCTCGCCTGCAGGCGATCCACGCGCAGCACATCGGCGCCCATGTCGGCGAGCAGCATGCCGCAGAACGGTCCCGGGCCGATGCCCGCGATTTCCAGCACCTTCACCCCTGTCAGTGGTCCGCTCATCCTGTTCTCCTCAGTTTGGAATCAGGGCGAAGATAGCAGATCGATGTCGGCGTGGCAAAAAACATCGCGCACCCCCTGGCGCGTCGGACGAAGGCTTTTCCGGGCCGGAAACACCGTGTTCGCGTACGGCTTGTCCGGCGCAGGGTGATACAATGGAAATTGCCGATTGCGCCAGCGGAAGAACCCCACCATGGACCTCAATTACACCAGGGAAGAACAGGCGTTTCGCGAGGAAGCGCGCCGCTTCGTGCGCGACAATCTGCCCAAGGACATAGCCGACAAGGTGCTGCATCACCAGCGCCTGGTCAAGGACGACTGGGTGCGCTGGCAGAAAATCCTTTACAAGCAAGGCTGGGTCGCCCCCAACTGGCCGAAGGAGTACGGCGGCTGCGCCTGGACGCCGATCCAGAAGCACATATTCGAAGATGAATGCGGCTATGCCGGCGCGCCGCGCGTGATGCCGTTTGGCCTGGTGATGGTGGCGCCGGTGATCCAGAATTTCGGCAGCCAATGGCAAAAAGAGTATTACCTGCCGCGCATCCTGTCTTCCGAAGACTGGTGGGCGCAGGGCTATAGCGAGCCCGGCTCGGGTTCCGACCTGGCTTCGCTCAAGATGCGGGCGGTGCGCGAGGGCGATCATTACATCGCCGACGGCCAGAAGACCTGGACCACGCTCGGCCAGTACGCCGACATGATTTTCTGCCTGGTGCGCACCGACACCACGGTGAAAAAGCAGGAAGGCATCTCTTTCCTCCTCATCGACATGCATTCCCCCGGCATCAGCGTGCGCCCGATCATCACCCTGGACGAGGAGCACGAAGTGAACGAGGTGTTCTTCGACAAGGTCAAGGTCCCGGCCAAGAATCTGGTGGGCGAGGAGGGCAAGGGCTGGACCTATGCCAAGTTCCTGCTCGGCCACGAGCGCACCGGCATCGCCCGCGTGGGCGAATCCAAGCGCGAGCTGGAGCATCTGAAGAAAATCGCGGCCAAACAGTTCCGGAACGGCAAGCCGCTCGCCGACGATCCGCGCTTTCGCGATCGCGTCACCCAGGTCGAGGTCGAGCTGATGGCGCTGGAGATCACGCTGCTGCGCGTGCTGTCTTCGCGCACCAAGCCCGGCCCCGAGGCCTCCATCCTCAAAATAAAAGGCACTGAGGTGCAGCAGGCGCTGACCGAGCTGACGATGGAAGCTATGGGGCCCTATGCGCTGCCGTTCCGCCCGGAGGCGCGCGACGCCGCTTGGCACGGCGAACCGGTCGGCCCCGAATACGCCGGTTCGGCCGCCGCGGTGTACTTCAATTACCGCAAGACTTCGATCTACGGCGGTTCGAACGAAATCCAGCGCAACATCATTGCGCAAATGGTTCTTGGACTCTGATCATGGATTTCATTTTCAGCGAAGAACAGCAACTGTTGCGCGATAGCTTGCAGAAATACATAGCCAAGGATTATGGCTTCGAGGCACGCCGCGCGATCATCGCCTTAAAGCAGGGTTTTTCCGACAAGGTATGGGCTCGGTTCGCCGACATGGGCCTGCTCGGCGCGGCCTTCGCCGAAGCGCACGGCGGCTTCGGCGGCACCCCCGTGGACACCATGCTGGTGATGACCGAGCTCGGCCGCGGCATCGTGGTCGAGCCGTATTTTTCCACCGTGGTCCTGGGTGGCAGCCTGATCGACCTCGCCGGCAGCGAGGCGCAAAAGCAGGCCATCCTGTCCGAAGTGGCGCAGGGCAAGCTGCTGCTCGCCGCCGCGCTGGGCGAGCCGAACTCGCGCTACGAATTGAACTGCGTCCAGACCACGGCCAAACGCGACGGCGCGGGCTACGTGCTCGACGGCCACAAGGCGGTGGTGCTGCACGGCGAGAGCGCCGACAAGCTGATCGTCTCGGCGCGCAGCGCAGGCAGCACGCGCGACGCCCGCGGCATCAGCCTGTTCCTGGTCGACGCCAAAACCGCGGGTGTGCAGGTGCAAGGCTATCGCACCATCGACGGCATGCGCGCGGCCGAGGTCAAGCTGGCGAACGTCAAGGTCGGCGCCGACGCCATGCTGGGCGGCATCGATGCGGCGCTGCCGCTGCTCGAGCACGCCGCCGATTTCGCCGTGTCGGCGCTATGCGCCGAAGCGGTGGGCGCGATGGAAGCGCTTAATGCCGTCACCTTCGAGTACCTGAAGACGCGCCAGCAGTTCGGCCGCCCGATCGGCAGCTTCCAGGCGCTGCAGCACCGCGCGGTGGACATGTTTATCCATTGCGAGCAATCGCGCTCGATGGCCTATCTCGCCTCGGTAAAGGTGCAGTCCGAGGATCCGAACGAGCGCAAGCGCACGGTGTCGGCGGCGAAGATCCAGATCAGCCGCTCCGGCCGCGCCATCAGCCAGGAGGCGATACAGCTGCACGGCGGCATGGGCGTGAGCAATGAACTCGCCGCGGGCCATTACGCCAAACGCCTTACCATGATCAACGCCACTTTGGGCGACGTCGAGCACCACTCCGAGCGCTTCGCCAGCGCCGCATAGTCGCGCCACCGAAGCCGTGGGTGTGAAAAGCAATTACCGCAAAGGACATCGTTGACTTTGGTCCTCCCGCTGGGGACGGCCAGTCCGCGGTCGTTCGCGTCAAACTTTTTTCGGGGAATGAAATGACTACCAACATGCAAGTCCTGCTCGCCAGCCGTCCCGTAGGCTGGGTGACGGAGGAGAATTTCAAAATCGTCAACACCCCCATCCCCAAACCGGCGGAAGGGCAGATCCTGGTGCGCAACCACTATCTCTCGCTCGATCCGTACATGCGCGGGCGCATGAACGACGTGAAGTCCTATGCCGCCAAGCAGGAACTCGACCAGGTCATGGTCGGCGGCACCGTGGGCGAGGTGGTCGAATCCAAGAGCCCGAAATTCAAGCCGGGAGACATGGTGGTCGGCATGCACGGCTGGCAGCAGTTCGGGTGTTCGAACGGCACCGGCGTCAACAAGGTCGATGTGAGCCGCGTGCCCATGTCGGCCTACCTCGGCGTGATCGGCATGCCCGGGGTCACCGCCTGGGTCGGGCTGCTGGACATTTGCCGGCCGAAAGCGGGTGAGACCGTGGTGGTGTCGGCGGCTTCGGGCGCCGTGGGCAGCGCCGTCGGCCAGATCGCGAAGTTGAAGGGCTGCCGCGCCGTGGGCATCGCCGGCGGCCAAGCGAAGTGCGACTACGTGGTGAACGAGCTCGGCTTCGATGCATGCGTCGATTACAAAGCCGGCCGGCTGGACCAGGACCTGAAGGCGGTCGTGCCGAACGGCATCGACTGCTATTTTGAGAACGTCGGCGGCGAAATCCTGGACGCGGTGCTGCGGCGCACGAACGCGTTCTCTCGCATCGCCGTGTGCGGCCTGATCTCGCAGTACAACGCGACCGAGCCCTATGGCGTGAAGACCTTCCAGGCGATCCTGACCAACCGCATCAAGGTGCAGGGCTTCATCGTCAGCGACCGCATGAATCTATGGCCGCCGGCAATGGGCGAGCTCGCCGGCTGGGTGGCCTCGGGCAAGCTGAAATATCGCGAAACCGTGGCGCAGGGCCTGGAGAACGCGCCCAAGGCCTTCATCGGGTTGTTGAAGGGCCAGAATTTCGGCAAGCAACTGGTCAAACTGATCTAGTTGTGCCCGCGCGCAATGGCTGCATTCGATCCGCGTTCCCACCAACTAGCCGAGCAACGCTGGTTCGAGGATTTCCGCATCGGCGAAATTTTCCGGCTGCCCAGCCGCACCATGACCGATGCGCATTTCCTCGCGTTCCAGGCGGCGAGCGGCGACAACCACCCGGTGCATTACGACCGCGAATACTGCCGCGCGCACGGCATGCCCGATATGCTGGCGCACGGCTTCCAGGTGCTGATCCAGACCGCGGCCGGAGCCGGCTTGTTGCCGCACCAGGTGGAGGATGCGCTCATCGGTTTCATCGAGCAGTCGAGCCGTTTCCTCAAGGGCGTGTATGCGGGCGACACGCTATATTCGACGCTGGAAATCACCGAGCTCGTGCCGCAGCGCACGACTGGCGTGATCGTGATGCGCGCCACGGTGCATAATCAGCGCGGCGAGCTGGTGCTGGATGGCATGCACAAATACCTCATCCGCAAGCAGCACCCTGACAAAGAAGGAGTGAAGCAATGATCGACTTGTATACCTGGCCCACGCCCAACGGCCACAAAATTCATATCATGCTGGAAGAGACGGGCTTGCCCTATCGCGTACACCCTATCGACATCGGCGCGGGCGACCAGTTCAAGCCCGAGTTTCTCAAGATCAGCCCCAACAACAAGATGCCGGCGATGATCGATTCCGACGGCCCCCGCGACGAAAAGTCGGGGAAACCGATCTCCCTGTTCGAGTCAGGCGCGATGCTGCTTTATCTCGCGTCCAAGACCGGCAAATTCCTGCCCGAGAACATCCGCGACCGCTGGTCGATGCTGCAATGGCTGATGTTCCAGATGGGCAGCGTCGGGCCGATGCTGGGCCAGGCGCACCATTTCCTGGCGTACGCGCCGGAGAAGATTCCCTACGCCATGCAGCGTTACTCCAAGGAAGCGAACCGGCTTTACGGCGTGATGGACCGGCGCCTGGCCGAGAGCAAGTTCATCGCCTGCGGCGAATACACCATCGCCGACATGGCCATCATGCCCTGGTTGCGCTCCTACGCGAGGCAGGGCGTGAACATGGACGAATATCCGCACGTCAGGAAATGGTTCGACGGCATCGCCGCGCGGCCGGCGGTGCAGCGCGGCCTGGCGGTGCTGGCCGAACGGCGCAAGCCGCTAATGGACGACAAGGCGAAAGAGATGCTGTTCGGCGCGACGCAGTATCAGAAACGGTAGATTTCGGCGGCGTAACAGTCGGCTTGTTACCTGCGTACCATGGCACCAACGGAATTGCGCGCTGCGCGCGTCAACCGTGTCTTCTGTACGGATGAAAAGCGCATCCGTACAGAAGACACGGTTACGGTTAACACCAAACACGACATGGGGGTTTTATACAAGATCGCCGATTGCGCGGGGATGCGCTTTTCATCCGTGCACAATCGGCGATCCGCGCGGATGGTTTCTCGTCCGCGCAAAATCGCAACTCGGCAACAAGCCGGGGGCGCGAGCTAGGTCGCCACCTATAGTTCATCAAACCGGGTGCAGGGTTCCGCACTCGGGGTATGATAATCATCCATAGCACGTGAACGGATGCCATCGGAGTGATCAAGTTCGGTTTCAAGATCAAGACCCGCAGCGGTACGGTCGTGGAAAATTTGATTTTCGCGGCGCGCGATCGCGCTGACGCCGATCGCAAAGTTACCCAGATTTACCATAATTGCGAGATACTCGACTGCCGCGAGCTGCAGCAGACGATTAAAGAAGAAGGATTTGATCTGGAAAGCGCGATCAATCTGATCAACAAGGAACCCGGCCCGCGGTCGCCGGAGAAGAATTAATTGAAAAACCCCGCCGCTTCCAGCTCTTCCTGCAAGGCGGTATAATCGCGCGCGCCGCGGCTCTCCGGCGCATGGGTGAACACGTCGCGATTCTTCTCCGGGCTCTCGGCCAGGCTCACGTTTTCCGAGATGCGTGTCTCGCACATTTCCGCGCCGAAACGCTCGCGCAGCTTCCGGTCGATGTCCCAGGACATTTTGCGCCGGGTATCGAACCTAGTCATCACAAAGCGCCGCGTCGGCGGTTTCTTCAGGACGCGGTCCAGGGCGCGCAAAGTACGGTCGACCTGCCATGCGCCGTTCACCGCGAGATAGTCGGTGGAAATCGGGATCAGCACCCGATCGCTGGCGAAAATGCCGTTCAAGGACAACACGCCCAGTTGTGGACAGGCGTCTATCAGGATCGGCCGTTCGGTATTGAGGTTTTCTCTGACGATGCCGGCGTTGAGCCGGTACAGCGCCTGCGGCCCTTTGCCGAACTGCGTGTCGACCTTCGACAAATCGAGATGGGAGGGAATGATGTACCAGCCGCAGGCGCTTGCACGGATCAATTGCGCCAGTTGCTTTGTTTCCTGGTAATACGCATACAGGCTGTCCCGGCCATCGCTCGCGCTGGCACCGCTGATCGCCGATAAGTGTGCCTGCGGATCAAGGTCGATTACCAAAGGTGCGCGACCGCGCCGGACCAGCAGAGCGGCCAGATTAAGCGTGGTCGTGGTCTTGCCGACTCCGCCTTTTTGGTTGAACACAACGATTCTTGCCATCGGTCCCCCTCGCCGCCACGCGACGACAACGGCATGCTTAGTACGCCGGCATGCTTAGTACGCGTCAACTTGACTGGATTGTAATAGTCAACCAAAAACAATAGCTTGGCAATCCCTTTTTGTGTTCTTCTTTAGCTATAGCCGTTCTTGGGAAAGGGAGTGAGCTGTTGCGAGGCGAGCAGGATGTCCATTTTCCACCCCTTCGCCACAATGATCTCAATGGCTCAGGAGCGCATGCAGGACATGCAGCGTCGATGGTCGGAACGCGGGAATCTGATGATCCTAAGAAACGAGCTTGGCAAAACGGAGCCACCAAACGGAGCCTGCCGGTCGACCCCAGTTGCTCTGCCGACCGCGCCGATGACAGTGCCGCGGTTCGTCGCCAGTCACACCGTGCGCGGACGCGGAAAACGCAGTGCAAACAAGACCTGCCGCGCTTGTCTGAACCGGCCGGTTTAGAGTACAGTTTCAACCATGCGCGGCAGCGGGAAATCCACGCGGCTAGCGGACTGGAACGGCAGCGGCCGCAGCGTACGGTAAGCGAAGCGCGAGAATCGATGGGGGCGGCCATGCGCAAGGTGGCGTCCGAGTCAGACAAATAGAAACGGCGCGGGCATCCGGTCCGCTGCTTTGTTGTGAAGGCGCCACGGCTCCATGCGAATCGGCACTGAAACCATCCGCGACATCCTCGATCATCCCCTGAATCAGGCCGATATCGAGAAGCTGCTGCGCGGGCTGAATGAAACCGAGAAGGCGCAGCTCTTCTTGCGCATAGCCGAGCAGGTGCGCCGCGCTTCGGCGATCGCCGACATCGCCAACCGGGTTTCCGACAGCCTCTCGCTCGACGTGTTGTTCCCGCGCTTGATGGAGGTGGTCACCGAGACGCTGAACGCCGATCGCAGCTCTTTGTTCTTGTACGATCCCGAAACCAAGGAGCTGTACTCGCGCGTGATGCAAGGCAACGTGATGGGGGAGATCCGCTTTCCGAGCGACCTCGGCATCGCCGGCTCGGTATTCACCAGCGGAGAGGCGGAAATCATCACGGCGGACGTCTATGACAACACGCGCTTCAACCAGGAGGTCGACCGGCGCACCGGCTACCGCACCAGGAATATCGTGTGCGTGCCCATCCGCAACAAGAGCCGCGAAGTGATCGGCGTCACCCAGGCATTGAACAAGCGCGCCGGGGATTTCGACGCCGAGGATCAGCGGCTGCTCGAGGGCCTGTCGCAGCAGGCCGCCGCGGCGCTCGAGAACGCGCGCCTGTTCGAAAAAGTCGAGCGAGCGCAGCGCGAGGAGGCGATGCTCCTCGAAGTCGTCAGTTCGATCGCCTCGGAAGTCCGTCTCGGACCGCTGCTTGCCAAGATCCTGGCCGCGGCGACGCAGCTTCTCGACTCCGATCGCGGAGCCCTGTTTTTGTACGACCCTAAGCGGGATGAATTGTATTCCCACGTCGCAGGTGGCATCGACAGCTCGGAGATCCGCTTCCCCGCGAACGCCGGAATTGCCGGGGAATGCTTCACCTCGGGCAATGTAATCAATATTCTGGATGCTTATAAGGACGCGCGCTTCAATCCGGAAATCGACCGGCGCACCGGCTATCGGACCCGCAACATGCTGTGCATGCCCATCGTGGCCAAGGGCGCGGGCGTGATCGGCGTGATGGAGATCCTCAACCGCAGGCTTGGCGCGTTCGGCGCCGCCGACGAACGGCGGCTGCGCGCTTTTTGCGCCGAAGCGGCGGTGTCGATCCAGAACGCCCAGTTGTTCGAGGAGATCAGCGCCGAGCGCAACTACAACGAATCGATCCTGCGCAGCATGAGCAACGCCGTGCTCACGCTCGACGCCGACGGCGTCCTGCGCAAGGTCAATGAATCGGCGACGCGCATCCTGCGCCGCGGGGAGCACGAACTTGTGGGACGCGCGCTTGGGGAGTTGTTTGCGGGCCGCAACGCCTGGGTGAGCGGGAGCCTGGACAAGGTGCGCGCCGAAGGCAAGACCGACATCACCGTCGATACCGACCTCTTCGTCGAGGGCGCGGAAGCGGTTTCGGTCGATCTTACGACCGTGCCGCTGGTGAGCATCAGCGACGAGCCGATCGGCTACATGCTGATGATGGAGGACATCACGCGCGAGAAGCGCATGCGCAACACCCTGTCGCGCTACATGAGCAAGGCGGTGATGGATCAACTGCTCGAGAGCGGCGACGCCGTGCTCGGCGGCATCAGCCGCGAGGTGAGCGTGCTGTTCTCCGATATCCGCGGCTTCACCTCCATCTCGGAGCGCCTCGGCGCCCAGGAAACGGTGGCACTGCTCAATGAATATTTCACCGACATGGTGGACATCGTTTTCGCCCACGAAGGCGTGCTGGACAAATACATGGGCGACATGATCATGGCGGTGTTCGGTTCGGTGCTGCAAAACGCGGACGACCCGGACAATGCGGTGACCGTCGGCAACAAGATGATGGTGAGCCTGCGCGAATTGAATGCCCGGCTGGCGGCGCGCGGGCGCACGCCGATCAGGATCGGCGTTGGCATCAGCACCGGCCAGGTGGTGGCGGGCAACATCGGCTCGCCGAAGCGGCTGGAATACACCGTGATCGGCAACCGCGTGAACATTGCCCACCGGCTGGAGGAGGCGAACAAATACTATGGCACCTCCATCCTGTTCTGCAGTCAGACCTACGCGCGCATGAAGGAGCAGACCCCGGTGCGCGAAATCGACCTGATCCGGGTGCGCGGCATGGAGACGCCGGTTGCCATTTACGAGGCGATCGGTCACCACACCGAGGACTCCTTTCCGCACCGCGACGCCGCGTTGGAGGCCTTCACCACGGGTCTTTCGCGTTATCGCAGGCGCGAGTGGGGCGACGCAGCGCGCAGCTTCCGCGATGCGCTAGCCGCCAATCCGAAGGACGAGCCGTCCCGGATCTACCTGGAACGCTGCGAGATTTTCCGCAGCACAGCGCCGGCCCCGGACTGGGACGGCGTGTGGACTATGCAGGGCAAATAAGAACATGCCGCTAAGGGAAATTCCAGTCGACGAACTGCAGCTCGGCATGTACGTGTCGAAACTCGATCGCCCCTGGACGGAGACCCCGTTCGTGTTTCAGGGCTTCATATTGAGGAACGAGAAGCAGCTCGAGGTGATGAAGAAGTTTTGCAGTAAGGTGTTCGTCGACCCGGAAAAAGAGGATTTGTCCGAAGTGGAAGGGCACGCCGGAGGCACGGCGGCCAGCATCCGCGGCACGACGGTGTACAAGGAGGCCGCGAGCCTCGACGCCGAGTTGCCGCGGGCGCGCAGCGCCATAGCGGAAACGACCAGTGCGCTCAGGCAGGTTACCCACGAGGTGCAGGTGGGCGGCGCGATCGACAGCGCCAAGGTGAAGGAGGCGGCATCGGGTATAACCGAAAGCGTGGTGCGCAATCCGGACGCGGCGAGCCTGCTGGTGCAATTGCAGGAAAAGAGCGGCGAAACCTTCAACCGCGCCATCCACGTATCGGTCATGATGAGCATCTTCGGCCGTTTTCTGCAGCTGCCGCGCGAGAGCATCGAGCGCCTGGGCTTGCTTGGCCTGCTTCAGGACGCAGGCAAGCTCAAACTTCCTAGCGCGCTGCTGAGCAAGCGCGAAGCGCTCACCCCGGAAGAGGAGGTGTTGTACCAGACCCATGTCGATCACTCCGTCGAAATCCTGAATAGCACAACCGGTCTGCCGAACGATTTGCCTGGGCTTGCGTCGCTGCACCACGAGCATTTTGACGGCAGCGGGTATCCGCGCGGCTTGCGCGGCGCTGCAATCGCCCTTCCGGGCATGATCGCCGGAATCGTCGACGCTTTCGACACGCTCATAGCGCCGCCTCCTCATGGGAAGCACATGTCGCCTTCGAACGCGCTCAGCCTCGTCTTCAAAGGGCGCGGCACCCAGTTTCAGCCTGCGCTGGTCGAGCAGTTCATTCAGTGCGTCGGCGTGTATCCGGTCGGCAGCGCAGTTGAGTTGAATACCGGCGAAATCGGCATCGTGATCGCCCAGAATCCGTTGCGCCGCCTGCAACCGCGGGTGATGGTGGTCAAGGATGCGAAAGGGTACGACAATCGGCCATACAAGATGCTCGATCTGTCCAAAGAGCCGAAAGCCACGCCCGAAGAGCCGTACCGGATCCGCCGCACTCTGGAATACGATGCGATAAAAGTCGATCCAAGGGAGCTGTTCCTGTGAACTCCGCGGACCCGGCCGGACTCGATGCAGGGTCGCCCGGGCCGCCTCCTGCCACGGAACTTGCTTTCATCGACCAGTTGCGCCGCTGCATCGATGAACGCCAGGCGGACGGGCAAGGCGTCGCCTTGCTTCTCATGGACTGCGGCCTCATCGGCCGCGTCGATGCCCTGTGGGGCTATCAGATCGGCGATGCGGTGCGCACCCGCATTGTCTCGACCCTGCGCGAACAGGCGCTGCGCCCGGGCGACTTCATCGGCGATCTTGGGCGCGACGAGCTGGCCTGCGTTCTCGCTTCCATCGAGGGTCCGCAGATGGCATTGCTTGCAGCGGGGAAATTGCTGCGCACAATGAACACGCCGCTTTGGCTCGGGGAGGAAGAAATCTATGCCTCTCCGGCGATCGGGATCGCGGTGTTTCAGGGGCAGAAAGGCAATGCCGAGTCCCTGATGCGGCAGGCGAAGAACGCTTGTATCGCTGCCTCCGCATTGGCGGACCACATTGCGTTCTATGATGAAGGGCAGGATTTTCAGGCGGCGCGGCTGGTCCAGGAAAGCCGCTTGCGTTCTGCGATTGCGGACGACGCGCTCGAACTCGTGTTTCAGCCGCAGTTTGATTTGCGCTTCGGCCAGATCATGGGTTTGGAGAGCATGCTGCGCTGGAGCGACGGCACGCGCAAGCTGGTGTCCATGCGCGAGGCGATTGCAGCCGCCGAGGTCGGAGGAATGTTCACCAAGATGATCTCGTCGGTATTGAACCGGGCGCTGCGCAATTGCTCGGAATTCCGGCAGCGGGCAGGGCTGGATCTGCGTATCGCAGTAAATCTGCCGGCTCGCGGCTTGTTGCACGCGGAGCTTCCCGAACTGGTCGAGCGCGCGTTGCGCACCTGGGCGCTGCGCGCGGGCAGACTGGTGCTGGAGATAGAAGATATCGCGGTGCTGGAAACCCAACCGGAGGCGCAGGCGGCGATCCGGCGATTGCACGAGGTGGGCGTCAAGCTGTCGATCGACGATCCGCGCGCACCGCTGTCGTCGCTCTTTTGGCTTGCGACGATGCCATTCAAGGAGTTGAAAATCGACCTATCGGTCGCACCCGATTGGATGGCCCATCCGCGGTCCGAGGGGGTACTGCGATCGCTTATCGAGCTGGCCCACCATCTGGAACTCGAGGTTGTCGCCTGCGGTGTCCAGGACGACGCGGCGGCAGCGCGGCTTACGCAGCTGGGTTGCGATTTTCTGCAGGGCGATTTCAGGGGCCCGCCGGTTGATCCGGAAGAATTTGTCGTTCGATTCGCCGGTTGACCTCCAGCAGGGTGTTCAAATAGCGCGGAGCTGGGAAGGAATAACGTGCGCCCGGAATAGGCTAGCGGATGTGCTTTCGCCGTTGTGCCTCGGCGACGAACTCTTCCATTTCCGGATCCAGCGCGTTGCGCGAAGAGACGATTCCGATAGGCTTGCCCTTCTCGACCACGGGTACGTGGCGAAAACCGTTCTCGTGCATCATCAGCAGCGCGTAGCCGAATGACTTGTCCTGATCCACGGTCTGCGGCGCAGTCGTCATTACCTCGGCCAGCGAAGTAGTCTGCGCATTGCGCCCTTGCGCGATGACGCGAAATACGGCATCGCGCTCGGTAAAAATCCCGACCAGCAGTTCGTTTTCGACGACCATGACCGCGCCGACGTTTTTCTTTGCCATCAGCTTGGCGGCGTCGCTGACGGTGGTCTCGGGCGGAGCGGTGAGAAGTTTTTTTCGCTCCATCACGCTTCTGATCCGTTGACTGAACATGGCAGCCCCCTCCGCTTACATTGAAATGTGCGCGCAGCCGCGGCTTGGCCGGCCTTCGGGCCACCTTCCGGCATACGTCGAACCCGGCCCGCTAGCCTTCGTCCACCTGCTTGTGCTCTCCCCATCGCCGATCCTACCGATCTTTCGAATTGCTCAATTGACCTATATCAATAACCGTCCACGCCCCTCCGGGCGGCGCTCGCCGACTTTCGCTGGCTGCCAAGACGGTGGGTTTTGGACACTGCTTCCGAAAAAAAAGGCCCAGAACGACTTCGTCTTGGGCCTTTGCGTCCAAGGGGGAGGAGGAGGAACCTGGACGCGGTTCGATTATGCGCCTGGGTGAGGGCTTCCGACTGTGAAGTATTTCCTCTGGAATGCAAAAAAGAGTCGCTGCGCTTTGGCTGTCGCGCGGGCGGTCTTAAATAATACTGGCGCCGCCGTCGACGCCGACGATCTGCCCGGTGATGTGAGCCGACGCGTCGGAGGCGAGGAGCGCCGCCAAGCCCTTCAGGTCCTCCTCGCCGCCCAAGCGGGCGAGCGGGGTCTGCGCAATTGCGGTGTCGCCGATCTGCCCCAGAATCCCCTGGCTCATTTTCGACGGGAACAGACCAGGTGCGATGGCGTTCACGGTAATGTTGTACTGTCCCCATTCGGCCGCGAGCGCACGCGTCATGTTTACCACGCCGCCCTTGCTGGTGTTGTAGGCAAGCGAGCGCAGCATGCGCGCGTCGTTGCCGAGCAGTCCGGAGATGGAGGCGATGTTCACTATGCGGCCGTAGCGTCGTGGGATCATCGACAGCTTGCCTACGAGTTGCGTGGTCAGGAACAGGCCGGTGACATTGAGGTCCATGAGCTTTTGCCACGCCTCCAGCGGATGCTCCTCGGCGGGCGCGCTCCAGTTGGCGCCGGCATTGTTGACGAGGACATCGACCTTCCCGTAGTGCCGCATGATTTGTTCGATCACCGGCCGGATGCTGGCCGCCTTGCCGTGGTCGCAGGGCAGGGTGAACACTTGGACGTGCATGCGCTCGAGATGCTCCTTGGCTTGCGCCAGTTCGTCGGCCTTGCGCGCGGTGAGCGCAAGCATTGCGCCCATCTCGCCCAGGGCTTCAGCGATCTGCAATCCCAGGCCGCGCGAGCCGCCGGTGACCAGCGAGACCTTGCCGGTCAGATCCATCAGTTTTTTGACGCTCATTGGGAAAACCTCCTTGGTGCATTTCGGTGACGCGGCATTGTCATGCCCTTGCCTGCGATGTCGCTGACTGCTTTGGTGCGCGACATGCCCGCCCTTTTCTAGGCCATCCTCAAACGACTTCGAACAATCCGGCTGCGCCCTGGCCGCCGCCGATGCACATGGTGACGACGACGTATTTGGCGCCGCGGCGCTTGCCTTCGATCAGCGCGTGACCGGTAAGCCGGGCGCCGGACATGCCGTAGGGATGGCCGACGGCGATGGCGCCGCCGTTGACGTTGAGGCGGTCATCGGGCAGGCCCAGTTTGTCGCGGCAATAGATCACCTGCACCGCGAAAGCCTCGTTCAGTTCCCACAGGCCGATGTCTTCCAGCTTGACGCCGGTGCGCTGCAACAACTTCGGGATGGCGAACACCGGGCCGATGCCCATCTCGTCGGGTTCGCAGCCCGCCACGGCGAAGCCGCGGAATATGCCCAGCGGCGCGAGGCCTTTCTTCTCGGCCAGCTTGGCGTTCATCACCACGGCGGCCGAAGCGCCGTCGGAGAACTGGCTGGCGTTGCCGGCGGCGATCACGCCGCCCGGGAATACCGGTTTGATCTTGCACACACCCTCATAGGTGGTATCGGCGCGGATGCCCTCGTCCTTGCTCAGGGTCACTTCCCTGGTCATCAGCATGCCGCTGTCTTTGTCGGCTACGCCCATGATGGTGGTGAAAGGCACGATTTCGTCCGCGAACTTGCCTTCGGCCTGAGCCTTGGCCGCGCGCTGCTGGCTGCGCACGCCGTATTCGTCCTGGAGTTCGCGCGAGATGTTGTAGCGCTTGGCTACTTGTTCCGCCGTCTGCAGCATGGGCCAGTAGAGTTCCGGCTTGTTCTGCTTGAGCCACATTTCCTGGATCATGTGCTTGTTCGACTCGTTCTGCACGCAGGAAATCGACTCCAGCCCGCCGGCGACGAAAATGTCGGCCTCGCCGGCGATGACGCGCTGTGCCGCCATGGTGATGGTCTGCAGTCCGGAGGAGCAGAAGCGGTTCACGGTGGCGCCGGCGGTGGTTACCGGGCAGCCGGCGCGCAGCGCGATCTGGCGGGCGATGTTGGCGCCGGTCGCGCCCTCGGGGGTGGCGCAGCCCATGAGCACGTCCTCGACTTCGGCCGGGTCGATGTTGGCGCGCGCTATGGCGTGCTTGACCACGTGCCCGCCCATGGTGGCGCCGTGGGTCATGTTGAGGGCGCCGCGCCAGGATTTGGCGAGGCCGGTGCGTGCGGTGGAAACAATAACGGCGTCAGTCATGTTTATTCTCCTGAAAAGGCTCTTCTCTTTAATACGACGTCCAAAATACGGTCGCAGGCGACGAACGGAGAGTTGCGCGCTGCGCGCGCCAACCACGTTTTCTGTACGGATAAAAAGCGCATCCGTACAGAAAACGCGGTTATGGATAAAAGCAGGAACGGCTTGGGTTTGCTTTTATACAAGATCGTCGATTGCACGCGGACGTGTTTTTCGTCCGCGTGCAATCGACGATCCGCGCGGACGGTTTTTCGTCCGCGCAAAATCGCAGCATCGCAACATCGAGGGGCGCGATTCAAGGTGCCACGCATAGCGCAGGTCAATTGAAGGTCTTTCCTTTCTTGGCGAGTTTGGCCAGCAGCGGAGCCGGTTTCCAGAACTCGCCGTGACGGCCCTTGGCGTATTTCTTCATGGCTGCGACCACGTTGGGCAGACCGATGGTGTCGGCATAGAACATGGGGCCGCCGCGATACAGCGGGAAGCCGTAACCGGTGAGATATACCATGTCCACGTCGGAAGCGCGTTGCGCGATGCCTTCCTCAAGGATGTAGGCGGCCTCGTTGACCAGCGCATACACCAGGCGCTCGACGATTTCCCGGTCGCTGATCTTGCGCCGCGCCACGCCGATGTCCTTGGAGTGCTTGACGATCATGTCGTTCACGAGTTGCGCCGGATGGGGTTTGCGGTCGCCCGGCTTGTAGTCGTACCAGCCGGCGCCGGTTTTCTGCCCGAAGCGGCCCATCTCGCACAGCAAGTCTGCGGTCTTGGAATACTTCATGTCCGGACGCTCGACATAGCGGCGCTTGCGTATGGCCCAGCCAATGTCGTTGCCGGCCATGTCGATCATGCGGAACGGGCCCATGGCAAAACCGATCTTCTCGATCGCCTGGTCCACCTGCTCCGGCAGGCAGCCTTCCTCGAGCAGAAACCCTGCCTGGCGCGACTACTGCTCGACCAGGCGGTTGCCGATGAAAACGTCGCACACGCCCGAAACCACGCCGGTTTTCCTGATTTTTTTCGACAGCGCCATGGTGGTGGCGAGCACGTCCTTGGCGGTTTTTTCGCCGCGCACGATTTCCAGCAGCTTCATCACATTGGCCGGGCTGAAGAAATGCGTGCCGATCACGTCCTGCGGCCGCTGGGTGAAAGCGGCGATCTTGTCGAGGTCGAGGGTCGAAGTGTTGGAGGCAAGGATGGCGCCGGGTTTCATCACCTGGTCCAGTTTTTTGAATACTTTTTCCTTCACCTCCATTTCCTCGAACACCGCCTCGATCACGATGTCGGCGTCCTTGATGTCGTCATAGGCGAGGGTGCCCTTGATCAGACCCATGCGCTCATCGAACTTCTGCTGCGTCAGCCGGCCTTTCTTCATCGTGTTCTCGTAATTCTTGCGCACCGTGGCCAGACCCTTGTCCAGCGCTTCCTGCTTCATCTCCAGCACGGTGACCGGGATGCCGGCGTTGGCGAAGTTCATGGCAATGCCCCCGCCCATGGTGCCGGCGCCGATGATCGCGGCCGACTTGATCGGCCGCCTGGGCGTGTCCTCCGGCACATCGGAGATCTTGGACGCCGCGCGCTCGCCGAAGAAGAAATGGCGCAGCGCCTTGCTCTCCGTGGTTTGCTCCAGGGCGAGGAAATTTTCCCGCTCCGCCTTCAGCCCATCCTCGAATTTCATGCTTGCGGCGGCGGCCACGCAGTCGGTGCATTTCAGTGGCGCCGGAAAATTCTTCGCTATGGCGCCGACCGTGTTGCGCGCGAACTGGAAGAAAGCCTCGTGGTTGGGATAGTCGACCTTGATATCGCGCACCCTGGGCAATGGCCGGGCAGCGGCCACTTTGTCGGCAAAGGCGATCGCCCCCGTCATCAGCTCGCCGTCGATCAGTTGGTCGAAGAGCTTGGTGCCGGCGAGCTTTTCCGACATTACCGGATTGCCCGAAACGATCATATTGAGCGCGGTTTCCACCCCGACCACGCGCGGCAGGCGCTGGGTTCCGCCGGCGCCGGGCAGCAGGCCGAGTTTGACTTCGGGCAGCGCGATCTGCGCGCCCGGGGCCGCCACGCGGTAATGACAGCCCAGCGCCAGTTCGAGACCTCCGCCCATGGCGACCGAGTGCACGGCAGCGATGACCGGTTTGTCGGCGTCTTCGATTGCAGCGAGGATCGTATGCAGTGTGGGTTCGGCCGAGATCTTGGGCGAGTTGAATTCCTTGATGTCGGCGCCGCCGGAGAAGGCCTTGCCCGCGCCTGTGATCACGACCGCCTTGACCTTCTTGTTGGCCACGGCTTTTTTCAGACCGTCGAAAATGCCCGAGCGGGTTGCGTGGCCGAGGCCGTTGACCGGCGGGTTGTTCAGGGTGATGACGGCGACGCCGCCCTTGACTTCATAATTCGCGCTCATTGAAACTCCCCAAGGAAAATTAGCCGCAACGGACGCAAAGGAAAAGCATATTCCTTGTTGATTCGGTCCGCTGTCCGGCCCTGGCAAGACGCACCGCAGCCCGATGACGAGAACGAACTTGCATCGGTGGCGGTCGAAATCGGCTTTTAAACCTACAGCCACTCCTTTTGAATTGTACTATTTTCCCACAGCGCCTGCGGTGCGCCCTCGAACACGATGTGGCCGCGTCCCATGACATACAGGTGCTGCGAAATGTTGAGCGCGATCGCGAGCTTCTGCTCCACCAGCAGGATCGACTTCATCCACAGGGTCTGTTCCTTGGGTACAAAATTCCTAATCCGTGCGATACGCGGTGCGAGCGGTCCTTCCATAGCTTGATTGACACCGATTCGGCAGCGAGGTAACTTGCGCCGTCTGTAGAGAATTTCTGTCTACATCGGAGAAAAACCATGCTGCGCGGCCTGATCCAGGAAATTCCCTTGCTCATTTCTTCGCTCCTCGTCCATGCCGACCGGCACCACGGCGACACCGAGATCGTGTCGCGCATGGTCGAAGGACCGGCCGCGGACGGCTCGGGCGCATTACACCGCTACACCTACCGCGAGGCGCACAAGCGCGCGCGCCAACTGGCACAGGCGCTCGTCCGGCTGGGCGTAGGAGAGGGCGATCGGGTCGGCACTCTGGCTTGGAACGGCTACCGCCATTTCGAGGCCTTCTACGGGATCTCGGGCATGGGCGCGGTGATGCACACCGTCAACCCGCGCCTGTTCCCCGAGCAGCTCGTGTATATCGTCAACCATGCCGAAGACGGTTACATGCTGTTCGACCTCACTTTCGCTCCGTTGGTGGAGAAGCTCGCCCCCGCGTGCCAGGGCGTGAAAAGCTGGATCGCGATGAGCGACCGCGCGCATATGCCGAAGGTCCATGTTCCCAATCTGCTTTGTTACGAGGAACTGGTCGCGGCCGAGAACGGCAATTTTGAATGGCCGCAACTGGACGAGTACACCGCCTCGTCGCTGTGCTACACCTCGGGCACCACCGGCAACCCCAAGGGCGTGTTGTATTCGCACCGTTCGACGGTGATTCATGCGCTTGCGGCGGCGCTGCCCGATGCGCTCAACATTTCCGCGCGCGACGTGATGCTGCCGGTGGTGCCGATGTTCCATGCCAACGCCTGGAGCCTGCCCTATGGCTGCGCCATGGCCGGCGCCAAGCTGGTGTTCCCGGGCGCACAATTGGATGGCAAGAGCCTGTACGAACTGTTCGAAGCGGAGCGGGTCACGGTATCGGCGGGCGTGCCCACCGTATGGCTTGCGCTATTGATGCACATGGGACAGAACAAGCTCAAGTTCAGCACCATGAACCGGACGGTGATCGGCGGCTCCGCCTGCCCGCCAGCGATGATCAAGAGCTTCCAGGAGGAGTACGGCGTGCAGGTCTTGCATGCCTGGGGCATGACCGAAATGAGCCCGCTCGGCACCGTGTGCACTTTCAAGGCCAAGCATCTCGCCCTGTCGAAAGACCAGAAGCTCGCGCTCCAGTCCAAGCAGGGCCGCAACATCTTCGGCGCGGACATGAAAATCGTCGATGGCGAAGGCCGGGAGCTGCCCTGGGACGGCAAGGTGTTCGGCGACCTGCTGGTGCGCGGCCCGTGGATCACCAGCAGTTATTTCAAGGGCGAGGGTGGGGACCCCCTGCGTCCGGACGCTAAAGGACAGGGCTGGTTCCCAACCGGCGACGTCGCCACCATCGACCCCGATGGTTATATGCAGATCACCGACCGCTCCAAGGACGTGATCAAGACCGGCGGCGAGTGGATCAGCACCATCGAACTGGAAAACATCGCCGTCGGCCATCCGGCGGTGGCGGAGGCGGCGGTGATCGGCTGCCGTCACCCGAAATGGGACGAGCGGCCGCTCTTGATCGTGGTGAAGAAGCCGGGCGCCGAGGTCACACGCGAGGAGCTGCTCAAGTTCTACGAGGGCAAGATCGCGAAGTGGTGGATGCCCGACGACGTGGTGTTCGTCGAGCAGTTGCCGCACACCGCCACGGGCAAACTCCTGAAGACCAAGCTGCGCGAGGATTTCAAGGGGCACAAGCTGCCTACGGCGTAAGTCAAGAAACTGTTAGCGTGAAGGACAGGAAGGATGCGAGGGAAAACCAAACTCTTTCAAACCACCGCGGGCAACGACCTGCAGGACTTTGTCGAAAAGCGCAAACCCGATTTTTCGAAGTTCGACTGAATGCCGGAGCGGTCGCACGTCGCAGCGGAGCGAGTGCGGCGATGACAGGCGACGCGAGCGCCAAGCCCCCTCGCCGTTGCCGCCGCAAACAGGACCGTCAAAGCGTGTCGCGGCGAGAGGTCCTTGGAAAAAAACACATCAAACCGCATAATCAGCCCATGCGTCAAATTGGCAATCGAACCCAAAGCCGACCCGGGCTCAACCCCAGCGCGCATTCCCTGCGTCTGGCTGGGGTTCACCAAAGCACCGGCCAGGCACTGGCCGCGCTGGCGACCACGGGCGTGGCAAAAGGCATTTACCGGTTCGCTACTCACGCTGAGATGAATCGCCACGGCGAAGACGCACTGGCACGGGCAATTGCGGCTAATGTCCGGCAGCGCACCGTACAAGAAGGACGACGCTGATGAATGGCCCCGAGCAAAAGAACGCCCGGCCTGCCAGCGTCGATGACCTGAAGCTTCTCCTGCGCGCCCTGAACGAGCCTGGCGTCGACTACCTGCTCATCGGCGCCTGAATGACACCTTCCCGCATTGAAATCGTTGTCGACTTCGCCGATTGCGATCCGGCGCGCATCGTTTTTTATCCACGCTATTTCGATTGGTTCGATCGCGCCACCGAAAGGATGTTCCGCGCCCGCGGCTTGCCCTGGGCGCAGCTGTTCCCGCAATACCGGATGGCCGGGGTGGCGTTGGTCGATGCCAGCGCCAGTTTTCGCGGCCCGTCACGCTTCGGCGACAGGATAACGTTGGAGAGTTGGATCGGCGAATGGCGCAGCAAGGTATTCGTGGTCGAGCATCGAATACATAACAACGGTAATATCGTCGTCGAGGGGCGCGAAGTGAGGGTGTGGGGCCTGCGCGACCCGAATGATCCGGAAGGGCTGAAAGCGGGCGTTATTCCGGCGGAGGTCATCGCCCGCTTTCAGGACTGATAGCAGACGGGATGCGGAGATCAACTCCGCGGCACAGGAGAAAGCAATGGAAAATGTCTGGAACGCCAGAATTCCGCGCATCAACGAACCGGCGCCGGATTTTACGGCGCGAACGACGCACGGCCCGCGATCCTTGCAGGACTACCGGGGAAAATGGCTGATTCTGTTCTCGCATCCGGCCGATTTCACGCCGGTATGCACCACCGAATTCCTGGCTTTCGCCCGGTCTTATGACCGTTTCCGCAAACTGGGCTGCGAACTGCTTGGTCTGTCGGTCGATAGCACCTATTCGCATCTTGCCTGGGTTCGCAACATCAAGGAAAAATTCGGCGTGGAGATTCCGTTTCCCATCATCGACGATCTGTCGATGCGGGTGGCGCACGACTACGGCATGATCCAGCCGGGGGCGAGCGACACCTCGACGGTGCGCGCCACCTTTTTCATCGATCCCGAAGGCAAAGTGCGGGCGATGGTCTATTACCCGATGACCAACGGTCGGTCCGTCGAGGAGTTTCTGCGCCTGCTCGAGGCCCTGCAAACCAGCGACCGGCACGGCGTTGCAACCCCCGAGGGCTGGTGCCCCGGCGACAAGGTGATGGTGCCGGCGCCGGTCACGGCCAAGGACGCGGAAGCACGGGCGCACGCGGGCTATGAATACACCGACTGGTATTTCTCCAAGACCGAGATCGCAAAAACGGCGCCGAAGAAAAAAAAGGGCGGGACGCGGTAGCCGCGATCCAAGATACTGTCACCGTCAATGCCACGAAAGGAATTGCGCGCTTCGCGCGCCAACCGTGTTTCCTGTACGGATGAAAAGCGCATCCGTACAGGAAACACGGTTCTGGAAAAAAACAAGCACAGTGTGGGGGTATACAAGATCGGCGATTCGCACGGATTGTTTCTCGTCCGCGCAACATCGCAAGCTTGCTTACGAGGTACAGGATCCGGCTTTGCCAGCTTACGACATGTGCAACGCGCGCAACTCCGCGTTGGCGTAGCGCAGGCGGATCGAAAGCACCCTGGCGACGCTCAGGACCAGGCCGATCGCCAGTTTCTTGTGCTCTTCGGCCAGGGTATCGAAGCGCTTGCGCGAGAGCACGAACAGGTCGGTATCGGTAAACGCCATGGCGTCGGCGGAACGCGGCGCCGGATCGAGGAAAGCCATCTCGCCGAAAAAGTCGCTGCGGCCGAAGGTCGCCAGGTGATGGCTCTGCTTGCCGCTCAGGGGCAACACGATGCGCACCGCCCCGCGCCGGATCAGGAACATTTCATCCCCGGCGTCGCCTTGCGCGAATATCTTCTCCCCCGCTTTGTACGAGCGCTTTTCCATGCACGACTCGAGAGCGGCCAGCGTGGACTCCTTGCGGCCGAGGAAGACGTCGATCTCGCGCAGTTCGAGCGGCTTCTCCAGCATGCGCTCGAGATGCTCTTCTTCGATGATCTTTTCCTCGACCCACTCCAGCGCTTCGTCGAGTTCGTTGAAGGTCTGGATGCGGCGCTCCGCCTCCACCAAGCCGACCTGGTCGAAGTACTGGCGCATGTCCTGGCCGCTCGGGACGTTTTCCGGAAGATGGCTGAAGATGAGGAATGCGCCGCGTTCGGCGAGCGTGCTCTCTATCTGTTCGATCATGTGCACCGCCGTAAGGTCGACCGATTGCACCCGCCGCATGTCGAGGATGATGTAGGTTCGCGTCTTGAGTTCGGGTTCGAGGATCGTATAGAGCTGATCGGTGGTGCCGAAGAACAGGCTACCCTGCAGCTCGAAGATCGCGGTATGGTCGCCGCGCCGCTCCAGAATCGCCATCTCGTCCGGCAGGCGCACGCGCTTGGAAAACATCTGATTGCCGTAGGCTTTGCTGCGCACGATCGATCCGCGGATCTGCTCGCGGATGAACAACATCACGGCGAGAGCGATACCGACGCCCGAAGCCGCGATCAAGCTGATCGTGAGCGCAACCACCACCACCGCGGCGATCACCACAAAGTCGAGAATGGTGGTGCGCGCCTTCAGCAATTGCAGGCTGTGGCGGTCGATCATGCGAAAGCCGATGACGATCAGGATGCCCGACAGCGCCGCGATCGGCACCCACGCGATGAGCGTGCCCAGGAGCAGGAACGCGACCAGCGCAAGCGCGCCCTCGATCAGTCCCGACAGCCGCGTCTGCGCGCCGCTCGACATGTTGACCAGGGTCGCGCCCATCTGGCCGGCGCCCGGCACGCCGCCGATGCTCGACGCGGCCAGGTTGCCGAGTCCCTGTCCGATCAGTTCCCGGTTCGAGTTGTGGCGCGATCGGGTGAGCGCATCCAGCACGACGCAGGTCTTGAGCGTATCGATCGACAGGAGCACGGCCAGCGTCGCCGCCGGAACCAGCAGGCGGCCGAGCAGGGCGAAGTCCACGTCTCCGATTGCCTTCCAGCGTCCGGCGATCGCATCACCGAAACTGGCGTCGCCGCCGCCAAGTGGTCCCACCACCAGGGCGTTCCCGGGGAGCGTGTACAACGCCGCATCGGCCAGGCCCAGGCCGAAGTAGGCGAGGACGCCGGCCGCGAGCGCAAGGATCGCGGCCGGGACGGCCTTGGTGAACTTCGGTGCAGTCGCCATGACGATCACCGTTACCGCGCCGACAGCAACACCCTGCAACTGCCATAAGGACGGCGAGACCAGCGCTTCCCAAAAATGGGTCGATTTCGGCACGCCGAGGAATTTTGGAATCTGGCTGACGATAATGATCAGGCCGACGCCGCTGAGGTAGCCGCTGACCACCGGATAGGGCATGTACTTGATCAGGCGTCCGAGACCGACGGCGCCAAAGGCCACCTGCAGCAGGCCGCAAATGAGCCCCATCAGCGTCAGCATGAGTACCGCGGATTCTGCCGTGATGCCGCTTTGATACCATTGGATGGCAAGCGCCGACAGCACCGCGGCGGCGGGCGCGCAGGGCGCGGTGATCAGGCGGTTAGTCCCGCCGAAGGCGCCCGCGATCAGACCGAGGGCAGTGACTCCCAGAATTCCGGCGATTGCGCCCTGTGCCGCGTACGTCCCGCCCAGCGGCGCAAAAATTGTCACGCCGAAGGCGATCGCGGAGGGCAATGCGACCAGCATTGCCGCCAGGCCGCCCCACAAGTCGCCTGCCAAGTTGCCGTTTTTTTCGTTATTCACAGTCAGGACCGGTCAATATGCATGACAATAATATGCCAACCTTGGGCAATTTGCATTTCTATCTGTATCGAAGCGATACGGTTGCTCAGCGCCCGGTGTAGGATTGTATCGCAGAGAAGACCAGTAACTCTCTGCGGCAACGGAGCCCTGGCTTGTCCGGATTAGGCTAGATGAACATGGAATCGATTGCCGCACATGGCGGCGACCGCGTCGGCGTGGCGCTGGCGGCGCACGGCGTGCGCTTCGTCTTCACTCTCTGCGGCGGCCACATCTCGCCCATACTCACCGCGTCCAAGGCGCGCGGCATGCGCATCATCGACGTGCGCGACGAGGCGACCGCGGTATTCGCCGCCGACGCAGTGGCGCGGCTGACCGGCGTTCCCGGCGTCGCGGCGGTGACCGCCGGGCCAGGGCTCACCAACACCATCACCGCGCTCAAGAACGCGCAGCTCGCGCAGTCGCCGGTCATCCTGCTCGGTGGCGCCGCACCCACCGCGCTGCAGGGTCGCGGCGCGCTGCAGGACATCGACCAGCGGCCCCTGGTCGAACCGCACGTCAAGCTGTTCCGCAAAATCCGGCGCGTGCGCGATCTGGGTCCGGCCGTGGAAGAGGCGTTCGCGGTTGCGTGCGCAGGCGTGCCGGGCCCGGTGTTCATCGAGTGTCCGGTCGATCTGTTGTACGATGAAGCTAGCATCCGCCGGTGGTACGCCGACGCCGCCGGCAAGGGCTCGGGCGTTGCCGACCGGCTGCTGCGCTTCTATCTCAATCGGCATGTGGAGAAGATGTTCGCGGGCAGCGCCGAGCCGGCGTCGCCGCAAGTGCGCGACGTCTTGCCGCCCGCCGCGTCCGCGGCCAGCGTGGAGGCCGCGGCGGCCGCCCTTGCGCGGGCCGCGCGGCCGCTGCTGGTCATCGGCAGCCAGGCGCTGTCAATCGCCCCTGAGGCGCCGCGCGTCGCCGCTGCGGTCGCGCGGCTGGGTATTCCGGTGTATCTGTCGGGCATGGCGCGCGGCCTGCTCGGGCGCGATCATGCATTGCAGATGCGCCATCAGCGCCGTCAGGCGCTGCGCGAATCCGACTGCGTCCTGCTCGCGGGCGTGCCCTGCGATTTCCGCCTAGATTACGGGCGTCACCTGCGGCGCAGCGCCACGCTCATCGCCGCCAACCGCAGCGCCGAGGAAGCGCGCATGAACCGGCGGCCGGATCTTGCCGCGATCGGCGACGCCGGCCTGTTTCTGGAGCGCTTGGGCGCGCGGCTGGCGCAGACGGGCTGCCGCTGGACCTCGTGGATCGAGGACTTGCGCGCGCGCGACTTGAAGCGCGATTCCGAAATCGAGGAACAAGCCAAGCCGCAAGGCGAGTTCGTAAACCCGATCGCGTTCCTGCGCGCACTCGACCAGGCGGCTGGGGAGAATGCGGTGATGGTTGCGGACGGCGGCGATTTCGTCGCCACCGCCTCTTACATCGTGCATCCGCGCAGTCCGCTCTCCTGGCTCGACCCGGGCGTGTTCGGAACGCTGGGCGTAGGCGCCGGCTTCGCGCTCGGCGCGGCGCTCGCCCGCCCCGGGAGCGAGGTCTGGATCATTTATGGCGACGGCGCCTGCGGCTACAGCCTCGCCGAGTTCGACACCTTCGCGCGCCACGGCATCCCCGTGATCGCGGTTGTCGGCAACGACGCCGGCTGGACCCAGATCGCGCGCGAACAGGTGAAAATGCTGCATGACGACGTCGGCACGGTGCTCTCGCGCACCGCCTATCACGAGGTGGCGGCCGGATTCGGCGCCGAGGGCATCCTGGTGAAAAACGCCGCCGAGGTGCCGGCTGCGCTCGCGCGCGCACGCGCCGCGGCCAGGGCCGGCAAGCCGGTCCTGGTCAATGTATGGTTGGACAAGACCGACTTCCGGGAAGGGTCGATTTCGATGTGAACGCGGTCGCCTTTGTGGCCCGCAGTTCTACGCCTTGATCCGAATCTCGCGCAGCATGCGCACCGCGGTTTCGACGCCGCGGTAATAGCCGGGGATGCGCGCGGTCTCGGCAAAGCCTTGCTGGAGATAGAAACGGCGCGCGGCCAGGTTGGTTTCGCGCAACTCGAGATGAACGTTGGCGATGCCGGCGGTGAGCGCGGATGTGGTAAGCCATTGCAGCATGCGCTGGCCGACGCCCTGGCGCTGGTAATCTGGGCGCACCGCAAGCAGCGACAGGTGCGCGCTCTCTTCGCCGAACCGCATAATGGCGAAACCCGCCAGGCGCTCGCCGTCGCGCGCCGTCAGCACCAGAGTCTCGTGCTGGGCAAGGTTGCGCGCCACGCGCTCGGGCGTCCACGACCAGGGCAGGCCGGCCTCGATCAGCTCGCGCGACATCGCCGCGATCGGCGCCGCATCCGCAGGCGCGGCGAGCTTGAGCGTCAGGTTGCGCGACTGTTTCATTGCAATTTGAATTCCCGTGCCAGCAATTCGTAGGACCTCAAGCGGCTGGCGTAGTCGCCGGTGATGGTGAGGAGCATCAGTTCGTCGGCATTGAAATGCTCGCGCAATTGCAGCAGGCGCTCTCGCACCTGGCGCGGATCGCCGATGACGGCGCGCGCGCGCTGTGAGCGAATGTAGGCGAACTCCTGCTCCGAATAACGTTGTGCCTGCGCTTCCTCCAGCGTCGGAATCGGCGTGTTCAGGCCTTGTGCCATGTGCAGCCTGCGCAGGTCGACGCAGGCGGCGAGCTTCTCCGCCTCGGCTGCAGTCTCGGCGCAAATGACGAACACGCAGACGAGCGCGTGGGGCGCCGCTTCGCGCCGTGACGGCTGGAAGCGCGCCTTGTAGGCGCGCGTCACCGCGTCGCCGCCCTGGGCGCTGATGAAATGGGCGAAGGCAAAGCACAGGCCCAGCTTCGCGGCGAGCGCGCCGCTGTAGTCGGACGACCCGAGCAGCCAGACCGGCGGGGCCGTCGGTCCCGCCGGCATGGCCTTTACACACTCGAACGCGTGGCTGGAGGGCAGCGCGTCGTCGAGGAAGCCTACCAGATCCTGCACCTGCTCGGCGAAATGGTCGGCCGCCGAGTACTGGCCGCTCGACAGCGCCTGCGCCGTGAGCATATCCCCGCCGGGCGCGCGGCCCAGCCCCAGGTCGATGCGTCCGGGGAACAGCGCCTCCAGCATGCGGAACACTTCGGCCACCTTGAGCGCGCTGTAGTAGGGCAGCAGCACTCCGCCAGTGCCGACGCGGATGCGCTCGGTCGCGCTCGCCACGCGCGTGAGCAGGATCTCCGGGCAGGGATCGGCAAGCGCGGCCAGGGCATGGTGCTCCGCCAGCCAGTAGCGGTGAAACCCGAGCGCGTCGGCCGCCTGCGCCAGCTTGATCGTTTCTGCCACCGCGCGCGCGGGCGTGTGGCCGCCGATGATTGGAGACTGGTCCAATATGCTCAGGGGCAGGTTCATGAGTTGGCCTGATTGTCCCGTTTGCTATCCGGTTTGGCCAAAGCCCAGCGGTTCATCGGGATGAGGGCGATGGCCCACAGGAAGGCGAAGCCGCCGAGGATATGGAACGCGGGCAGGATGCCCAGGTGGTCCGTGAGATAGCCCATGGCGAGGGGTGTGGAAAAATGCGACAGCCCCCAGCCCAGCCCCCCCAG
Source organism: Betaproteobacteria bacterium (assembly GCA_016234705.1). GTDB lineage: Bacteria > Pseudomonadota > Gammaproteobacteria > Burkholderiales > SG8-39 > 2-12-FULL-64-23. The sequence goes on along the minus strand of JACRAS010000195.1, from coordinate 4,677 downwards.
GGCCAGCGCCGATCCGCGGTTGTCGACGGAGCTGATCTCGCTGATCAGCATCTGGACGAACAGCGTCATGATGCCGGAGGCGAGGCCGACCGTCACCATCAACAGGCCGATCATCCAGGCCTCGCGCGCACTCGCGATCAAGCCCACCGACAGCGCGGTCACAATGGCGCAAGCGAGGGGCACGGCAAGTCTTGCCGAGTAGTCGAGATAGCGCGCGATGACCAGGCCCGCCAGGGCGGAACCGATGGCGCGCAGCGCGAGCATGGTGCCGGTTGCGTCCGAGGCGTAACCGTATTCGACGAACAGGATGGGGTAGAAGGACAAGCTGAGCGAAAACGGCAGGGCCGAGATATAGGCGCACATGATGGCGAAAGGAAACACGCGCAGGCGGATGAGTTGGGCGTAGCCCGAGAACAATCGCCGAGATTTGTGCCCCGGGTGCTTGCGCTTTTCGGGCACGCGATAGCCGAGGACGAAAGAGAGCGCGCCCATCGCGGCGAGCACCAGGAACGACGGGCCGAAGCCGAACCGTAGCAGCAAAACCCCGGCGCCGGCCATGCCGGCGATCTGTCCGACATTGGTAACGGCATTGAGCCGCCCCATCTGCAGGCTGCGCCCGCCCGGCATTTCGCTGCCCAGCGTCTGCGAGGCGGGCCAGTACATCGCGCGCGACATCACCATGAGAAGTTGCGCGAGCAGCAGCAGCCAGAAACCGCCGGCGAAAAAGAACACCGCGCCCGCGCCCGCGATGAGCACGAATGAGGCAAGCATCAGGCTGCGTCCGCCCACCCGGTCGGTGTAAGCGCCGCCGACGAGGTTGAGGCTGATCTGGACCACCACCGGCAGCGCGACCAGAGTGCCGATGCCCACGCCCGACATGCCCAACTGATGGGCGTACAAGGGCACCAGGGGATAGGTCATGCCCAGCGCGAAATTCCAGGCGAAGGAGCTCAGAAAGAACGGCAGGACCGATGATGTCGGCGTCGCTTCGGACATGTTATGCGTGGAGGCTTGAATCGACGCTATTTTTCAAAGATTCGATTTTGCGCGGACGAAAAGCCGTCCGCGCGGATCGCCGATTACGTACGGATGAACAGCACATCCGTACGCAATCGGCGATCTTGTATAACCCCCCCGGCTTGGTGTTAACAATAACCGTGTTTTCTGTACGGATGCGCTTTTCATCCGTACAGAAAACATGGTTGGCGCGCGCAGCGCGCAAGTCCGCTCGTGGTATGCGACGGCGTTCAAGACGCCGCATGGATGCGATCATACCGGCGCCGCCGCTTTCCTGCGGCGCAGCAGGAGCAGGCCCCAGACCAGGAGTGCGAGCGCGATCACCGGCGCGTTGCCCCAGCGCACATAAGGCGTGGCGCCGCTGCGCCCCTGGGCGCTGCCGTTCAGCACCCCCTGCGTGAAGGGCGGAAGAGCGGCGGTGATATTGCCGTGATGGTCGATGATGGCGGTCATGCCGCTGTTGGTGGCGCGCAGCATGGAGCGGCCGGTCTCGAGCGCGCGCAGTTGCGCGATCTGCAGATGCTGGTGCGGCGCGAGCGAATCGCCGAACCAGGCGACGTTGCTGACATTCACGAGTAGCGTCGCCTCGGGGAGTGCGCGGATGATTTCCTCGCCGAACGCATCCTCGTAGCAGATATTGACCGCGATTTTTTGTCCCGCAAGCGCGAGCGGCGCCTGCGCGACGCTGCCGCGGGAGAAATCGCTTAGCGGAATTTGCAGTATCGAGAGCACCCAGCCGAAACCGGGCGGGATGAATTCTCCGAACGGAACCAGATGGAGCTTGTCGTAGCGCTGGGTCGGAGAGAGGCCCAGGCTGAGCACGCTGTTGTAATAGCGGCCGGGCGCATCGCGCACCGGTAGTCCCATGATCAGATCGCCGCCGTGGCTGCGTGCCGTCCGGGCAAGCGTGCGCAGTAATTCGGGATCGAGCAGGTCGAGAAAGCGCGGGATGGCGGTTTCCGGCAGGATGGTGAGACGAGCGGGCGAGCCCTGCGCCAGGCGCTGGTATAACTGGACCGTAGAGGCGAAGCGCGCCTCATCCCATTTTAACTCTTGCGCAATGTTCCCCTGCACGAGGCTCACCGTGACCGGTGCGCCTTGCTCCTGGGTCCATTCAATCTGCTTCAGTCCGTAGCCCGTGCCGAACAGCAATGCGAGCCCGGCGAGCGCCGCCATGCGTCTTTTGGCGCGCAGCAGGGCGAGCAGCAGTCCGGCGCAAAGCCATACCAGCCAGGAAAGACCGAATACGCCGGCGAGCGGGGCATAGGCTGCGAGTGGGGAGGCGGCCTGCGAATAACCCAGCGACAGCCAGGGAAAGCCGGTGAAAACCCAATCGCGCAGCCATTCGCCGAGCACCCATAGCGCCGGGATCAACAGTAGTTGCCTGATTGCGACCGGTCGGTCGAACCGCGCTTGCAGATAACCGACCAGGGCGGGATACAGTGCGAGAATGGCGCAAAAGAGCAAGGTGGCGATGGCGGCGAGCGGCGCCGGCATGGCGCCGTAGTCGTGCAGGCTGATGTAGACCCAGCTGACGCCGGCGAGAAACAGACCCATGCCGAAGGCAAAGCCGAGCGTGGCCGAGCAGCGCGGCGCCGCCGCGTTCTGCCACAGCCACAGAAGGCCGGCAGCGCTGACAAAAGGCAACCAGGCGAAACCGTAGGGCGCAAAACCCAACACCGTGGCTGCGCCGAGAAGGAATGCCGCTATCAGGGCGCGTAAAGACCTCAATGCGACGGGATTCATTGATCCCGTGGCTTTTGCACCAGCAGGGTGTGCAGGCGGCGGCTGTCGGCGCGCATCACCTGGAACCTGAGGCCGTCGATGACGATGCTCTCGCCGCGCTTGGGCACGCGGCCGAAGCGGCTGATCACCAGCCCGCCGACGGTGTCGTATTCCTCGTCGCCGAAACTAGTGCGGAATTCCTCGTTGAAATCGGTGATCTCGGTCTGCGCCTTGACCCGGTACTGGCCGCTCGACTCGGGCAGAATATTGTCTTCGGTTTCGTCGAAGTCGTATTCATCCTCGATATCGCCGACGATCTGCTCCAGCACGTCTTCGATGGTCACCAGGCCGGCGACGCCGCCGTACTCGTCCACCACGATGGCCATGTGATTGCGGCTGGCGCGGAATTCGCGCAGCAGCACGTTGAGGCGTTTCGATTCGGGCACGAACACCGCCGGCCGCAGCATCTCGCGCACCTCGAATTCCTCCTCGCCGGCGTAGTAACGCAACAAGTCTTTGGCAAGCAGTATGCCAAGGACATTGTCGCGCTCGCGGTCGATCACCGGGAAACGCGAATGCGCCGTAGAAATCACCGTCGGGATGAACTTGTCCGGCGTCTCGCCGATGTCGACCACATCCATCTGCGCGCGCGGGACCTTGATGTCGCGCTCCTGAATCTCCGACACCTGCAGCACGCCTTCGATCATCGACAGCGCCTCGGAGTCGAGCAGGTTGCGCGCGTAGGCGGAGTGCAGCAACTGGATCAGTTGCGCGCGGTCCTCCGGCTCGCGCATGATCAGCGCCGAGAGGCGTTCGAGCAAGGTGGGTTTATGCGGTTTTTCTTCTTCCATGTTCATGTCTGACCGGTGGCGGGTGCCGGCGGGGGCCGGGCGATATTATCCACCCGTCACCCGTTGTTCATCCTGCATCGCCGGCGTAGGGGTCCGGAAACGCGAGTTTCGCCAGTATCCTCTTTTCCAGCGCCTCCATCCGCGCCGCGGCGCTCGGGCTTCGGTGATCGTGTCCCTGCAGGTGCAGCGCGCCGTGCACCGCCAGGTGCGCGACGTGCGCGGCGAGCGGCTTGCCCTGCGCGCGCGCCTCGCGCCGCAGCACCGGCGCGCACAGCACGATGTCGCCCGCGAGCGCCCGGCCGACCGCACTGCTGCCGTAGTCGAAGCTGAGCACATTGGTGGCATAGTCGCGGTCGCGGTACTCGCGGTTGAGCCTGCGGCCCTCGGCAGTGCCGACGAAGCGCACCGTGATCGCGGCGCTCTGCTCAAGGGCCGCCGCCAGCCAGCGGCGCAACTCGGAATTGGTCGGCAGGCCGGGAGAAGCCACCGCTTTTTGCACCGTTAGCACCAGTGTGACCGCGGCGCGCTCAGGTTTCGTTCTGTTGGCGCTCATACGCGTTGACGATGCGTTGCACCAGCGGGTGGCGCACGACGTCTTCCGCAAGAAACAGGGTGAAGGCGAGGCCGCGCACCTCGGCCAGTATCCTGCGCGCCTCTACCAATCCGCTCTTGCTGCCGCGCGGCAGGTCGATCTGGGTGACATCGCCGGTGACCACCGCCTTGCTGCCGAAGCCGATGCGGGTGAGGAACATTTTCATCTGCTCCGGCGTGGTGTTCTGCGCTTCGTCGAGGATGATGAAGGAGTGGTTGAGGGTGCGCCCGCGCATGTAGGCAAGCGGGGCGATCTCGATAGCGCCGTGTTCGAACATTTTGCCCACCTTGTCGAAGCCCATCAGATCGTAGAGCGCGTCGTGCAGCGGGCGCAGATACGGATTGACTTTCTCCGCCAGGTCGCCCGGAAGAAAGCCGAGCCGCTCACCGGCCTCCACTGCCGGGCGCACCAGCACGATGCGTTTCACCGCGTCGCGTTCCAGCGCGTCCACCGCGCAGGCCACCGCCAGATAGGTCTTGCCGGTGCCGGCCG
>JACRAS010000191.1 GCA_016234705.1 Betaproteobacteria bacterium | reverse complement strand
CGCCTTGTCGAAGCTCTCAGCGATACGCCGGTTGTTCTCCTCGCCGGGCCTCGCCGAGCGGGCAAGACGACGATAGCCCGGTCGATGAGCAATGGCGGTCGTGTGTACCTGACGCTTGACGATCAGACGACCCTCGAAGCAGCCCGAACCGACCCGATCGCGTTCGTGCGCGGTCTTGACCTTGCAATCATCGATGAGGTCCAACGTGCTCCGGAGCTCATGCTCGCCATCAAGAAAACGGTCGACGACGATTACCGCCCCGGTCGATTCCTGCTGACGGGGTCCGCGAACGTTATGACCTTGCCGCGCGTTGCGGACAGCCTGGCAGGCCGCATGGAAACGATCAAGTTGCTGCCCCTGTCACGCTCTGAGGTGCTCGGTCGCCGCCCAACGTTCCTCGACGCCGTCTTTGTAAGCCATCTGCCGAAGCCCAAGAACGCTATCATCGGCAAATCGCTAGTTGAACTAACGCTCATCGGCGGATTTCCCGAAGCGATGACGCGCGCGGGTGGCCACCGACGGCAGGATTGGGGACGCTCTTATCTCACCTCGGTATTAACGCGCGATCTTCGCGATATCGCGGACGTCGAGAAGTTGACTGCGCTACCGAAATTCGTGCGGCTCCTCGCCGAGCACGCGGGCCAGCTAGTGAACTATTCGGAGCTCAGTAAGGGCATAGGCGTCAATTACAAGACGGCACAACGCTATATCGGCCTCCTGGAACAGATATTTCTGGTAGCGTCACTAGCGCCATGGCACACGAACGCGATCAAGCGCATCGTAAAGACTCCGAAACTGCATTTTCTTGATTCTGGCTTGCTTGCGACGAGCCGCGGCCTAACCGCCGATCGGCTAACGCATAACCGAGTCGCTTTTGGCGCGCTTTTGGAGACTTTCGTGTTCGCTGAAATCATGAAGCTCATGACATGGTCCGATCTCCAACTCGCCGTTTATCATTTCCGAGACCAGGAAAAAAACGAGGTTGACCTTGTGTTGGAGCGCGACGATGGAATGGTGGCAGGAATCGAAATCAAGGCAAGTGCGACGGTAACGGCATCTGACTTTTCCGGACTCAAGAAGTTGGCCGCCGCCTGTGGCTCGAAATTCGCCTATGGCGTCGTCCTCTACGACGGCGATACCATTGTGCCATTCGGCTCTAAGCTTGCTGCTGGTCCTTTATCGTGCCTGTGGAATTGAACATTTTGGCATCCGGAAACTCGACGATGGCAGATGGCTATTGTAAAGATTTGCAAGAAGTGCAGCTTCCAAAGCCGCCAAGCATTGCTCCCCGGGGGCAATCGGAATCGAACCGCCCCCGCGAACAAAAGTATGAGTAGACATGTGAGTAGAGCCAGAATCCAACGACTACAAAACGCCGTAAATAGGGGTTTCTGTCGATACTTCGAGTGCGGCCAGGGTACCAGCCTCCGCTCTGCGAGCTTCGGCTCAGCGAGCCGTAGGCGCGCAATCGAGCGGAGGCTGTCGCGCCGAAGTCCGCTTGGATGAAGGCGGACGGCATAGAGCGAAGGTGGCGAGCGTACGGAGCGGACGATGAACGATTACCTGGCTCTCGCCCGCAACAACCCGCCGCTGGCCGCGGCGGCGATCGTCACGGTCGTCGGCGCGCTCACCATCTGCGGCTTTTTCTTTTTTCAATACGTCATGCTGCTGGCGCCGTGCCCGCTCTGCCTGGAGCAGCGCTACGCGTTCTATTTCTGCGTGCCGCTGGCGCTCCTGCTCTGGCTCGGGGTCAATCACGGCGCCTCGAGCAAGGTCTTGTTCGCAGGCTTCCTGGTGATCGCCGTCTTCATGCTCTGGAACACGGGGCTCGCCGCCTATCACGCCGGCATCGAATGGAAATTCTGGCCGGGGCCGAGCGATTGTTCCGGGCCGCTCGACAAGATTGGCTCGGTGCGCGACATGATGAATCAGTTGCAGCGCATCAGCTTGGTGCGTTGCGATGAGGCGGCCTGGCGGTTATTCGGGATATCGCTGCCCGGCTATGACGTGCTGGTGTCGCTGTTCCTGGCGGCGGTCGCCGCCTGGGGCGCGCGCGGCTCGCTCGCGCGGCATTCGCATTAGCTAGCAGTCCTGAAAACGATAACGACCACGAATGAGCGGGCGCGCGTACATCCGGCGTCACCGACTTATCGTGGTCGTAAACCGCAATGCGGGCTTAGCCCGCTTGCGGCGCGATGACGGAGCCCTTACGGCTCGACATCTCGTCTGGACTTAAATAGGTACGCAACACTCCCAGCGCAAGACTCTGCCAAAACCATGAACAGTTCAAACGCGAATTCCGGTTACACCGGCCTGGCGAAACTGCTGCATTGGGCGGTCCTCGGCCTGCCGGCCGTGCGTAGAGCGGCAGCGCGGATGGCACGCGTCGTGCAGTGGCTGCTTTATCTGCTGCTGGTCGTGGTGCCGATCCTGGGCTGAATCAACGCCTCATGGCGCGGCTTTCCGGTCACGCTGTTCGGCCTGGTCGAAATGCCGAAACTGGTCGCGACGCGAATGGCGGGTTTCCGCTGGACCGGCGACGTGCACCAATGGCTGTCGAATTACGCAATGCTGGCGCTGATCGGCCTGCACGCGGCGGCCGCGCTCTAACATTATTTCATCCGCCGCGACGGCGTGCCGCTGCGGATGCTGCCGGGTCGATAGCGCTTCATGGCTTCGCCATGGCCTTGCGTTTCCAGCCTTCCCAGGCCCGCGCCAGG
>JACRAS010000190.1 GCA_016234705.1 Betaproteobacteria bacterium | reverse complement strand
CGTCGGCGCTTGCGCCCGCAGCGCCCTGACACCGCGGCGGGAGAACTCAACCTCAGATTTTCTGTCGAAAAGCGTAGAATGCGCACTCTTGCCCGAACCCCGACGGACCCGATGCAGACTTTCCCTGTTTCCCACGCGCAGACGCAGCTCTTTTCCACCGCCAAATCCTGCCTGCTCGCGCCCTACGACCTGGGCCCGGGCAAGCTCGAACAGGTGTTCGGCTCGATCATGGCGCACCGGATCGACTATGCCGACCTGTACTTCCAGTACGTGCGCTCCGAGGGCTGGAGCCTAGAGGAGGGCATCGTCAAGTCGGGCAGCTTTAACATCGAGCAGGGCGTGGGCGTGCGCGCCGTCTCCGGCGAAAAGACCGCCTTTGCTTTCTCCGACGACATCAGCTTGGTGGCGCTGGAGGATGCGGCAAAAGCCACGCGCGCGATTGCCCGACGCGGCCAATCGGGCCGTGCGCGCGCGCGCGCCGCAGTCGCGCGGCACGGCGCGGGACGCGACCTGTATCGCCCGGCCGATCCGCTCTCGTCGCTGGCGGACGAGGACAAGGTGCGGCTGCTCGAGCGCCTGGAGGGCCATGCGCGCGCGCTCGATCGGCGCGTGGTGCAGGTAATGGCGGGGCTCGCCGGCGAGTACGAAGTAGTGCTGGTGGCGCGCTCGGACGGCCTGCTGGCGGCCGATGTGCGGCCGCTGGTGCGCGTGTCGCTCACCGTGATCGTCGAACAAAACGGCCGGCGCGAACAGGGCAACGCCGGCGGCGGAGGGCGTTTCGATTACGCTTACTTCGACGATGAGCGCCTGCGCCAGTATGCCGGGATGGCGGTGGATCAGGCGCTGGTGAATCTGCGCGCGCGGCCGGCGCCGGCCGGCAGCATGACGGTGGTACTCGGGCCGGGCTGGCCGGGGATACTGCTGCACGAGGCGATCGGTCACGGCCTGGAGGGCGATTTCAACCGCAAGGGCTGTTCGGCCTTCTCCGGCCGCATCGGCGAGCGCGTCGCGGCCAAGGGCGTCACCGTGGTGGACGATGGCACCATTGCCGACCGGCGCGGGTCGCTCAACATCGACGACGAGGGCAATGCCAGCCAGCGTACGGTGCTGATCGAGGACGGCATCCTGCGCGGCTACATGCAGGATAGCCTGAACGCGCGCCTGATGGGCGTGCCGGTTACCGGCAACGCCAGGCGTGAGTCCTATGCCCACACCACCCTGCCGCGCATGACCAACACCTATATGCCGAACGGCGACACGGACCCGCGGGAGATCATCGCTTCGGTCCAGCGCGGCCTGTACGCCGTCAACTTCGGCGGCGGGCAGGTGGACATCACCAGCGGCAAGTTCGTGTTCTCCGCCTCCGAGGCCTACATGATCGAGAACGGCAAGGTCAGCTATCCGGTGAAAGGCGCGACGCTCATCGGCAACGGGCCGGATGTTCTCAAGCGCGTGTCCATGATCGGCAACGACATGCGCCTCGATACCGGCATTGGCACCTGCGGCAAAGAAGGTCAGAGCGTGCCGGTGGGTGTGGGGCAGCCCACGCTCAGGATCGACGGGCTCACCGTGGGTGGCACGGCTTAGGTGTTGATCCAAGATCGCCGATTGCGCGCGGACGTGGTTTTCGTCCGTGCGCAATCGGTGATCCGCGCGGACGGGCCGCCGTCCGCGCAAGCGCGGGCGCCGCGGCTCGAGGTATCCTCCGGCGGCCGCCGAAGTGGGCGAGCAGGCATTGCGCGCTGCGCGCGCCAATCGTGTTTTCTGTGCGGATGAAAAGCGCATCCGCACGAAAAACACGGTTATTGATAAAAACAAGGATAGTGTGGGAGGTTTATCCAAGATCGCCGATAGCGTACGGACGTGGTTTTCGTCCGTACGCTATCGGCGATCCGCGCGGACGGGCCGCCGTCCGCGCAAGCTCTGGTGCCGCAGCTCGAAGTATCCGCCGCCGTCCGCACAAGCTCTGGTGTCGCAGCCCGAGGTGTCGGCCGCCGTCCGCGCAAGCGCAGGCGCCGCACCCTGCTAGCGCTCGATCCAGTCCTTCGATCGTTCCAGCGCGCGCGTCCAGCCCGCCATGCGCGCCTCGGCTTCGGCGCGGCTCATGGCCGGCTCGAAGCGGCGCCCGACCGCCCACTGGCGGCCGATTTCGGCGGTGTCTTTCCACACGCCCGTGGCGAGCCCGGCCAGATAGGCCGCGCCGAGCGCGGTGGTCTCCGGCACCTTGGGGCGCACCACCGGCACGCCGAGGATGTCAGCCTGGAATTGCATCAGCATGGCGTTGGCGGCGGCGCCGCCGTCGACGCGCAGTTCCGTGAGACGCAGGCCGGCGTCTTGTTGCATTGCCTGCAGCAACTCGGCCGACTGAAACGCAATGGCTTCGAGGGCCGCCCGGGCGATGTGCGCCCGCGTCGTTCCGCGCGTGACGCCCAGCATGGTGCCACGCGCGTAAGCGTCCCAGTGCGGCGCGCCCAGGCCGGCGAAGGCCGGCACCAGATAGACTCCGCCAGTGTCCTCTACGCTCGCGGCGAGCGCTTCGATTTCGCCCGACGCGCGGATAATGCCCAGGCCGTCGCGCAGCCACTGCACCACCGCGCCGGCGACGAACACGCTGCCTTCCAGTGCGTACTGTGGCTTCGACCCGGGCTGTGCGCAGCGGGTTGTGAGCAGACCGTGCCCGGACGGCACGGCTTCGGCGCCGGTGTTGAGCAGCATGAAACAGCCGGTGCCGTAGGTATTTTTGGCCATGCTTGGAGCGTGACAGCCCTGACCGAAGAGCGCGGCCTGCTGGTCGCCGGCGATGCCGGCGATCGGGATGGCGGCGCCGAATATTTTTTTTGCGCTCTCGCCATAGAGGTGGGAAGAGGGCAGCACCCGCGGCAGCAGCGAGCGCGGAATCCGGAACAGGGCGAGCAGCCCCTCGTCCCAGGCGCCGGCGTGAATGTCGTACAGCATGGTGCGCGACGCGTTCGAGACATCGGTGACGTGCAAGGCACCGCCGGAGAGCTTCCACGCGAGCCAGGTGTCCACGGTTCCGAATGCGAGCTCGCCGCGCTCGGCGCGCGGCCTCAGGCCCGGGATGCCGTCTAGCAGCCAGGCGAGCTTGGTGGCGGAGAAATACGGGTCGAGCACAAGGCCGGTCTTGCTGCGCACGGCCTGCGTCTTGCCGCGACGCTTGAGGCTGTCGCACGCAGCGGCGGTGCGCCGGTCCTGCCAGACGATCGCGTTATACACCGGCCGGCCGGACTGGCGCTCCCACAGGATGGTGGTCTCGCGCTGATTGGTAATGCCAATGGCGGCGATGTCGGTCGCTTTCAGAGCGGCCCGCGCGAGCGCGCGGCGGGCGACCTTCAGCTGCGAGGCCCAGATTTCCTCCGGGTTGTGCTCCACCCAGCCCGGTTGCGGGAAGATCTGGCGGAATTCCTGCTGCGCCAAGGCGCGCACGCTGCCGTCTTCGGCAAACACGATGGCGCGGGAGCTGGTGGTGCCTTGATCGAGGGCGAGGATGTGCTTCATATCGTCTTGCGTCTGCGAGCGCGCATGGCGGCAATTCTATCGAAAAAAAAGGTTGCCCTCAGAATTACCGAGGGTCCACGATCTAGGGGAGCGGGGACGTTTCCCCGCGTCTTGCAATGAGCCCGAAATCCATGAATCGGGTGGCGCATCGTTTTGCTGCTTGCGGCTCACCCTTTGCGCTTCCCTAGCTCATCATCGGCTAGCCGTCTTAATGATCTTCAGAATCGCGTTTCCCGTTACTACCTTGTCCTTCTCGACCGACAAGGCTCCTTGCATGAAAACCAGAGTGGAGCTTCGTCGAGTGATGCGGCCGCGCGCAACGATGAAGCTACCCGGCTGCACTGCCGAGAGAAAGTGGCTGTCGAGTTGAATCGTGACGCACGGTAGGCGTCCAGCCGCTTCCCGCGCAATCGCGCTCAAGGCGTGGTCCATGAGCGTCGCCAGCAAACCGCCATGGATCACACTTTGCGGGATTCGCATGCTTTGCCTCGGTCAGCAATCCGTATTTCCACTCGCCTTCATCGCACCTGCTCCAAAGCGGCCCGACCAATTGGATAAATCCATCGAGAGCGTGTTGTCGCCAGCCGGCAAACGCAGGGTCGAAGGGGGTCAATGTCTTTTCCATAGGTTTCATCAGTGAGAGTACATTTGCTTTGCCACCGTTTCCGCGGCTGCACGCATGTCGCGGGCGATGGAGATCGCGGCCGAATTATTGATCTGCTCGGCGAGCCCCAGTAGGACGATGCCTTGGGCCATATGTTGATTCGCATCGAGAACAGGCGCCGCGATGATGGCGATGCCATTTATGTAGTTACTGCGATCGATGCTGTAGCCCTTACGCTTGGCCGACTCCACTTCTTTGCGCCAGACGCCGAGTTTGGGCGCGTTGTCCCAACGAAGCGAGCGGAAGCGCTGCTCGATCTTCTTCCATGGATGGTTTCCGAATGCGGCAACGCACCTGCCGGATGCGCTGATCAGTGCGGGGAACCGGCTACCCACATCGACATGCAGCCCCAACAAAGCCGGTGAGCGCGACAGCGCAACCACAACCATGTATTCCAGCGCGAGCATCTCAACACCGATTGCGGTCAAACCGTAGCGTTTGGATAAACGATCGAGCTCCGGCTGAACCAATGTGGCAAAGCTGCTGTTTCGGAGAACTGCCCGCCCGAGGGGAAGCATCCCCACGTCAAGGCTATAGCGCTTCGAGTACGGATTCACTTTTGCCAGCTTCTCTTCGACTAGTGCGCGCAGTATGTGCAGACAGGTGCTGGGAACGAGATCGAGCGTTTGCGCAATGGCTTTCAGCCCGAGCGGTGAAGCGCTGCTTCCGAGAAGACGAAGAATGGCGATCGCACGAGTTACTGCGGGCACCGCGCGTACTCGCCGCGCATGGCCTTGCGACTTGCTTTCAACGGAAGTCCTTGAGGTTGAAGTGGGCGCTCTCATTTTCTCGATTAAGCAGCCGTTTAGGATGGAAGTCAAATGATACAATATTGTACAGGTACAATAGATGGATGTATTTGACAATCGCCGCACGAGATATTATGGTTAAGTCAGTTCGAAACATTAACGATATGTTGCGAAGATCACCGATGACAAAGCTAACGGATTACACCGGTTTTGCCGATGCGCAGAAGCAGTTTTCCGCGGACAAGCTGTGGCAACTATTCGATGGAAATCGCGCGCGCCTGAATATTGCACACGAATGCATCGACCGCCACGTGGACGGCGAGCGCACTGCCGTCATCATTGCGCACGCCGACGGTCACGACGAGATTCTGAGTTTTCGCGAACTTGCCGAACAGTCGTCGCGTTTCGCGCACTACCTTGCAGCCGAAGGGGTGGCGGCAGGCGAACGAATTGCGGTAATGCTCGAGCCGTCGCGGCCGTTCTACGTCGCCATTTTTGGCGCGATGAAGCTTGGCGCGATTGCGGTTCCTTTGTTCACCCTGTTTGGGCCGGACGGCATCAGGCTTCGTGTCGAAGACTGCTCGCCGGCGTTGCTGGTGACCAATTTGGACAAGGCGCAAATTTCGACCGGGATCGGGAACATCAAAGTCGTCGTTGCTGATGAAAAATTCATGACCGGCCTCGGGAGATATTCCTCTGGATTCATCCCGAATACGCGAGCCGACGACTTTGCCATCTTTCAATATACTTCGGGTACGACGCGCGAGCTTCCCGAAGCGGTCAAGCACACGCATCGGTCCATCGTCACGTTGATGCTTGCCGCGCTTTATGGCACCGGCGTGCGCCCCGGCGATCGGTTTCTTTGCCCGTCTTCACCGGCTTGGGGGCACGGCCTGTGGCATGGTACGCTCGCGCCCCTGGCGCTTGGGATCACCATAGGCGCGTACTCGGGCAAGTTCAGCGCGGAGCGGCTTCTGCGTGCGTTACAGGACCATCGGTTTACGAATATGGCAGCCGCAGCGACCCATTACCGAATGATGCGAAATGCCGGTGTGGCCGGACGCTACCGCTACTTCCTCGAGAAGCTTTCGTTCACGGGGGAGCCGATCGATAGCGAAACGGAGAAGTTCGTCCAGACGACGTTCGGTCACCCCGTGTGCAGCATGTACGGCACGACCGAGGTTGGCGTGATCTTGGTCAGTTATCCGGGTGCGAGGGATTTCATGGTCAAGCCAGGGTCTCTTGGCAAGCCAGTCCCAGGTGTCCGCGTCGAAGTGCAGGACGCGAACGGGGTTCCTTGTGCGCCCGGCGTGACCGGCGAACTGAAAGTCTGGCGCCGGGACTGCTGGATTGCCACCAAGGACCTCGGCCGTGTCGATGAGGAAGGTTACTTCTATCACGGTGGCCGCGCGGACGACGTGATCATCTCCGCCGGCTGGACCATGAGCGCGGTCGAGATTGAAGACGCGGTGCTCAAGCACCCGGATGTCCTGGAAGCCGCGGCAATCGGCGTTCCCGACCCGTTGCGCGGCCAGGTGGTCAAAGCCTTTGTGGTCTCAAACCGTCCGGGTGATGATACATTTGCCCGGGAAATCGAGGATCTTGTGCGCAGCCGGCTCAGCCAGCACGAATATCCGCGTCAGATCGCGTTCGTAACGGCGCTTCCAAAAACACCTGCCGGCAAAGTGAATCGCAAGGTGCTGCGCGCGCGCGAGCAGGCCGCTTGTACCAAGGGTAACTAATGACCGAAGTGAAGGAGCACGCCGTGCCAAGAAAGGCAAGAACTGAACGCGAATTTCCAAAGATTACGGAACAAGGTCTCGACGATTTGCGTCGGCGCATCGGTGTAAAGATCGGCGATATGGCGGAGCCGTGGTGCTACGAAGCGACGCGCGACAACATCCGCCACTACGCGCATGGGATCGGAGACGACAACCCGCTCTGGTGCGATCCGGAGTACGCGGCAGGCACCAAACACGGCGGCATCATCGCCCTGCCCAGTTTCCTGTTCAGCACAAATCGCATCATCTCGGGATATGTCGGCGGCATTCCCGGTGTTCACGCCATGTGGTCGGGCGCAGAGTGGTGTTGGCACAAGACGATTCATAGAAACGATACGATTTCGACCGAGGCGTGGCTCAAGGACCTGGTCGAACACCAAACCAAATTCGCAGGTCGCGCCATCCAGCAGACTTACCACGTCGGCTTCTACAATCAACATGGTGACCTGGTCGCCGATGCCGACAGCTGGTGCTTTCGTACCGAGCGCGACCATGCTCGCGAGCAGGGGACAAAGTACACGGAATTGCGCGCGCGAGAGCCGCGCCGTTATACCGATGAAGAGTTGGCGCAGGCTTACAACCTTTACGCCAAAGAGGAGATACGGGGAGCAAAGAAGCGTTATTGGGAGGACGTAACCGACGGCGGGGCGCTGCCGGCGATGTTAAAGGGACCGATGACGGTCACCGGCTTCATCGCGTATGCGCAGGGATGGGGCGGGCTTTACATTCGCGCCAATAAGCTGGCCTGGAAAATGATCGACGTGCATCCGGGACTCGGTATCAAGAATCGATTCGGTATACCCGATTGTCCCGAGCGCGTTCATTGGGAAGAAGAGTTTGCGCTGGAGGTGGGCGCGCCGGGCGCCTATGATTACGGTCCCGAGCGCTGTTCCTGGCTCACCCATCACCTGACCAACTGGATGGGCGACGACGGTTTCCTGCGCCGCGCAAGCTGCAAGATCCGCCGGCACAACCCTGAAGGCGACATCCTCTTCATCAACGGCAAGGTAAAGCGCAAATTCATCGAAGATGGCCGCCATCTCGTCGAGATTGAGCAGGAAGCACGTAATCAGGACAACGAATTGTCCATACTCGGCACAGGTATCGTTGAGCTGCCGTCGCGCGGCTAAGGTGATTGATGCAGGCGATCCACACGTTCAAACGGCTGATCACATCTTGGCAAGATCGCGTATTCACCGCGCATGGCGTAGCGCCGTTCCAGCGGCGCGCGTTGAATTTCAAGTCTGTTGGAGACAACGACGCATCGCATTGCCGTCGATGATGTATCAAGCGTCACATTTCGCACCTTTTTTTGGAAAGGCGATCAGCATAAACCGAATAGACGCTTCGACTGTTAACGCGACAGCACCCGGACGCTACCACGCGCTCGATACCGGCGGCGAGTCCGTACCCGTGTATTATCCGGGCTGGCAGCGCGAAGCAAAGACAGGCACCGATTGGCGCCGATTGACTTGGGTCAATGCCGTGCATCCGCATTTGCCCGATCATACCATTGCGATTCAACCAGGAACCGAAAAGTGAAAATCCACGAATACCAGGCGAAGGAAGTGCTGCGCGAGTACGGCGTGCCCACGCCGCGGGGAGTGCCCTGCTTTTCCGTCGATGAGGCGGTGCGGGCCGCGCAGTCCATCGCGGGCAAGGTGTGGGTGGTGAAGGCGCAGATCCACGCCGGCGGCCGCGGCAAGGGCGGCGGGGTGAAGCTGGCGAAATCGCCGGACGAGGTGAAAACCTTCGCCGGCCAGATTCTCGGCATGCAGCTTAAAACGCACCAGACCGGCCCCGAGGGGCAGAAAGTGCGGCGGCTGCTGATCGAAGAGGGCGCCGACATCGACAAGGAACTCTACGTCGGCATGGTGGTGGATCGGGTCACGCAGAAGGTGTGCCTGATGGCTTCGAGCGAGGGCGGCATGGACATCGAGGAAGTCGCCGCGCACACGCCGGAGAAAATCCACAAGGTATTCGTCGATCCCGAAACCGGGCTGAACAACGCCGAGGCCGACGCGGTCGCGGCGAAAATCGGCATCCCCCCCGCGTCGGTGCCGCAGGCACGGGCCGTGCTCCAGGCGCTGTACCGGGCTTTCTGGGACACCGACGCCAGCCTGGTCGAGATCAATCCGCTGGTGCTCACCGGCGACGGCCGCGTGCTGGCGCTGGACGCCAAGATCAACTTCGATGCGAACGCGCTGTTCCGCCACCCGGAGCTGGTCGCGTTGCGCGACCTGGACGAGGAAGACGCGGCCGAGATCGAGGCATCGAAATTCGGCCTGTCATATATTTCCCTAGATGGCAATATCGGCTGCCTGGTGAACGGCGCCGGGCTGGCGATGGCGACCATGGACACGATCAAGCTGTACGGCGCCGAGCCGGCCAACTTCCTCGACGTCGGCGGCGGCGCCACCGCGGAAAAAGTGACCGAAGCGTTCAAGATCATGCTGAAGAACCCGAAGGTCAAGGGGATACTGGTCAACATTTTCGGCGGCATCATGCAGTGCGACACCATCGCCAAGGGCGTGGTGGCCGCGGCGCGCGAGGTCAATTTGTCCGTGCCCCTGGTGGTGCGGATGGAGGGCACCAACGACGAGATGGGCCGGCAGATCCTCAAGGATTCCGGGCTGCCGATCATTTCGGCCGACGACATGGCCGACGCCGCGCAGAAGATCGTCGCCGCCATAGCGGAAAAGTGAAGCAAGTAAGATAAACATAGCGCTGTCACAGGAACTTTTGTGACAGCGCCAGAGTAGGGGAACACGAGGGGCAAAGGAAGCGGTGGGACCCTTCCTTTCTCACCCGGATCCCCTCGTATCCAGGAACACAAGGGAAACGAAATGTCCATCCTGATCAACAAGAACACCCGCGTCGTGACGCAGGGCATCACCGGCAAGACCGGCCAATTCCACACGCGCATGTCGCGCGATTACGCCAACGGCAGGAACTGCTTCGTCGCCGGCGTCAACCCGAAAAAAGCGGGCGAGGATTTCGACGGCATCCCGATCTACGCCAGTGTCAGGGAAGCGAAGCAGAACGCCGGGGTCAACACCTCTGTGATCTACGTGCCGCCGCCTTTTGCCGCCGCGGCCATCTGGGAGGCGGTCGACGCCGACCTGGATCTGGTGATCTGCATCACCGAGGGCATTCCGGTGCGCGACATGATCGAGATCAAGGACCGCATGCGCAAGCAAAACAAGCGGGCCATCCTGGTCGGTCCGAACTGCCCCGGCGTGATCACGCCGGAGGAGATCAAGATAGGCATCATGCCCGGCCATATCCACAAGAACGGGCGCATCGGCGTCGTTTCGCGCTCGGGCACGCTGAGCTATGAAGCGGTCTGGCAGTTGATGGAGCTCGGCCTGGGCCAGTCCACCTGCGTCGGTATCGGCGGCGACCCGGTGAACGGCGTGAAGCACATCGAGGTGATGAAAATGTTCGACGACGATCCGCAAACCGACGCGGTGATCATGGTGGGCGAGATCGGAGGCTCGGATGAAGAGACCGCGGCGCTGTGGGTGAAGGACAACATGAAAAAGCCCGTGGTCGGCTTCATCGCGGGAGTCAGCGCACCCGCAGGCAAGCGCATGGGCCACGCCGGCGCCATCATCTCCGGCGGCAAGGGCACGGCGCAGGAGAAGCTCGCCGTGATGGAGGCCTGCGGCATCAAGGTGACGCGCAATCCGGCCGAAATGGGCAAGACACTCAAGGCGATTCTGAAGTAGGCGCGAGGCGCGTGTCGGAATCTGAATAGTCGCAAGAACGGGGGCGGGAGGGCCTGTGTCATCCAGCAGTCCGCTGCCGGCGTGATTTGCGGCCGGGCAGAGCGCAAGTGTTTTGAGGGCAAACTCGTTTTGCATGGAGAGGGCATTTGTGAATCAAGTCGTTATCCCGATCAAAATCGAGCGCAAGCTGCGTGGAACAATCAAGGGCCGCACGCCCGAACCGAACGCGCTAAGAGAAGTACAGGCGCTGCTCGGAGACGAGCCGCGGCGGCGCGACCTGTTGATCGAGCACCTGCACAAGATCCAGGATCGCTACGGTGAGTTGTCCGCGGCGCGTTTGGTCGCGCTGGCGGCTGAAATGAAACTGTCCCTGGCCGAGGTCTACGAGGTCGCGACTTTCTATCACCATTTCGACGTGGTCAAGGAGGGCGTCGCGGCGCCGGCGGCGATCACCGTGCGCGTATGCGCGTCGCTCGCCTGCGAAATGGCCGGGGCGAAAAATCTGCTTGAAAAATTGCCCCGCATTCTCGGCCGCGAGGTGCGCGTGATTTCCGCGCCTTGCGTCGGCCGCTGCGACGCCGCGCCGGTGGCCGTGATCGGGCAGAACGCGCTGTCGCACGCGACCCTCGACGGGGTGAAAAAACTGGTCGCGGCCAAGGCGCTAAAGCAACAACCGGGCAGGTACATCGCTTACACCGAATACCGCAGGAACGGCGGTTACCGCATGCTGCGGCAATGCCTTGCCGGCAAACGCGACTACCGCGACCTGACGCAGATGATGGAGGATTCGGGCCTGCGCGGCCTCGGCGGAGCGGGTTTCCCGGCCGGGCGCAAATGGAAAATCGTGCGCGCCGGGCCCGAGCCGCGCTTGATGGCGGTGAACATCGACGAGGGCGAACCCGGCACGTTCAAGGACCGCTACTACCTCGAGCGCGATCCGCACCGGTTTCTGGAGGGCGCGCTGATCGCCGCCTGGACCGCCGGCATCGCCGAGGTCTACATCTATTTGCGCGACGAGTACGCCGGTTGCCGCGCGATCCTCACGCGCGAGCTCGCGGCGTTGCGCGCCGATCCGCCCTGCGCGCTGCCGCCGATCCACCTGCGCCGCGGCGCGGGCGCCTATATCTGCGGCGAGGAATCGGCGATGATCGAATCGATCGAAGGCAAGCGCGGCATGCCGCGCCTGCGTCCGCCCTACGTGGCCCAGGTGGGCCTGTTCGGCCGGCCGACGCTGGAGCACAACATGGAAACGCTCTACTGGGTGCGCGAGATTCTGGAGAAGGGCGCGGCCTGGTTTGCCGGCCACGGCCGCCGCGAGCGCCACGGCCTGCGCTCGTTCTCGGTCTCCGGGCGCGTGAACAAACCGGGCGTGCACCTTGCGCCGGCGGGCATCACGGTAAAGGAACTGATAGCGGAGTACTGCGGCGGCATGCTCGAAGGGCACGCGTTCTACGCCTACCTGCCCGGCGGCGCTTCGGGCGGCATCCTGCCCGCGTCCATGGGCGATATCCCGCTCGACTTCGACACCCTGCAGCCCTACGGCTGCTTCATCGGCTCGGCCGCGGTGATGGTCCTGTCGGAGCGCGACCGCGCGGCCGATGCGGCGCGCAACTTGATGCGATTCTTCGCCGAGGAATCCTGCGGCCAGTGTACCCCCTGCCGCGTCGGTACGGCCAAGGCGCTGAAGTTGCTCGACGAACCGAAATGGAACCAGGCGCTGCTGGCCGAACTGTCACAGGTGATGATCGACGCATCGATCTGCGGCCTGGGCCAGGCCGCGCCCAATCCGGTGCTCAGCGTGATGAAATATTTCCCGCAGGAGATCGCGTGATGGATTGCGGGGAGCAAAACCTATGACTGCAATCACGAAACAGGAAATCGCCGCGCTGCCGGTGGAGTTCAAGCTGAACGGCAAGACCGTGGTCGGCCGCGCCGACGAGACCATCATCCAGACGGCCACGCACTACGGCATCGACATCCCGCATCTATGCTACAAGGATGGCCTGCGGCCCGACGGCAACTGCCGCGCCTGCGTGGTCGAGATCAAGGGCGAACGCGCGCTTGCGCCCTCCTGCTGCCGCACGCCCAGGGACGGCATGGAAGTCACTACGGACAGCGCACGTGCTGTCGCCAGCCAGAAAATGGTGCTGGAGCTGTTGCTCTCGGATATGCCGGGCAAGGCCTATGCGCCCAATTCCGAACTCGACCAGTGGGCGCAGAAGCTGAACGTGGGCAAGCCGCGCTTCGAGCCGCGCGCGCAACCCAGGGCTGATATTTCGCACCCAGCCATCGCGGTGAACCTGGACGCTTGCATCCAGTGCACGCGCTGCCTCAGGGCCTGCCGCGAGGAGCAGGTGAACGACGTCATCGGCTACGCCTTCCGCGGCGAACATTCCAAAATCGTGTTCGATTTTGACGATGCCATGGGGACGAGTACTTGCGTTGCCTGCGGCGAGTGCGTGCAGGCCTGCCCGACCGGAGCGCTGATGCCGGCGCGTAACGCGGGGCTGGCGCCGGCGCAAAAGACGGTCGACTCGGTCTGCCCCTATTGCGGCGTCGGTTGCCAGTTCACCTACCACGTAACCGACAACGAGATTGTGCAGGTGCAGGGCCGCGACGGCCCGTCCAATCACGGCCGCCTGTGCGTGAAGGGGCGCTACGGCTTCGACTACGCGCATCATCGCCAGCGCCTGAGCGTGCCGCTGATGCGCAAGCCGGGCGTGCCCAAACGCGGCGATTTCACTGTCGATCCGGATGACTGGCGCGACGCGTTCCGCGAGGCGAGCTGGGAAGAGGCGCTGGCGTTTGCTGCCGGTGGACTGGCACAGATCCGCGACCAGCACGGCAGATACGCGCTGGCCGGCTTTGGTTCGGCCAAGGGCACGAACGAGGAGGCCTACCTGTTCCAGAAACTGGTGCGCACCGGCTTCGGCTGCAACAACGTCGACCATTGCACGCGGCTGTGCCACGCTTCCTCGGTGGCTGCGCTGCTCGAGGGCGTGGGCTCCGGCGCCGTGTCCAACCAGGTAAGCGACGTGCAATACGCGGAAGTGGTGCTGGTGATCGGCGCCAACCCTTCGGCCAACCATCCGGTGGCGGCGACCTGGATCAAGAATGCGGTCAAGAACGGCACCAAGCTCATCCTCGCCGATCCGCGCCGCACCGAGCTTGCGCGTCACGCCACGCACGTGCTGCAGTTCAAGCCCGATACCGACGTGGCGATGTTGAATGCCATCATGCACGTCATCGTTGCCGAGGGGCTGGTGAACCAGGACTTCATCCGCGACCGCACTTCGGGTTATCCAGCGCTGGCCGAGAACGTGAAGAAGTACAGCTCGGAGATGATGGCGCCGATCTGCGGTATCCCGGCCGGTACGCTGCGCGAAGTCGCGCGGCTGTACGCCACGTCGAAAGCATCGATGATCCTTTGGGGCATGGGCATTTCGCAGCACGTGCACGGCACCGACAATGCGCGCTGCCTGATCGCGCTCGCCCTCATGACCGGCCAGATCGGCCGGCGCGGCACCGGGCTGCATCCCTTGCGCGGACAGAACAACGTGCAGGGCGCCTCGGACTCGGGCCTGATTCCGATGATGTATCCGGATTACCAGCGCGTCGACAACCCGGAAGCGAGGGCGCGTTTCGCCAAGCTGTGGGGTGCGCCCGAGCTCGACCCCAAGCCCGGGCTTACGGTGGTCGAGATCCTGCACGCGGCGAAGAAAAAGGAAATCCGCGGCATGTACGTGATGGGTGAGAATCCGGCCATGTCGGATCCCGACGTGGATCACGCGCGCGCGGCGCTGGCCGCGCTCGACCATCTGGTGGTGCAGGACATTTTCCTCACCGAGACCGCCTATCTGGCCGACGTCGTGTTGCCCGCCACCGCCTGGCCGGAGAAGGACGGCACGGTTACCAACACCGATCGCATGGTGCAGCTCGGGCGCAAGGCCATCGAGCCGCCGGGCGCGGCCAAGGAAGATCTGTGGATCATCCAGGAAATCGCCAAACGCATGGGCCTCGCCTGGAACTACAGCCACGTGTCGGAGGTGTTCGCCGAGATGCGCGCCGGCATGGACGTAATCGGCGGCATCACCTGGGAGCGCCTCGAGCGTGACTCGGCGGTGACCTACCCCTGCGTGGAGGAGGGCGATCCGGGCCAGTCGGTGGTGTTCACCGAGCATTTCCCCACCGCTACCGGCCGCGCCAGGTTCGTCCCCGCCGACCTGATTTCCGCCGACGAGCTGCCGGATGCGAACTATCCCATGGTGCTGATCACCGGGCGCCAACTGGAGCACTGGCATACCGGCGCCATGACCCGCCGCGCCGGCGTGCTCGATGCGATCGAACCCGAGCCGATGGCGTCATTTCATCCGCTCGACCTCGACGGCTTCGACGTGAAGTCGGGCGAGGTGGTGACGGTGGCTTCGCGCCGCGGCTCGATCTCGCTTTACGCGCGTGCCGACGCCGGCACCCCCAGGGGCGCGGTGTTCATTCCGTTCTGCTATTACGAAGCGGCGGCGAACAAGCTCACCAACCCGGTGCTCGATCCGTTCGGCAAGATCCCCGAGTTCAAATACTGCGCGGTGAAAGTGGAGAAGGGCGGGCCGGTGCCGGTGCATTCCAGTTTCGGCGGCGGCCAGCCGTTTGATACGGTGTCTTGAGTACTGGCGCGTGCCACGAGCGGCCATTGCGCGCTCGCGCGCGCCAACCTTGTTTTCCGCGCGGATGAAAAGCGCATCCGCATAGAAAGCAAGGTTATGGATAAAAACAAGGACAGCGCGGGGGTTTTATACGGGATCGCCGATTGTGCGCGGATGTGCTTTTCATCCGCGCGCAAACGGCGATAGGCGCGGCCGGGGCGGCGTCCGCGCAAGTTAGGGCGCCGCAGCTCGATGTATTCTCCTGCGTCCGCCGATGTCGGCGAGATGCCATTGCGCGCAATCGCGCGCGGGTTGCGCGGGCGATAGAGCCCGGCGCTTGGCGTACCCGTCGCCCGGCACCCTGCAGATCGAGCGCTGCTTCCCATCCCGGAGACAACGCGAATTGACGCTTGTCACCCATAAGAATTGGAATTACAGTGCAATAGTTCAAGAGTGATCAAGTCTTGATTTTCAATATGGTAGAGTATTAACGTCAGGCGCAGCGCATATGGCAGACGTTATGCGGACCCGCAGCAGAGAGCGGGAAGCGGCTTTCGATTCTCGGGATGCCCCGATCGCGCGTGCCGCCGCCCCGTTCGCACCGGTGCCCGTGACTTCGGTGCTGGAAAAGCTGTTCGTTTCCGGCAAAGACAGGATCGTGAACGCCGTTTGCGAACTCGTCGGTCGCGGTGCCGGGTAACCACGATAAGGGGAGACACAACATGTTGCCTGACCTGCCGCAAGCTGAATTGGTGGAGCTCTATCGGGTCATGCTGACGATGCGCCGCTTCGAGGAGGCGCTGATCCTGGCGACGAAATCGGGCGTATCCGTCGGGCACTTCCACGTGTATATCGGCCAGGAGTGCACTGGCGCGCCGGCATTGTCGTTGTTGCGGCCGGATGACACGATATTCACGACGCACCGCAACCATGGCCATGTGCTCGCGCGCGGCGCCGTCCCCGGGCGGGTCCTGGCCGAGATCATGGGGCGCGCCACCGGCTACAACAGCGGCAAAGGCGGCACGCTGCACGTCACCGTGCGGGAACTCGGCGTGCTGCCGACTTCGGCGGTCGTGGGAGGCGTCGTTCCGTTGGCGACTGGCGCCGCGTTCGCGGCGAAGCACAAAGGCTCGGATTCGGTATGCGTGTGCTTCTTTGGTGACGGCGCAATGGAGGAAGGCGCCTTCTACGAGGCGATCAATCTCGCCTCGCTGTGGACGCTGCCCGTCATCTACCTGTGCGAGAACAACAGCGAAGGCGCCGTCGCCGGCGGATTCCCCGGTTCCACCATCGCCGCGCGATCTCTCACCGATCTGCCGGCGGCGTTCCGAATTCCCGCGCAGGCGGTGGACGGCACCGATGCCGGCGAAGTGCATCGCGCCGTGAAGGACGCGATACGAAAAGCGCGCGCAGGCGAAGGCGCTTCGTTCATCGAGGCGAGGACGGTGCGCTGGCCCGGGAGCAGGCCGCTGTGGCCCGATCTTCTCACCGGCGAAACCGACCTCGGCTGCGCGTGGGATCCGAGCCGGATTCCGGAATCCCATGGCGACTGGCACCGCAGCCAGGACGGCCTGCTGCGATTCACGCGCGAAATCCTGCAGGCGGGCCGGATGGGCACGAGCGACATCGTCGCGCTCGATGCGGCGGTGCGCGCGAGTATGCAACAAGCGGTCCGTTTCGCCATCGACAGCCCGCATCCGGCGCTGGAGACGGCGTTCGACGGCGTATTTGCGCGGTAGAGGGAGGGCGAAATGAGAGAAATTTCGTACGCCGAAGCCAAGGTCGAGGCCTTGCGCGAAATCATGGAAGCCGACGAACGCGTGTGCCTGATCGGCAGTTATTTTCTCGGGCTCAGCCCGAGAAGGGTGTTGATGGACCAACTGCGCGAGCAGTTCCCCGCGCGGATTTTCGACCCGCCGATCTCGGAGGCGGGGTTTTGCGGCACCGCAGTCGGTGCGGCCATGGCCGGGATGCGCCCGATCGTCGACATTGCGACGGCGAGCTTCGTCTTCAACGCTTTCCCGCAAATCGTCAACGAGGCCGCGAACGTGCATTACATGACCGGCGGCCAGGTGCCGGTGCCGATCATATTTCATCTGCTGCACGGCCTGCGGGGCGGCGGCGCCGCCCAGCACTCGCACAGCCCGCAGGCCATGCTGTGGAACACGCCGGGCCTGGAGATCATGCTTCCGGCCTCGCCCTACGACGTGAAGGGCCTGCTCAAGACCGCGGCGCGATCGGCCAATCCGACCATCTTTGTCGATCACGCACGCCTGTTCGAGGTCAAGGGCGCGGTACCGGAAGGTGATTACGACATCGCGTTCGGTCGGGCCGACGTGAAACGCAGCGGCCGGGACGTGAGCATCGTCGCGACCTCTCTCATGGTGCAGGTCGCGCTGCGCGCCGCCGCGGACCTTGCCGCGAAGGGGATCGAAGCCGAGGTGGTGGATCTGCGGACCATCGTGCCGCTGGACAAGGCGACGCTCCTCGCGTCGGTCGCCAAGACCGGACGCGTGGTGGTCGT
>JACRAS010000189.1 GCA_016234705.1 Betaproteobacteria bacterium | reverse complement strand
TGGTCAAGGCATTTCCCAATGTGCGCATGATCCTGGTGCATGCCGGCATGCTGACCGACCGCACGCCGCAGGCCATCGAGCAATGGCGCGGCGCGCTCACGACGCTGGCGGCATTTCCCAATGTGCATGTGAAGTTGTCGGGGCTCGGTATGTATAGCCAGGGCATAAATATTTCGCAGGCGCGCCAGGTGATCCGCGACGCCATCCAGATTTTCGGCATCGAGCGCACCATTTACGGCAGCAATTTCCCGCTTGAGAAGCTGCATATGAGCTATGCCGAATTTTTCGGCAGCTATCGCAAGGTGCTGGCGGAATATACCGAGGCGGAACAGCGCGCGGTTCTGCACGACAACGCTGCGAGGTTTTACAGATTATAGCTGCCCCCGTTGACGGCCTTCGATTGCGATGTGATTATTTGAAAAAATATCAGGGAGGTCGTCCATGAAAGCTTGCACGCTGATCGTGTCGCTCGCGCTTGCCGGCTGGTTCCTTGCGCCAGCGCCGGCCGCCGCGCAGAGCGCGGACGAGCGCAACTGTTTTTCGACCAACAGCGACGACTATAAGAGGGAAGACTTCTACGCCCGCGGCTTGGCCGCCTGCGTGCGGGAAATCAGGTCGGGCAAGCACAAAGGCAAGACCTTGGCCTTTTACCTGCGCGCGCAAGGCTACTGGCTGCGC
The DNA here is from genome assembly GCA_016234705.1 of Betaproteobacteria bacterium. GTDB lineage: Bacteria > Pseudomonadota > Gammaproteobacteria > Burkholderiales > SG8-39 > 2-12-FULL-64-23. Next base: position 4,762 of record JACRAS010000189.1, on the reverse strand, counting down.
GTGATGGACCGGCTCGACGAAGCGCTGCCGATTTATAACCGGGCGATCGAGCTCGATCCGCAGCATGTCGAGGGCTACGACTACCGCGCCGTGGTGTTCCAGCGCTTGGGTAATAGCGATCGCGCCATCGCCGATTGGGGCATGGCGATCCGCATCGATCCGACTTACGCGGCTGCCTATTACCGGCGCGGCTATCTCTATCAGAACATGGGCCAGATCGCGCGCGCGAAAGAGGATTATAATTCCTCGCTCGCGCTGCCCGCTAAGAACCGCATCGGCGAATGGGCGCACGGCGAGGCGCGCGATCGACTGGACGAGCTGGCGAAGGAAGGCAAATAGCGATTTCGTTTCAGAAGCCGACCGCGCTGCCGTGCAGATCGTATTCGTCGGCGCGCTCGATCTTCACGGTCGCGATCTCGCCGACGCGCAGCGGCCGGCGGCTTGCCACATAGACCGCGCCGTCGATCTCCGGTGCGTCGGCCATCGAGCGGCCCTTTGATACGGTGGGGCCTACCTCGTCGATGATCACCTGTTGACGCGTGCCGACCTTGCGCTTGAGCCGGCGGGTGGAAATCTTCTGCTGCGCCTGCATGAAGCGGTGCCAGCGCTCTTCCTTTATTTCGTCGGCGACCTGCGGCGCACTGTCGTTGGCGGCGGCGCCGCGCACCGGCTCGTATTTGAAACAGCCGACGCGGTCGAGCGCGGCCTCGTCGAGCCACTGTAACAGCAGTTCGAAATCCGCCTCGCTCTCACCGGGGAAGCCGACGATGAAGGTCGAGCGTAGCGTGAGGTCGGGGCAGAGCTCGCGCCAGCGCGCGATGCGCTCCAGGGTTTTCTCCTGCGCGGCCGGACGCTTCATGCGCTTGAGCACGTCGGGCGCCGCGTGCTGGAACGGGATGTCGAGATAGGGCAGCACCTTGCGCTCGGCCATCAGCGGAATGACCTCGTCGACGTGCGGGGAGGGGTAGACGTAATGCAGCCGCACCCAGACGCCGAGTTCGCCGAGCGCGCGCGACAGATCGATGAACTTGGCGCGCACCTCCTGGCCGCGCCATGGGCTCGCCGCATATTTGAGGTCGAGCCCATAGGCCGAGGTGTCCTGCGAAATCACCAAGAGTTCCTTCACCCCGGCGGCGACCAGTTTCTCGGCTTCACGCAGCACGTCGGCGGCCGGGCGCGACACTAGATCGCCGCGCAGCTTCGGAATGATGCAGAAGGTGCAGCGGTTGTTGCAGCCTTCGGAAATCTTCAAATAGGCGTAGTGCCGCGGGGTGAGTTTAATGCCTTCCGGCGGCACTAGGTCGAGGAACGGATTGTGCTGCGGCGGCAGCGCGCGGTGCACGGCATCGACCACGCTTTCATATTGCTGCGGACCGGTGATCGCCAGCACATCCGGGTAGGCGGACGAAATACTCTCCGGCTCGGCGCCCATGCAGCCGGTGACGATGACCTTGCCGTTTTCCTTCAGCGCGCCGCCGATGGCGGCCAGCGATTCCGCCTTGGCGCTGTCGAGAAAGCCGCAAGTGTTGACGATGACAAGATCGGAGCCCTGGTGCTGGCGCGAAAGCTCGTAACCCTCGGCGCGCAGGCGCGTGATGATGCGTTCGCTGTCGACCAGCGCTTTCGGGCAGCCGAGCGAGACGAAGCTCACCTTCGGCGCGGCGGCCGGGGAACCTGACGGATTTTTGCTGAGCGTCATGCAAGGCAGTGGCTACAAGCGATAGTGGGCGAGATCAAGACACGTGTCCCGACGACCTCCCCAAGGATCGGCTAAATTTCATTTCACGCTCACATATATTTGTAGTTGTAACGATAATTGATTCTAGTATTGTTTGTGCGCACTGGGGAGGCAACCAGCCCATGACAGCAAAACAACCTCGCTCGCTCATCGCCTCGCTGGCCATCGCCGCGCTTGGTTTTTTCGGTGCCGTCGACAACGCCGCCCGCGCCGCGACCCCGCAACCCGCCCGTGGCTGTCCGCTGGCCGGGTGGGCGGAAGGCCTCGTCAGGTACTTGGCGCCGACCTTTCCGTTTCCCACCCAGGACACCCAGAACATTCCGGCCCCGGACTGCAATTTCCATGAATGGTCCTGGGAGGCGTTCGTCTGGGCGACGGCACTGATGAGCAACCCGTCAGGCGCGAGCGTCCCGCGCTTCATGACCCTGCCGGTACCGGCCGATCTCCTCGATCCAAACGAAAATGCCGGCGCGACACGAGTGCGTCCGCTGGTGCTCGCCGCTCGGGCCCTGACCCTCCACGGCTCTCCCGGATTTACCGAAGGCGCGGGTGCCATCGTCGAGGCCGACGGCAACATGCTGGTCTCGCAGAACGGCTATCCGGTCTACGCCTCCGTTCACATGAACAAGTCCTACTTCGACACGGCGAAGAAAAATCTGATCGTGACCGGCGGTTATCAGAGCCAGCCGGCCGGCTCTTCCTTCGATGTCGGCGCCGCCGTGTTTAAAGCCACCTGGCTGCGGCTCGACCAGGGACAGCAGCCACCGGCCGGCGCCTATACGACCCAGGCGCAAGTCCCGGTGCTGGCGACCACAACGACACCCGGCCTGGTCACCATCGCCCCAGTGCCCGGCAAGTTCGCGACCGTGACCGTCGCGCTGGTCGGCCTGCACGTCGTCGGCCACACGGTCAATCATCCCGAATTTTTGTGGGGCACATTCGAGCACAAACTGAATTCGCCGGCCACGCCCGACAATACGTTCACGCCTTCGGCAACCCGCAAGAATCCGAAAAGCTACACGTTCTATAAAGCCAATACGCCGTTCTCGCAAGCGAACCAGGCGTTCGATCCGCCCGTCCTCAAGCTCGACGAAAAGACGCAAAAGCTCACTCCCGTCACCAATGTCGTGCTGGAAAACGCGACCGGCGGCGAGAACCAACCAAACGGGCCGGGCAATATCATCGCGCTCAATGGTCAAGCGCAGGGCTTCCTCGCTGGGCAAAAACCGCCACAGTCGCTGTTCGCCAATTACAATCTGATCGGTACGGTGTGGATGTTGCCCAACAGCTATAATCTGAACAGCAACCAGACCAACGCCGTCGGTTCGGTCAATTTGGCGAACGGAACGGCCGAGACTTTCGTGCAGAACGCCAAGAATACCCCGATCGGAAATGTGGTGAACTGCTTCTTCTGCCACAATCCGGCGTCGTACTCGTTCCAGACTCCGCCGCCGCCGCAGTTGCCAAACCGGCTGATCGCGTTGAGCCATGTGCTGGCCTATGGCTCGGTTTACGAGGTGCCGAACTCGATTTCCGGCAAGCTGCAGCTACGGCCTTTGCTGCGCGGTAAATAGCAAATGACGTCCGGGGCTGCGTGCTTGCGGTTACCGGTTCCGCAGCGCTTCGGCCTCTTGGTAGAACTTCTTCTCCCAGGCCTTCTGGTTGTCCATGCCCTCGCGAATGAAGGGCGTGAACACCGCCAGATTGAGTAGCAGCCAATTGAGGAAATTGGCCGGAAAGCGCAGCGGCTTGATGAAGTCGACGAACAGCACCACGCGCGTGTGCGGCGTCCTGTTCCAGGCTTCATGCTCGAAGGCGTCGTCGAACACCACGGCTTCGCCTTCGCGCCAGCGGTAGACCGCGTTCTCGACGCGGTTGCCGAGCTGCTCGCGCGGCTCCGGCACGATCAGTCCGAGATGCAGGCGCAGCACGCCGTTATAGGGACCGCGATGGGCGGGCAGATGCTTGTTCGGCTCCAGGATCGAGAACATCACCGTGATCAGGCCGGGGATTTTCTGGCAGATGCGCCAAGTTTCCGGGCAGGCTTTGATATTGGCCTGCGACTTGAAGCCGTAGCCCGAGAGCAGAAAGGTTTTCCAGCCGCGGTCCTGGCTGATGCTGGACACGTCGATCATCAGCTCGTGGAAGCCGGGCAGGTCGTCCTTGCGTGTGAGTATGCGGTCGAGCTCGGCACGGATCGCCGGCCAATCGCGCTCGATCTCTTTCGCCCAGGGAAACACCGCCTTGTCGTAGATCGACGGGTTGCCGACCTTGCTGTGGCTGGCATTGAGCCGCTCGACGAAGGCCACCACGCGCATGAATAGGCGGGTGAGCAGACTGGCCCGCACCATCGGTTCTAAGCCGTCGGTGCCGAAACGCTGGCTGGGGTTTTGCGCGCTGGCGGCTGACTGCTGCGCGGGGCTGTTCACCACGTACTCCATCAAACAAAACGCCCCTCGGGGCGCAGTGCGACACTAGCAATCGATACCGCGTGACGGAAGTTACCACCGGGCCGTTGCCGTTGGGCACCGGACGGCGCTATCGTAGGTCGGCAAGCGGGAAAGCATCATGAAACGCCAGTTTGTCCTGATCGCGCTGCTGTTGGGGGCAATTTTGTTGCCGATGACGGGCGCCGCCTTCGCCAGCGACATGCAGCCATGGCGTTACAATTCACACGGCGCGGAATTGCCGTTCTCGCGCAGCGAGCGGGCGCAAGCGGTATGGTCGTCAGGCGCCTGCTGGAGCGAATGCGGCTCCTATTGCGCCTGGGGCATGGCCGAATGCCTGCAACGCGATGCGCAGGGCCGCTGCCTGAATCTCACCGACAAATGCGACCGCTATTGCCAGCGCCAATGCCGCACGCGCGGCGGACCGCTGCTGCCGATAGAGTTTTTCTGGGATTAGGCGAGAGCTACGCCCGCAGAAGCCCGCCTACGCGAAATCTTCGAAGGGCTTGCCCGCCATAGCCCGCTCGCTTCGGCGGGCGAAGGCGGGTGGCGGAAGGGGTGGACTTTAACTAACGAC
>JACRAS010000188.1 GCA_016234705.1 Betaproteobacteria bacterium | reverse complement strand
GTGGACTTCGCCAGCGGCGGATTCTTGGCGAAGTAGCGTTTGATGCCCTTGAAAATGGCCTGCGCCATTTTATCCTGGTAGGCCTCGTCGTTCAGCCTGCGTTCCTCATCCGGATTGCTGATGAAGGCGGTTTCGACCAGGATCGAGGGAACGTCGGGCGCCTTCAACACGGCAAAGCCGGCCTGTTCGACATCATGCTTGTGCAAGGCATTGACGCCGCCCAGTTCGGACAGCACCGCCTTGCCCAGTTTCAGGCTGTCGTTGATCTGTGCCGTCAGGCTCAAGTCGGCGAGCGTCATGGCCAGATAGCGGTCTTTCAGGTCGAGGTTGACCCCGCCGATCAAGTCGGCATCGTTCTCGCGCTTGGCCAGCCATTTCGCCGCGGTGCTGGTGGCGCCGCGCTCGGACAGGGCGAATACCGAGGAGCCGCGCGCATGCGGTTTGATGAAGGCGTCGGCGTGCACCGACACGAACAGGTCGGCCTGTACCCTGCGCGCCTTTTGCACGCGCACCTGCAGGGGAATGAAATAATCGCCGTCGCGGGTGAGCACGGCGCGCATATTGGGTTCGGCGTCGATGATAGCCTTGAGCTTCCTCGCGATGGTGAGGGTCACGTGTTTCTCGCGGCTGCCCCCCCGGCCTTTGGCGCCCGGATCCTCGCCGCCGTGCCCGGCGTCGACGACGATGGTCATCAGGCGCGCCACCACCGGCTTGCTTTTGGCAATCGCTTCCGCTTTGGGCGCAGGCTCGGCTCGCACCGCGAACTTCGGCGCTTCCTGCGCGGCGGATGGCGCGGGTTCGGCGCTTTGCTCCTCGCCCTTCACTTCCGGCTTCTGCAACAGCGCCATGAGCGGATCGGCCGGCACCGGCGGGTAGACATCCAGCACCAGGCGATGGCCGTACTCGCCTACGGGCTTGAGCAAGAAAATCTGCGGCTTGACCTCGGTCTTGAGGTCGAACACCAGGCGCACCACGCCCGGTTTGTAGCGGCCGGCCCGCATTTGGCCGATGTAGGGATCGTCGGCCAGGACTTTGCCGGCAATCTCCTGCCTCACGCTGGCGAGGTCGACGTTTTCCAGGTCGAGTACCAGGCGCTCGGGGTTCTTCACCAGCAGTAACTCATGCCGGATGGGCTTGTCCGCCTCGATGGTGATGCGAGTGTATTCCTGTGCGGGCCAGACGCGCACTGCGCTGATACGGTCTGCCGCGCCGGCACCGCCCGCGAAAGCCATCAGCGCAAGCGCAGCCGGAACCAGTCGATTGAAGCATCGCGTGAGCGGCGGCTCGCCGCCGGAAGCGGAACCGTTCAGAGCGGCATTTGCATCAGTCGGTTTAAACATGCTTCGCCACTTTCGGTTCCGGCACGGATTTCTAGGTCACGCCCGTCGCCGGCGAACGCGAACGCGATCCCGAGGTCCGCCACAGGCAAAAGTCCGGCCGCCTTTTCCGGCCATTCGACCAGGCACACCGAGGCGTCGTTGAAGTATTCATTGAAGCCCGCATCACACCATTCCTTTGGCTCACGGAAACGATAAAAATCAAAGTGGTACAAGTTTAACCTAGAAACCGTATAAAGTTCAACTAGGGTATAGGTCGGGCTTTTTACCCGGCCCTGATAGCCCAGGCCGCGCAACAGGCCGCGCGCGAGCGTGGTCTTGCCGCTGCCCAGGTCGCCATGCAGATAGACGAACAGGCCCGGCTCGATCACCCGCGCCAGGCGCGCGCCCAGCGCGCGCGTCGCGGCTTCGTCGGGCAAATGCATTTTAAGCATGCTGTGGTTATGATGAGCCATGTCGGAAACAGCCTCGAATTACGATTACGCCCTTCTTGCCCGCGCCGTTAAAGCATGGGGGATCGAACTCGGCTTCCAGGCGGTGGGTATCGCCGACATCGATCTAACCGCCGCCGAAGGCCGTCTCGCCGAGTGGCTCGCGGCCGGTTTTCATGGCGAGATGGATTATATGGCAAGGTACGGTTTGAAACGCGCGCGCCCGGCCGAACTCCGCCCCGGCACGTTGAGGGTGATCAGCGCACGCATGAACTACCAACCGCAGGCCGCCGAGGGCTGGTCGGTGATCGGATCACCGGACAAAGCTTATGTCGCGCGCTACGCCACCGGGCGCGATTACCACAAGGTGATGCGCGCTCGGCTGCGACGGCTTGCCCGGCGCATCGAACGTGAAATCGGCGTCTTCGGCCACCGCGTCTATACCGACTCGGCGCCGGTGATGGAGGTGGAGCTGGCGGCAAAAACCGGCCTGGGCTGGCGCGGCAAGCACACGCTGCTGCTTTCGCGCGATGCGGGCTCGTATTTTTTCCTGGGTGAAATCTACACCGACCTGCCGCTGCCGGCGGACGCGCCGGTCGCAGATCATTGCGGCAGTTGCAGCAAGTGCCTAGCCATCTGCCCGACCGGCGCCATCGTCGCCCCTTACCGGGTCGACGCAAGGCGCTGCATTTCCTATCTCACCATCGAGCTGAAAGGCGCCATTCCGCCGGAATTGCGCGCGCTCGTCGGCAATCGCGTCTATGGTTGCGACGACTGCCAGCTCGCCTGCCCCTGGAACCGCTACGCCGAAGTGAGCGGCGAGCCGGATTTTCGCGTGCGCCACGGCCTGGACGATGCCGAACTTGTGGGCCTGTTCGCTTGGAGCGAGCGCCAGTTCCGCCAGCGCATGGCCGGCAGCGCCATCCACCGCATCGGTTTCGAGCGCTGGTCGCGCAACCTCGCCGTGGGTCTGGGCAATGCGCCCACCAGCACCGCCGTGGTCGGTGCACTGAGATCCCGCGCGGACGATCCATCGCCGCTGGTGCGCGAGCACGTCGCATGGGCCTTGCAGCGCCATGGCAGCTAGACTACGTAACGCGCAAGCGTAACGCGCAAGCCGTTGCGGCGGCGGTGCCCGCGGCATTAAGATAAAGGCTGGCGCCGTGCACCCGCGAGTGCTGCGGCCGCCGATACAGGATCAAATTTTCACCATGCGCCTGCACCAGCTCAAACTCGATTTCATACCAGAACACGACCGCCTGCTGCTGCGCGTGAGCACGGACAATCAGTTGGAGGTGCGCCTGTGGCTGACGCGGCGCGCTCTGCGGCTGCTATGGCCGCTGCTGGTGAAGATGGTGCGCTCTTCGCCCGAAATCGCGCGGCAGAGGAACCCGCAGGCGCGCAACGCCTTGGTCGGCATGCAACACGAGCAAGCGCTTAGCCGCGCCGATTTTGCCAAACCCTTCGAGGAAATACCGCGCGAGATGCCGCTGGGCGCCGAGCCGATTCTTGTGGTGAATATTCGGGCGAGCAAGGACGGCGAAGGCAACCAGGTGCTCGGCCTGCTGCCGCAGCAGGGCCAAGGCATACACCTGACCCTGGACGACACCCTGCTGCATTCCTTCTGCAAGCTGCTGCAGAACGCCGTGGCCAAGTCCGACTGGAATCTCGTGCTGGAATTGCCGGCGCTGCAGTCCATGATGGTCCCCGGCGACGCGGCCGCGCCGAAGACCCTGAACTAATCGAGTTGCTCGAGCTCGGCCTGCAGCGCAAGCCATTCTTCCTCGGCGCGCTCGAGCTCGAGGCGCAATGCCGCCTCGTGCAATAGCGCCGGCTGCAGCTTTTCCTTGTCGGCATAGCTCTCGGGATCGGCCAGCCATAGTCCCAGCGGCTTGCGCTCGCGCTCGAGTTCGGCCATGCGCCGCTCAAGCTTGGCCAGGCGCTGCGCCAACGGCCGCTTCTGCGCATAGCGCTGGTTGCGCGCTAGGGCTTCGTCGCGCTTTTGCTGCTTGCGCGTGGTTTCCGCCGGCTCCTTGGCTCCGGCGCCCGCTTCGCGCTGGCGCAGCCGGTCGCGGTAATCGTCCAGATCGCCGTCGAAAGGCTGCACCCCGCCGTTGGCGACCAGCCACAGGCTGTCGGCGGTCGTGCGCAAGAGGTGCCGGTCGTGCGATACCAGCACGATCGCGCCTTCGTACTCCTGCAGCGCAAGCGTGAGCGCGTGGCGCATTTCCAGATCCAGGTGGTTGGTCGGCTCGTCCAACAGCAGCAGGTTCGGCCGCTGCCACACGAGCAGGGCGAGGGCCAGCCTGGCTTTCTCGCCTCCGGAAAAAGGCGCCACCGGGGCTAGCGCCATGTCGCCGCGGAAATCGAAACCGCCGAGGAAATCGCGTAGTTCCTGCTCGCGCGTCCGCGGATCGAGCCGCGCGAGATGCCGCAGCGGCGATTCGTCCGGCCGCAGCACGTCGATCTGGTGCTGGGCGAAGTAGCCGATGGCCAGGCCCTTGCCTTCGTGGCACGTGCCCTTCATCGGCGGAAGCTCTCCCGCCAAAAGCTTGATCAAGGTCGATTTGCCCGCGCCGTTGCGGCCGAGCAGCCCGATGCGCGCGCCCGCCGCTAGACCGAGCTTGATATCGGCGAGCACCGTGCGCGCGCCATAGCCGGCCGCGGCGCCCTCCAGCGTGAGCAAGGGATCGGGCCCGGCGAGCGGCTCGCGCATGCGGAAATCGAATGGCGTATCGACGTGCGCGGGCGAGATGAGTTCCATGCGCGTCAGGGCCTTCAGCCGGCTCTGTGCCTGGCGCGCCTTGGTGGCTTTGGCGCGAAAGCGCTCGACGTACGCGTGCAAATGCGCAATCTCGCGCTGCTGTTTCTGGTAGGCCGCCTGCTGCTGCGCCAGTTGCATCGCGCGCTGCTCCTCGAAGGCGGAGTAGTTGCCCGGATACAGCTTCAGCCGGCATTGCTCGATCGCCAGGATGTATCCGACGGTACCGTCGAGAAAATCCCGATCGTGCGAAATCGCGAGCAGCGTGCCGGGGTAATCGCGCAGCCATTGCTCGAGCCAGATCACCGCATCCAGATCGAGGTGGTTGGTGGGTTCATCGAGCAGCAGCAGGTCCGAGCGGCACATGAGCGCGCGCGCGAGCTTCAGGCGCATGCGCCAGCCGCCGGAGAAGGCATCCACCGCTTGCGCGAGCTCGCCCGCGGCGAACCCCAGTCCGTGCATAAGGCTGGCGGCGCGGCTGCGCGCGGCATAGCCGCCAGCGTGCTGGAACGCTTCGTGCAGCGCGGCGAGGCGCTCGCCCTCGTCCCGTTCGTGCGCGCGCGCGAGCTCCTGCTCGAGCGCGCGCAAAGGCGCATCGCCATCGATGACGTATTCGATCGCCGCCTGCTCGCTCGCCGGGATGTCCTGCGCCACATGTGCGATGGTAAGCCGCCCGGGGAGTTCCAGATCGCCCGCTTCCTGGTGCAGATCCCCGAGCAGCAGCGCGAACAGGCTCGATTTGCCGCAGCCGTTCGGCCCCACCACGCCGATCTTCTGGCCGGCGTGAAGAGTCAGGTCGATGCCTTCGAGCAGCAGCTTGCCGCCGCGCGCCAGCGTGAGTTGACGCAGAGTGATCATTTGAGGCCGGAATTATTACGGCAGAGGACGCGGAGGTGTTTCCTTATCGCGTTTCCTTTGCGACCTCCGCACCCTCCGCGGTTAACCGCTTTTTCACCAAAGCAGGCACCTGCAGTGGCACTTCACGCGGACCGGCGTTAGGGCTGAATTTCTTCGGCCGGATCGAGCTTGCGTGCCTCGTCTTCCAGCATCACCGGAATGCCGTCGCGTATCCCGAACGCCAGCCGGTCGGCTTTGCAGATGAGTTCCTGCTCGGCCTTGCGGTAGAGCAGCGGCCCCTTGCAGATCGGGCACACCAGGATGTCAAGCAGTCTTGAGTCCATTTAGCTTCGCCAGGATGAAATCGGAAAATGCCGGGGCCAGCTCGGCCTCGACCTCGAGCGCGTACCAGAACTCGCGCGCGAACGCTCCGCATTTTACCGCATCCTTCTCGGTCATAAGCAGCGCTTCGCAATCGCCGAAGTCCAGATCGCTCGCCGTGTACACGTGGTGATCGGGAAAAGCGTGGTTGACCGTCGCCAGGCCCAAACGCGCCAGGTGATCGAAGAAGCGCTGCGGGTTGCCGATGCCGGCCACGGCGTGCACGCGCTTTCCCGCGAACGCCGCAGCCGGCGCGCTCGCTTCCGCTGCGGCCACGCGGCCGAAGGTGTCGCCGCGCAGGTCCATGCGAAAACACGGCTGATGCGTCCCGCAGGGAGCCGCGTTGGCGACCCAGACATCGACCCGGCGCGACGCCGGCTCGCGCAGCGGCCCCGCGGGCAATAGAAAACCGTTGCCGATGCCGCGCGCATCCTCCACCGCAATCTCGATATCGCGCGCGAGACGGTAGTGCTGCAGTCCGTCGTCGAGTATCAGCACATCGCATTCAGGATGGGCGGCGAGCAGGCCCGAGGCGGCCCTGGCGCGTTCGCGCCCGATCCAAACCGGGCAGCCGCTATGGCGCGCCAGCAATAGCGGCTCGTCGCCCACCACGTCGGCTGCGCTGGAAGCGGCAACCCCCATCGGCGCCGCGGCGCTGCCGCGGTAGCCGCGGCTGATAATCCCGGGTTTCCATCCGTTCTTTTTCAGCATCGCGGCCAGCCAGAGAACCAGCGGCGTCTTGCCGGTTCCGCCTGCCACGATGTTGCCGACAACGATCACCGGCAGCGGCAGCCGCACCGCCTGCAGGACGCCGCTGCGGTAAGCCAGCCGGCGCAGCACCAGCAGCAGGCGGTAGGCGAGGCTGGCAGGCCACAACGCAAGCGACAGCGCGCTCAGGCGATACCAGTGCTGTTCGGGAAAGCTGCCTCCCACTTCATGCACTCCCCGGCGAGGACCGTGGCCGCGGCTTACCTGCTTTGGGTCTGCGTGGCGAATGAAATATGGCCGTAGCCAGCCAGCCGCGCCGCTTCCATGATGTGGATCACCGACTGGTGGGTGGCATTGGAATCGGCGCTGATCACCACCACCGGATCCTTGAGCTCGCCCGCGGCGCGGCGCATCTCATCGGACAAGCCAGCTGCGTCGCGAAATGCCACCGGCCTGCGGTTGAGAGTGTATTGCCCGCCGGCGTTGACGGTGATGTTGATTTCATTGGGCCGTTCAAGCTGTTTCTGCGCATCGGCGCTGGGCAGGTTGATCTGCAATTCGGCAAACTTGGAATAGGTAGTGGTGATCATCAGGAAAATGAGGATCACCAGCAGCACGTCTATCAGCGGAATCAGGTTGATCTCCAGGGCTTCCCTGGCCTGAAAGCGCTGGAAATTCATGATTTATCGGGGGACTGTTGCGACTTGGCGTCGAAGTCGAGGCGCTCGCCGTGCACCAGGTCCACCAGCTTGCTCGCCTGCTGCTCCATGTCGACCAGGAAGCTCTCGACCTTGGCGCGGAAATGGCGGTAGAAGATCATCGCCGGAATCGCGATCACCAGGCCGAGCGCGGTGTTATAAAGCGCAACCGAAATGCCGTGCGCCAGCACCTGCGGGTTCGTTCCGGAAGGCGATTGCGAGCCGAAGATTTCGATCATACCCACCACCGTGCCGAACAAACCCATCAGCGGAGCGATCGTAGCAAGGGTGCCCAGGGTGGTGAGAAAGCGCTCCAACTCGTGCGACACGGCATGCCCCGCCTCTTCGATCGCCTCCTTCATCACATAGCGCGAACTCTTGTGGTTTCTCAGACCGGCCGCCAGCACCTGGCCGAGCGGCGAATCCTTGGCGAGTTGCTCCAGCATCTGCGCATTCACGCCGTGCTGCCGGTAGGCGTTGACCACCCTGCCGAACAAATCGGCTGGCACGATTTTTTCTTTGCGCAGCATCATCAGGCGCTCGATAATCAAGGCTACCGCAATGATCGATGCGATCAACAAAGGATAAACCGGCCAGCCTGCGGCGGTGATGAGCGCAAACAATTAATCCTCCTGAAATTTTTTGCCGCCGTCACTTTAGCTTCTGTAGGACTTTTCAGCAAGGCTTACACGACAGGCTTACACACAGGCCTACACGCCGGCTCGTGCAGCGGCTGCGTCGTACCGGCCCAACCGTCCGACACGCGCGTCGTCGCACGCAAAGCGCGTTGTGCGACGCCGTTTTCAGACCTGCGCCGGGAAGCCTGAATCAGGCTCAAAGTTTATCCACAATTTGTGTGGATAAAGTTGTGCATAGTTTGCCAAAAATGAACTTAAGTGGACTGCACAAAAGGCTTTTTTGCCGCTGCCCACAATTTAAACAGTCTTTTTTTTCATTTTTAAACAAGCTATTACGAAATCTTCAGACGGGAGCAGTTTGCCCAATAAACGAGCAGTCCGCGCGCAAGGCCTTGCTGTGGATAGTGTAATATCCCGACATGCCTTCAGAGCCAGATTTGACGCGGGTTTCCAGCCCCCTCCCTGCGGAGATCCTTACGGTTTCCGCGTTGGCGCGAAGCGTGCGCGATCTGCTCGAACATCGTTATCCGCTCGCGTGGGTGGCCGGCGAAATTTCCAATTGCGTCCGCGCCAAATCCGGGCATCTGTATTTCTCCCTCAAAGACGAACTGGCGCAGGTGCGCTGCGTCATGTTCCGCAACCGCGGCCAATATCTCGACTGGGAGCCGCGCGAGGGACTCAGGGTGGAAGTGCGCGCGCTGGTCACCTTGTACGAGGCGCGCGGCGATTTCCAGCTCAACGTGGAATCCATGCGCCGCGCCGGCCAGGGCGCGCTGTTCGAAGCCTTTCTGAGACTGCGCGACAAACTGGGCAAAGAAGGGCTGTTTGATGCCGCGCACAAGAAGCCGCTGCCCGTCTATCCGCGCCGCATAGGCATCGTGACGTCGCTGCAGGCCGCGGCATTGCGCGACGCGCTGACGACGCTTGCGCGCCGCAATCCTTCCATTCCCGTGATCATCTATCCGGCGCAGGTGCAAGGAGAAGGTGCGGCGCAGCAACTCGCGGCGGCAATTACCGCCGCGGCAAAGCGCAAAGAATGCGACGTGCTCATCCTCTGCCGCGGCGGCGGCTCGATCGAAGACCTGTGGGCGTTCAACGACGAAGTCCTGGCGCGCGCGATTCACGCCTGCCCCATCCCGCTCGTGACCGGGATCGGCCATGAAACCGACTTTACTATCGCCGAGTTCGTGGCTGATCGGCGTGCCGCCACCCCGACCGCCGCGGCCGAGCTGGCGAGCCCGGCGCGCGCCGACCTGATCGTGCGCATCGCCGCTCTACGCACTGACCTGAGCAGCCGCGTTGCGCGCAAAATGGAAAACGGCATGCAGCATGTCGACCAACTGCTTCGGCGCATGGTGCATCCGGGGCAAAGGCTGCAGAACCAGCGCGAACTGCTGGCGCAGCTCGCGCAGCGCTTGCGCATCGCCTGCGCACGTGTGCTGGAGCGACAGCGCTGGCAACTGCTCGATCTCGGAGCGCGCCGGCACGCCGCCTTGCCGCCCCTGCTCGAATGGAACCGGCGCGTCGCCGCGGCGCGCGCGCGCCTGGCACTGGCATGGCGCAATCGCAGCGGGCGTGCCGAGGCCGAGATACGCGCACTCGGCGCGCACCTCGCTCACCTCGACCCACGAGCGGTGCTGCAACGAGGCTACAGCGTGGTCCGCGATAGCTCGGGTGCCATCCTGCGCAGCGCCGGCACACTTTCGCCGGGCGACGTAGTCGATATCACGTTCTCACAAGGAGGCGCGGAGTCGCGCATCGTGCGCACGCGCCGCTAAGCTGCGCGTCGGCACCGGGCAGCGGCGGCGTGTGCTAAACTTCAAGCCCGCATCAGGAGGCCGCCTGTCGGCGGCCAAGCTAAATCAACCTAAACGGAGGTCTTGAAATGGGCGCAATTTTCCAGTCGCTGGGACGCAGTGTCGCCGCGGGTGTAGTCCTCGTCATCGTCCTCATACTTGCCGCCGGCAGCGGAATCCATTACGACCATGCCTGGGGTGCGTTCCTCATGCGCTGGCTGCACGTCATCTCGGGCGTGATGTGGGTCGGCCTGCTTTGGTACTTCAACTTCGTGCAGATTCCGTCCATGCCGAAAATACCGGACGAGCAGAAACCGGCCATAGGCAAGGTCATCGCGCCAACCGCATTGTTCTGGTTCCGTTGGGCCGCGCTCTCCACCGTCGTCACCGGCCTGCTCCTCGCCAGCATGTACGACGGTTATCTCGGCGCTCTGCTCACGTTCGCGCGCCCGTTCACCGCAATTGCGATCGGCATGTGGCTCGGACTGATCATGGCATTCAATGTCTGGTTCATTATCTGGCCCAACCAGAAGAAAGCGCTCGGCATCGTAGCGGTCGAAGCGGATGCAAAGGCCAAGGCCGCACGCCTGGCGATGCTCACCTCGCGCTTCAACACCATGCTCTCGATTCCGATGCTCTACTGCATGGTGGCGCAGCAGAACGGCGGCCTGTAATCAGCCTGGCCGGCACGAATGTAGGGGGCCCATTCGGGCCCCCTTTTTCATTGTGCGCCCTGCCGGGCGCACAATGAAAAAGGCAGGGATGAACCCTGCCTTTTGACGAGAAGCGAAATTACTTCGCGGCTTTTTTGGACTTCTTGCCTTTGGCTTTCTTGGCTTTGGCTTTGGGCGCTTCGGCCTTGGCTTTGGCTTCGGCTTTGGGGGCTTCGGCTTTGGCAGCCGGACCGGCAGGCGCCGCAGCCGGGGTCGCCGGGGTCGCGGGCGTAGCAGGTTTAGCTTGCGCAAAAGCGGTGGCGCTCGCAGCGGCGAACAGGGTGGCAACCAGGGCGGAGATCAGTTTGTTCATGGATATTCCTCTCGGTAGTTGAAGGTGGGCGACAGGCAAGAAAATGCGATGTCACCGGCAATAACGCCGGCTGAGGCACCGTGGTTGACAAGCTATGCCCATTTTTCGGGCACGGCAGCCTCGCGCCATTGCCCCGGGGCGAGGCCCTCCAGCGTCCATGGCCCTACCCCGCCCGGTGTATCAGGCGCAGGGTCGGGTGCCCGATCTTGGCGCTCAGGCGGCCTTGATTTGCTTGGCCGTGTCGAAGAACTGCTCGTCTTCGGTCGATCCGTGCAAGGCCGTGGTCGAGGACTTGCCGCCCTGCACCACCTGGGTCACATCGTCGAAATAGCTGGTGCCGACTTCGCGCTGGTGCTTGACCGCGGTGAAGCCCTTTTCGGCCGCCGCGAACTCCTTCTGCTGCAGCTCGACGAAGGCGGTCATGTTGTTGCGCGCGTAGCCGTATGCAAGCTCGAACATCGAGTAGTTGAGCGCATGGAACCCGGCCAGGGTGATGAACTGGAACTTGTAGCCCATGGCGCCGAGCTCGCGCTGAAACTTGGCGATGGTGGCGTCGTCGAGGTTGCGTTTCCAGTTGAACGAGGGCGAGCAGTTGTAGGCGAGCATCTTGCCCGGATATTTCCTCTGCACGCCTTCGGCGAATTTCCTGGCGAAGTCCAGGTCCGGCGTGCCGGTTTCGCACCACACCATATCGGCATATTCGGCGTAGGCAATGCCGCGCGACAAGGCCTGCTCGAAGCCGTTGTTGACGCGGTAAAAGCCCTCGGCGGTACGCTCGCCGGTAAGGAACGGCTTATCGTTTTCGTCGATATCGGAGGTGACCAGGTTGGCCGCCTCGGCATCGGTGCGCGCCAGCACGACCGTAGGCACGCCCATGATGTCGGCGGCGAGCCGCGCGGCCACGAGCTTCTGCACCGCCTCCTGCGTCGGCACCAGCACCTTCCCGCCCATGTGGCCGCATTTCTTCACCGAAGCGAGCTGATCTTCGAAGTGCACGCCGGCCGCGCCCGCCTCGATCATGGCGCGCATGAGTTCATGGGCATTGAGCACTCCGCCGAAGCCCGCTTCGGCATCGGCCACGATGGGCGCGAAAAAATCGATATCGCCCTTGCCTTCCATGTGCTGGATCTGATCGGCGCGCGCAAGCGCGTTGTTGATCCGTTTCACCACCGTGGGCACGCTGGTTGCGGCATACAGAGACTGGTCCGGGTACATGGACAGACTGTCGTTGGCATCCGCCGCCACCTGCCAGCCCGACAGGTAGATTGCCGGAACCCCGGCCTTCACCTGCTGCAGCGCCTGGTTGCCGGTGACCGCCCCGAGCGAGTTGACGAACGGCATCTCCTGCGTCATTTTCCACAACTTCTCCGCGCCGCGCTTGGCCAGCGTGTATTCGATCTGCACCGAACCGCGCAAGCGGTACACGTCTTCCGCGGCGTAGCCGCGCTTGACGCCCTTCCAGCGCGGATTCTCGGCCCAATCTTTGTTGATCTTGGCGATTTCCTGCTCTCGACGATTCATGATTTCCTCTCGAAAAAAGTTTATTGGCAGAGCGCATCATGCGCCTGGATTATGTCGGCGGACGAAGAGACCCGATTGGGTGAGAGACTCTCGCCTTCCCGCCATGCGTCGCCCTGTTTGGACGCGCCACATCTGACGGCACGGGATCGTAGCCGGCCGCCTGCCGGGTCGTCGACGCGGTTGGCATCGGCCCGGCTTGAACACGGGAGTGGCACTCCCGCACGATCTACTGTTTCATCATATCGATGTTTTTGGTGCTACGCAACATAAAAAACAAATGCATTAAAATTCAGTAAAACAACGTATTAAAGACATACTCTATTAAGATTTTTCGTATCGCGAAAGCTCGTTTCACAAAATTGGTGCATGGCCGCAATTCGCTCCAGAACAGGCGTGCACGCAGCGGTCAAACCCTGCCGTGAACCAGAGTAAAATATCAGTCTGACTTGTACGCGTGTCGTGTATCATATATAAGACATAAGAGTTGTCAACCCCTTTCCGAGTTGTCAACCCCCCTTCCAATTCCATCCCTGTCAGAGGAGCTCCCATGACCAGCTACAAGCACGTCAAAGTCCCGGGCATAGGCGAAAAAATCCGCGTCCGGCCGGATCATTCCCTTGAAGTACCCGACCAGCCGATCATTCCCTACATCGAGGGCGATGGGACCGGCGTCGACATCACTCCGGTCATGATCAAGGTGGTCGATGCGGCGGTGGCCAAGGCTTACGCCGGCAAGCGCAAAATCTCGTGGATGGAAATGTACGCCGGCGGGAAATCGTGCAGGGTGTACGGTGAAAACGTCTGGCTGCCGGACGAAACCCTGGAGATTTCCAAGGAGTACGTGGTGTCGATCAAGGGGCCGCTCACCACGCCCGTCGGCGGCGGCATCCGCTCCATCAACGTGGCGCTGCGCCAGCAGCTCGACCTGTACGTCTGCCTGAGGCCGGTGCGTTACTTCCCCGGCGTGCCCAGCCCGGTCAAGGAGCCGGAAAAGACCGACATGGTCATCTTCCGCGAGAATGCGGAGGACATCTACGCCGGCATCGAGTGGGCGGCAGAGACCCCCGAGGCGAAGAAGGTAATCGATTTCCTGATCAACGAAATGAAGGTGAAAAAGATCCGCTTCCCCGCGACTTCGGCCATCGGCATCAAGCCGGTTTCGCGCGAGGGCAGCGAGCGGTTGATCCGGAAGGCGTTCCAGTACGCGATCGACAACAAGCGCAAGTCGGTCACACTGGTGCACAAAGGCAATATCCAGAAGTTTACCGAAGGCGCATTCCGCGATTGGGGCTACGCGCTGGCACAAAGGGAGTTCGGCGCCAAGCTGATCGACGGCGGTCCGTGGGCCAGCTACAAGAACCCCAAGAACGGCCAGGAGATCGTGGTTAAAGACGTAATTACCGACGCCTTCCTGCAGCAGATTCTGTTGCGTCCGGCAGAATATGACGTGATCGCCACGCTTAACCTGAACGGCGACTACATCTCCGACGCCCTGGCGGCGCAGGTGGGCGGCATCGGCATCGCGCCCGGCGCCAATATGTCCGACACCATAGCCATGTTCGAAGCCACCCACGGCACCGCGCCGAAGTATGCGGGCAAGGACTATGTCAATCCCGGCTCGGAGATCCTCTCCGCCGAGATGATGCTGCGCCACATGGGTTGGGCCGAAGCCGCGAATCTGATCATCAGGGCGATGGGCGAGGCGATCAACGCCAAGACCGTGACCTACGACTTTGCGCGCCTCATGACCGGCGCGAAGCAGGTGTCGTGCTCCGGCTTTGGCCAGGTCTTGATCGAACACATGCGCTAAGCGCTGTGCATTTCAGCGCCGGCGCGGTCCCGTTCGCCCAGGCGCGAAGGGAAAACCGCCGCAGGCACAACGCCTGCGGCCGTTCTTGTTATTTCGTCCGCGGCAAAGAAACCTCCTTGCCCCTGCAGCTGGCGTGAACACGGCTTTTCTGCTACCGCGAACCGGACCCGCGCCGCGCTGGCATGATCGAACGCGCCGCCTGCAGGAGTATTGCGCCGCAGCGCGACAGCGATTAGGATTACACTCAACGAATGAGCTTTCTCGGGCGATTTTCGGGCGATAATGCAAGGTCAGGCGAAACTCCACGTCGCGCGTTATAGTCCAAAGTAAATTGACTGAGCGAAGAATCTGGCATAGTGTTTAGGTGGGTGGGCGAGTATGGCATACCGGGCGCGTGAAGGCACCGTCTTAGAGGCGAAAAAGGCCAAGGTCAAGCCGCCGCCGCTGTTCAAGGTGATGTTGTTGAATGACGACTATACGCCGATGGAATTCGTGGTTGTGGTGCTGCAAACGTTCTTCAGCCTGAGCCGCGAACAAGCGACACAGGTGATGCTGAAGGTGCACCGGGAAGGCATGGGGGTATGCGGCGTTTACCCGAAGGACGTCGCCTTAACCAAGGTAGAGCAGGTGGGCAGCTTCGCCCGCCAGCATCAACATCCGCTTCAATGCGTGATGGAGGAAACTGAATGATTGCGCAGGAACTTGAAGTCAGCTTGCACATGGCCTTTGTCGAAGCGCGGCAGAAGCGCCATGAGTTCATCACGGTCGAGCACCTGTTGCTCGCCCTGCTGGACAACCCCACCGCTGCCGAGGTGCTGCGCGCCTGCGCCGCCAGCATCGACGAGTTGCGCAAGAGCCTGGGCGGGTTCGTCGCAGAACACACGCCGACGGTGGCCGGGACCGAGGAGATCGACACCCAGCCGACGCTCGGTTTCCAGCGCGTGATCCAGCGCGCCATCCTGCACGTCCAGTCCTCCGGCAAGAAGGAAGTGACCGGCGCCAACGTGCTGGTGGCGATATTCGGCGAGAAGGACTCGCACGCGGTGTACTTCCTGCATCAGCAGGGCATCACCCGGCTGGACGTGGTCAACTTCATCTCGCACGGCATCACCAAGACGCCCCAGACACAGGGAGGCAAGCCGGAGACCAGCGAGGAGCAGCAGGACGAGCAAGGCAGCCACGGCGCGCTCGAAACCTATACTCTCAATCTCAACGCCCAGGCCCTGGTGGGCAAGATCGACCCGCTCATCGGTCGCGAACGCGAGCTGGAGCGGGTGGTCCAGACGCTGTGCCGGCGGCGCAAGAACAATCCGCTGCTCGTGGGCGAAGCCGGCGTGGGCAAGACCGCCATCGCCGAAGGCCTGGCGCG
>JACRAS010000187.1 GCA_016234705.1 Betaproteobacteria bacterium | reverse complement strand
CGCGCGATCGACGGAGGCCGGCGAGCCGACGGCGGCGGAGAAGCAGGGCTTCGATCCCAAGCGTCTCGCGGTGGCAACCAAGTGCACCTTCTGCGTCGATCGCATCGATGCCGGCATGGCAAAAGGCCTGACTCCAGGGATTGACCCGGAAGCCACGCCGGCCTGCGTCAACGCCTGCATCTCGCAGACGCTGAGCTTCGGCGACATCGAGGATCCGCACAGCAACGTGTCCCGGTTGCTCGCGGAGAACCAGCATTTTCGCATGCACGAGGCGCTCGGCACCGGGCCCGGGTTCTACTACCTTTGGGACAGGAAGGAGGAAGCGTGAACTACGAATTCGGACCGAAACCCTGGCACCAGAGCAATTGGGATTTCCGCGCCGCCTTGAATTTCATTCTTGGCGGCGCCGGCGCGGGATTGCTGGTGGTCGCTGCCTTCTCCGGCCTGGCCGGCGGCGCACTGCGGGCGGAGATCGTGCTCGGGATGGCGCTGATCGGGGCCGGGTTGATTTCGGTCTGGTTCGAGATCGGACGGCCGCTGCGTGCGATCCATGTCGGATTCAACCCGTTCACTTCGTGGATGACGCGTGAATCGTTCGCGGCGGGCGCGGTGTTCGCGCTGGGGCTGTCCGCGGCATGGCTGGGCAGCCAGGCGCTGGCGCAGGCGGCTGCGTTGGCCGCGCTGGTCTTCGCCTACTGCCAGGGTCGCATGCTGCAGGCAGCCAAAGGCATACCCGCGTGGCGCGTGCCGGCGCTCGCATGGCTGATTTTCACCACCGCGCTCGCCGAAGGCGCGGGTTTGTTCGTCGCGCTGGCCGCGCTGTTCGACACGCCGGCAAGGGGCGTGCTCGCGTATTTCTCGCTGGCGCTCGTCGGGCGCGGACTGGCCTGGTCGATCTACCGCGGCAGCGTGGCAAAAAGCGCGGCGCGTCCGGCGCTGGCGGCGCTCGACCGGGCGGGAAAAATCCTGATCCAATTCGGCACCATCGCACCGCTGGCGCTGTTGCTCGCCGGCTTGCTCGCGGCCGACATTGCGCGCATCGCGCTGCTATTCGCCGGTGTCGGCGCGCTGGCGACAGGATGGCAGTTCAAGTTTGCGCTGATCACGCGCGCCGCCTACAATCAGGGTTTCGCATTGCCGCATCTGCCGGTGCGCGGCACTAGATAAAGCGAGGCATCCGACCGATCGAGCGGCACTGAACGGAGTCCGTACAATGCAGAATCCGCCGAAGTCCGGCTCTGGCGTCGCTTGCTTGAGCGCCGGGGCGCAGCCGCTCGCGGGACTGCTGCGCCGGGCGCTCGGCGAAGGATCGCAGTCGCAGCAATGGCAGGCCATGAAAACCCTGGCACTGGAGTTCAGCGAAAGCCTCGGTTCGCATGCGCAAAAGGAAGATGGCGCCCTGCTGCCGTTGCTGGATAAGCTGCTCGACGAGAACACGGATCGCGAGCTGTTCGGCGCGTACGCGGCGGGGTAGGAGTTTTTAACGATACGAGGGGATATCCCCCGAGGGGACTTTCCCCTCAAGGGGGATCGAGACCTCCGGGGCGCCTCCCCTCGTGCTCCCCTAAATCGGACCGTAGCAAAATGACTTTTGCTACGGGCTCTAAGAAAAGGAGAACATCATGGCGGAACGCGCACAGGCAGGCCCTCTTTCCGGCGTCAAATTGCGGCGGCTCGCCGCGCGGGACCTCGACGCGGTGGTAGAGATCGACGCGCAGATCACCGGCCGCCCGCGCCGCGCCTATTTCGAGCGCAGGCTGCAGGCGGCGCTGCGCGCGCCGGCCCTGCATACCCAGTTCGCGGCGGAGGAGGATGGCGTGTTCGAGGGCTATGTCCTCGCACGCAAGCTCGAAGGCGAATTCGGCCGCGTCGAGCCGGCGCTGCAGCTGGAGGTGATCAGCGTGCGGCCGGGCGAGCAGGGGCATGGCTACGGCGATGCGCTGCTCGGCGCCGTGCAGGCCCATGCGCGCGAGCATGGCATCCGCGAAGTGCGTACCCATGCGCCGTGGAACGACCACGGCATGCTGGGTTTTCTCGACCACGCCGGCTTCAATCTCGGCGGCAGCCAGATCATCGATTGTGCAATCCATCGCGGACGGATCGGCAGTGGCGACGCGGAAAAGGTCCTGGCCCCGGAGCATCATCGCTTCAGCGCCGAGATCGACTACGGCGCGCCTCAAACCAACGATTTCGAGGCGCTCGCGCGCGACCGCGCCGACGTGCGCTCGCTCGAGCGCACGGACCTCGACGACATCGCGCGCATCGACCGGCACATCATGGAGCGGGACCGCTGCGCCTATATCGGCCGCTTGGTGGACGAAGCGTTGCTCGACTCGGCGATTCGCGTTTCGCTCGTCGCGCACCAGGATCGCTCCGTGACCGGCTTCGTCATGGCGAGTGTCGACTTCGGCGATTTCGGCCGCACCGAGCCGGTGGCGGTAATCGACACCATCGGCGTCGACCCCGGTTTCACCGGCGCCGGAATCGGCACTACCTTGCTGTCGCAGCTGTTCGTCAACCTCGAGGCGCTGCGGGTGGAGCGCGTCGAGACGATAGTCGCGCGCGACGACTTCGGTCTGCTCGGATTTTTCTACCGCGCCGGTTTCGCGGCGAGCCAGCGCCTGGGGTTCGTCAAGCGGCTCGCCTGAGTCCGGAGCCGGCCTCCCACAACAGGAAGGGGGCGTCCGTCCGTTACCGCCATCGTTCTCAGATTACGTAGAATGCGATGGCAATGAAATGCGCCGCGCTGCCTCCTAGTACGAACAGGTGCCAGGCTCCGTGAAAATGGCGCACGCGCTCATCGAGCAGATAAAATACGATGCCGCCGCTGTAGAGCAGCCCCCCCGCGAGCAGCCACGCGAGCCCGGGCGCGCCCAGGCCTGCGGCGAGCGGACCCAGCGCCGCCACGGCCATCCATCCCATCACGGCGTAGATCAGGATCGACAAGCGGCGCGCGCCCTTGCCGAACACGAATTCCTGCGCAATCCCGATGGCAGCGAGTCCCCAAGCCAGGCCGAACAGGGTCCAGCCCCATGGTCCGCGCAGGGTCACCAGAGCGAACGGCGTATAGGTGCCGGCGATGAGCAGGTAGATCGAGCAGTGATCGAGCTTGCGCAGGATGGCCTTCGCGCGTCCGCGCACGCTGTGGTAAAGGGTAGAAGCGCAATAGAGGAGGAACAGGGCCGCGCCGAAAATGCTGCAGCCGACGATTTTCCACGCATCTCCGCTGCGCGCGGCCAGGACGATCAGCACCGGCGCGCCGGCGGCCGCGAGCACCGTGCCGGCGAGATGGGTGAAGCTGTTGAGGCGTTCTCCGTAGTACATCGTCTTTCCGCCGCGCCGGGGCGCATCAGTACGCTATTCTATGCGTATCGATGCTCCGCTGGCGATGAAGCTCTTTCAGACGAATCTGCGGCAGGTGCGGGTCTCTGATATGCTGAACCAACTAAGGCACCGTTGATAGTTCCAACCAAGCTTGTCAACGGCTTCAAGCTCCGTTTCTGTGTCCCGGCGCAATCTCACCCGGATCACCCGCCGGCGTCTGCTGAAACCAGACGCGGATGTTTTCCATCTCCGGTTTGATGGACAGACTGGCCAGCGTGCTGTGCGAGTGCAGCGCGACGAGCGCATTGATGCCGGCGTCGCGTTGCACCGCACGTTTCAGGCGGCCGAAGAAGGCGTGGTTGAGCCGATCGATATCGGAGAAAAATCCGTCCAGCCCGTCCAATCCCACGGGTTCACCACGCAGGAAGCAACCGAAAAGGTGCATCGAGACGATGCGATACACCATTTCGGTCGTGGTGGCGAAGGGCATATGCATATGCGCCAGCGGCCGCATACGCCCCAGTATCGGACATGCGCCGGTTGCAAGGATCAGCCCCATCAAGGCGCGCAGGGCAGTCTGAGTATCGGTGCGCTTGCGTGCTTCGTATTGCGGGGTCACTACGTGCACATCAATTCGGTCTATCGAAGACAGCGCGGAAAATTTCTCCACAAGCGGCACCAGATCTGCGGCTGCCGGGCAATGCGCGTCCGGAGCGTTGGGCAGCGGGCAATGCGGACATTTATCCGCCTCGAGGCGCGTCCACTCGGGCAGGTCACCGCCCGCAGGGGGGCGATCGAATTCCACATCGAAGCGGTGTCCGACCCCGGACTCGAGCCGGAAAAGATAGATGACTTTCTTGCTCAATGCACTAATCAATCAAAGTACGCCGTCCCGGATAATAACAGAGCGGTGGCATCCACTCGCAGCGGCAATACACTTCAAGGCGGCGAAGTACGCGCGCGACAAAAACGCCCCATTGAACTTGGCACGAAGGGTTGCTCAGGGTCTACTCCGGACATCCAGGCTGTGGCAAGTTGAGGGGCTGGTCAGGGTCGTTTCCCGCCGTTCACACTCACGCTTCAATCTTACGGCGCGTTGGTACCGGCCCGATCCGACCGGCCGATAACGAGTCGTTCAGCCGTGCAGGCCTTTGTACTTTTCCAGCAATTGTTCCTTGCTCTCGCGGTAGTCCGGGTGAGGGACGATACAGTCGGCAGGGCACACCGGCATGCATTGCGGCTCGCCCTCGGCGCCTACGCACTCGGTGCACAGGTGCGGATCGATGACATAAGGGCTGCCGGCGGTAATGGCTTTGTTCGGGCAGGATTCGATGCATGCGTCGCAGGCGGTGCAGTCGTCGTTGATGAGCAGGGCCATGATGGTTTCTTTTCAAGAATCGTTGATAGAGTCAAGCCGCGGCGCGTTGCCGCAGTTCGCGCAGCTTGCCATGCCTGAACGCGCCCCATAAGGCCGCGCCGATCGCTCCGGCGCAAATCGCGTCGGGGTGGTTGACCACGGTCAGCCCGGTTATCTTCTCGTTGACGAGTTCTTCCTGTACCGCCAGAAGCAGGCCCACGTCCAGCGCCAGGCCGCCGGTGAGCAGCACGGTGTCCTTCATGATGCCCGTCACCTTCAGCAGCTTCACCAGGCGCGAGGCCATGGAGAGGTGGATGCCTTTGAGAATGTCGGGTGTGGGGATGCCGCGCGAGACCATGTTGATCACATCGGTCTCCGCCAGCACGGCGCAAATCGAGCTTATCTTTTCCGGCGTATGCGCCGACTTGGACAGCGGCCCGATCTCCTCGACCGCGACGCCGAGGTAGCGCGCGATGTTTTCCAGGAACTGGCCGGAGCCCGAGGCGCACTGGCTGGTCATCTTGTAGGCAAGCACTTTGCCGCGCTCGTCGATGTAGATGGCGCGGCCGTTTAGCGCACCGATGTCCACCACGCCGCGCGCCTCCGGGTTGAGAAAAATCGCGCCGCGGGCGTGCGTGGTCATGGAGTAGAAATGCCCGGTGGCGAACTTGACGTTCTCGCCCTCGCCAGTGGTGGCCACATAATCGACGTCGGCGGGTTTGAGTCCCGCTTCCTCGATTACCTCGTCGTAACCTGCCTTCGCCAGCTGCAGGTTGTCGCGCCGGCGGATGCGCTCGACGCGCCGGGCGAGCCACTCGCTCCTGCCGCCCTCGGTTTTGAACAGCGCCGTCTTGACGACGCCCGAGCCGATGTCGATGCCGACCGT
>JACRAS010000185.1 GCA_016234705.1 Betaproteobacteria bacterium | reverse complement strand
CAGAGGTTGTTCGGCATGGAGGGAGCCGATCTCGAAATACGTCCTGCAGCGCTGTCGGCGATTGCGCAGAAAGCGCTTGCACGCAAGACCGGCGCCCGCGGCTTGCGTTCCATTCTCGAGCAGGTGCTGCTCGACACGATGTACGAACTGCCGACCATGGAGAATGTAAGCAAGGTGGTCATCGACGAGCCGACGGTCCGCGGCGAAGGCAAGCCGCTGTTGATTTACTCCGACCCGCCCAAGGTCGCAGGTTCTCTTTCCTGAGAACGCCGGCGGGGTTGAACTAATGTCCCCCGCGCCCATCTTATTCGCAAATACCCCCTCGAGGTTTCGCCATGTCCGCTACTGAATATTCCTCCGATTTGACCCAGTTTCCGCTGCTGCCGCTGCGCGACGTGGTGGTCTTCCCGCACATGGTGATACCGTTGTTCGTCGGCCGTCCGAAATCGATCAAGGCCATGGAAATCGCCATGGAAGCGGGCAAGAGCATCATGCTGGCGGCGCAGAAATCCGCGGCCAAGGACGAGCCTGCGGCCGACGACATGTACCAGATCGGCTGCATCGCCAACATTCTGCAGATGCTGAAGCTGCCTGACGGCACGGTAAAGGTGCTGGTCGAAGGCAGCCAGCGCGCGGTGATCAAGGAAATCGAGGACCAGCGCAGTCATTATGTGGCCATGGCGCGCCCGGTTCCGGCGGACGCGAGCGACAATAACGAGGTCGAAGCGATGCGCCGGGCGCTGGTGACCCAGTTCGACCAGTATGTGAAGCTGAACAAGAAAATCCCGCCCGAGATTCTGACCTCGCTCGGCGGCATCGAGGAGGCAGGGCGCCTGGCGGACACGGTCGCCGCGCACCTGCCGCTGAAGCTGGAACAAAAGCAGCAGGTGCTGGAGATGTTCGACGTCAAGGCGCGCCTGGAGCACCTGCTGGGGCAGCTCGAAACCGAAATCGACATCCTGCAGGTGGAAAAGCGCATCCGTGGCCGGGTCAAGCGCCAGATGGAGAAAAGCCAGCGCGAGTATTACCTGAACGAGCAGGTCAAGGCCATCCAGAAGGAACTGGGCGAAGGCGAGGACGGCGCGGATCTGGATGAAATCGAGAAGAAGATCAAGGCCGCGCGCATGCCCAGGGACGCACGCCTGAAGGCCGAGGCCGAGCTGAAGAAGCTGCGCCTGATGTCGCCGATGTCGGCGGAAGCCACCGTGGTGCGCAACTACATCGACAGACTGGCGGGCTTGCCCTGGAAAAAACGCAGCAAGATCTCCAAGGACATAGCCGCGGCGGAGAAGAGCCTCGACTCGGATCACTACGGCCTGGAGAAGGTGAAGGAGCGCATCGTCGAGTACCTGGCGGTGCAAAGCCGCGTGGACAAGGTGAAGGCCCCCATCCTGTGCCTGGTCGGCGCCCCCGGCGTGGGTAAAACGTCGCTGGGCCAATCCATTGCCAAGGCGACCCACCGCAAGTTCGTGCGCATGTCCTTGGGCGGCGTGCGCGACGAGGCGGAGATCCGCGGGCACCGCCGCACCTACATCGGTTCCATGCCGGGCAAGATCCTGCAGAACATGGCCAAAATCGGCGTGCGCAATCCGCTGTTTTTGCTCGACGAGGTGGACAAGCTCGGCATGGACTTCCGCGGCGACCCGTCTTCGGCGCTGCTCGAAGTGCTGGATCCGGAGCAGAACCACACTTTCGTCGACCACTATGTCGAGGTCGAGTACGATCTGTCGGAGGTGATGTTCGTCGCCACCGCGAACACCCTCAATATACCGCCGGCGCTGCTCGACCGCATGGAAGTCATCCGCCTGTCGGGCTACACCGAGGACGAGAAGATAAACATCGCCACGCGCTATCTGTTGCCCAAGCAACTGAAGAACAACGGGCTCAAGCTCGACGAGGTGTCGATCACCGAGTCGGCCATCCGCGACGTCATCCGCTACTACAGCCGGGAAGCGGGGGTGCGCAGTCTGGAGCGCGAGCTTTCGAAGATCTGCCGCAAGGTGGTGAAGACCCTGGTGACCAAGAGCCGCGACAGCAAAATCGTGGTCACGGCGAAGAACCTGGACAAGTTCCTGGGCGTGCGCAAGTATGCCTTCGGCATCGCCGAAAAGAAAAATCAGGTTGGACAGGTGACGGGACTCGCCTGGACCGAGGTCGGCGGCGAACTGCTGACCATCGAAGCGGTGGTGATGCCGGGCAAGGGCAAGAGCATCACCACCGGCAAGCTGGGCGAGGTGATGCAGGAATCGATCCAGGCCGCGCTCACCGTGGTGCGCAGCCGCTCGGCCAAGCTCGGCGTCGCCGAGGATTTCTACCAGAAGATCGACCTGCACATCCACCTGCCCGAGGGGGCCACGCCCAAGGACGGACCGAGCGCCGGCATCGGCATTTGCACCGCGATGGTGTCGATTCTCACCGGCATCCCGGTGCGTGCGGATGTGGCGATGACCGGCGAAATCACGCTGCGCGGCGAGGTCTTGCCCATCGGCGGACTGAAGGAAAAGCTGCTTGCCGCCCACCGCGGCGGGATCAAGACGGTGCTGATTCCGGAAGAAAACGTGAAGGACCTCGCCGAGATTGCGGACAACGTCAAGAATCGCCTGGAGATCTTGCCGGTCAAGTGGATCGATCAGGTGCTCGATCTCGCGCTCGAGCGCAGACCCGAGGCCTTGACCAAGAAAGAGGATGTCGCCCCGATTACGCCCGCCGCCGACGGCCAACCGGTAAGCGGAATCATTACGCACTGACAAGTCGCCGATCGCTAAGCTATTTGAATATGACGGGAGGTATCCCTTGCTCATGCTCCCCTGGATTGGCCCGCTGCAAAATTGATTTTGCAACGGGGTTCCAAGGAAAAGCGCTTGACACGCGGGAATGGCGCTTGCTATAAAGATCCTATCGCAGTCGGCGGTTGCGGTAAGATTGCGGTCACGCCTTTGCACAAACGGCACATCTGTTCCAATTTCCCAATTTCCCACTTTCCTATTGCCCCTAGCGCGACGCTCAATCAACAAAGAGGGAGTTCAACGTGAATAAATCCGAAATGATCGATCAAATCGCCAAGACGGCCGACATCTCCAAGGCAGCCGCAGGACGCGCCTTGGACGCGACCGTGAGCGCAATCAAGACTTCGATGAAGAAAGGCGGGATGGTGACGCTGGTAGGGTTCGGCACTTTCTATGTGGGCAAGCGCGCAGCGCGCAACGGGCGCAATCCGCGCACCGGCGCAAGCATCAAGATCAAGGCCGCGCGCGTGCCGAAATTCCGCGCTGGCAAAGCACTAAAAAATGCGTTAAACTGACGCCCTTTTTGGGCGCGAGCGCCCCAGGTTTAAGTCCAAAAGGGTGCTTAGCTCAGTTGGTAGAGCGTCGCCTTTACACGGCGAATGTCGGGAGTTCGAGCCTCTCAGCACCCACCAGGCTGTACCGTATCGCCGGAGTGGTAGTTCAGTTGGTTAGAATGCTGCCCTGTCACGGCAGAGGTCGCGGGTTCGAGTCCCGTCCACTCCGCCAATAACGAAAGGCGAACCCAGACAGGGGTTCGCCTTTTTAGCTTGTGGACCACCCGCGCAATACGCCCGCGGGCTGTTGCAGGACGCGCGCCTGGCGTTCCAGGTCGAGGCTGATTTGCGTTTTGCCTTTTATCTTTGACGAGACATCATGTTCGATCTGATACACAACAACAAGCGACTGGTGCAGATAATGCTCGCCCTGATCACGCTGCCGTTCGCCTTCTGGGGAATCGAATCCTATCAACGCGGCTCCGGCACGGTGCAGGATCTGGCCGAGGTCGCCGGGCAGAAAATCACCTTGCAGGAGTTCGCCCAGGCGCAGCGCGACCAGCAGGAGCGCCTGCGCTCGCTGCTCGGCCGCAACTTCGACGCAGCGCTGCTGGATACGCCGGAACAGCGCGCCGAGCTGCTCGATGGATTGATACAGCAGCGTTTGCTCGCCGTGAGGTCGGTCAAAAGCAAGCTGATCGTGACCGACGAGCAACTGCGCGAAATGATCACCGGCCTGCCGGCGTTCCAGGAGAACGGCCAGTTCTCCAAGGCGCGCTACGATGCGTTGTTGCGCGCGCAGGGCATGAGCGACGTCGCATTCGAGGCGCGCCTGCGCCGGGACGTGGAGTTGCAGCAGTTTAACGGCGCGGTCGCCGAATCGAGTCTGGTGGCAAAGACGCAGGTCGGGCGCATGCTGGCGATTCAGCGGCAGCAACGGGAGGTTTCCGAGGTGGTGCTGTCCTACGAGCAGTTCGCCGGCGAGGTCAAGCTCGCGCCGGAGGCGGTCAAGACCTATTACGACGGCCATCTGGCGCAGTTCCGCTTGCCGGAACAGGTGCGCGCCGAGTACGTCTTGCTCAGCGCCGATGCGCTGGCCGCACGGGAAACGGTGAGCGAGGCCGAGCTGCACACTTGGTACGATAGCAACGTAGGCGCCAAGTTCGCGGAGCGTGCCGCGGCGAAGAAGAAGGCCGAAGACCTGCTGGCGCAACTGCGCGCCGCGCCGGACAAGTTTGCCGCGCTGGCCAAGCAGTATTCTCAGGATCCTGGTTCCAAGGACAATGGCGGCGACCTCGGTTTTTTCGCGCGCGGCGCCATGGTCAAGCCCTTCGAGGAAGCGGCATTCAAGCTGAAGCAGGGACAGATGAGCGGCATCGTCGATACCGATTTCGGTTTCCACATCCTCAAGCTCAGCGGAATCAAGCCGGCCAAGGACGGCGAGCCCGAGCAGCGCCAGGCGAGTCATATCCTGATCACTGCGCCTGCCGCGGCCAAGGATTTCCAGGCGATGCGCGCCGACATCGAAAAGGAACTGAAGAAACAGCGCCTGGGCAAGAAATTTGCCGAAGCCGCGGAAGCCTTCACCAATCTCGCCTACGAGCAACCGGACAGCCTGCAACCGATCGTCGACAAGTTCAAGCTCAAGATGCAAACGTCCGGATGGCTCACCCGCAGGGCTGACGCGGCGACCGGCGTGCTCAACAACCAGAAGCTGCTCGATGCGCTGTTCTCCCCGGATTCGCTCAAGAGCAAGCACAACACCGAGGTGGTGGACGGCGGTCCCGACACGCTGCTGGTGGCGCGCGTGATCGAGCACAAACCCGCGGCGGCGAGGCCGCTGGATGAAGTCAAAGCCGAGATTGCGAAAAGACTGATCGAGCAGGAAAGCATGGCATTTGCGACCAAAGCTGGCGCGGCCAAGTACGCCGAGTTGCAGCAGGGCAAGGACGCAGGGCTGAATTGGGGCCCGGCCAAGAGCATCGGCCGCGACGGCAAGCCGGCCGTGCATCCGGATGCGTTAAAGGCAATCTTCCGCGCCGATACGCGCAAGCTGCCCGCGTACCTGGGGGTGGAACTGCGCGACCGCGGCTACGGCATTTACCGGATTGCGCGCGTAATCGACGCGCCGCCGGCCGACGCGGCGCGCGAGAAAAGCCTGCAGGAGCAGTTGGCGCGGCAGGCGGCGCAGCAGGACTACGCCGCCTATCTGGCCAGCCTCAGGGCCGGGGCCAAGATCGAGATCAACAAGGCGAACCTGGAGAATAAGGGCCCGTAGCGCGGAATATAGGACGCGACTTAAGTCGCGTCCTCCGTTGTTGTACAGTCGCGATTTTACGCGGACGAAAAACCGTCCGCGTGGATCGCCGATTGCGTACGGATGAAAAGCACATCCGCACGCAATCGACGATCTTG
>JACRAS010000184.1 GCA_016234705.1 Betaproteobacteria bacterium | reverse complement strand
GGCCACATCATCAATCAGTTTTCTAATGTGCGGGCTTTGCGGGCTCTCTATTAAGCTTCGAATTGGCGACGAGCGGTGTCTACGCATACCGCGCGAAATTTTGACTGCATCCGTTTTTCGAGTTTTTCAACAATATCTGCCTGAAGCAGAACTCACGCTTGTCGCCCCTGCGATGAGCAGTACTCCGCGCGTAGTTTTCAGCAGTGCATTTTCAGCGCACAAGCGTCGGCCGCTTGGGGTCAAATGTCCAATGCGGAATTAGAAATTGCATGGCGACTGAATCGTCGCGCGCGCCAAGGCCCGTGCTATTGTAACGTTGGTTAGCCGATTCAATCTGCGCCATGTCGATTTCTATACCCAGGCCAGGCTTGTCCGGAACGCCGATGAAGCCTTTGACAATTTTGAATGGTTCTTTGGTTAAGCGCTGCCCGTCCTGCCAAATCCAATGAGTGTCAATTGCGGTGATTTGACCCGGCGCGGCGGCGGCAACGTGGGTAAACATCGCGAGCGAGATATCGAAATGATTATTTGAATGCGAACCCCAGGTGAGCCCCCAATCCCGGCACATCTGGGCAACGCGCACCGCGCCCTGCAGCGTCCAGAAGTGTGGGTCGGCTAGCGGGATGTCGACGGAGTGGAGCTGGATCGCATGGCGCATTTCCCGCCAATCGGTGGCGATCATGTTCGTCGCGGTCGGTAAGCCTGTCGTCCGCCGAAACTCTGCCAGAATTTCGCGGCCGGAATAACCTTTCTCCGCGCCGCAAGGATCTTCGGCATAGGCCAAGACATCTTGTTGGCCCCGGCATAGCCGCACCGCTTCGTCGAGCGACCACGCTCCATTTGGGTCAAGCGTAATGCGGGCATCGGGGAATTGCCGCGCGAGTGCCGTCGCAGCGGCTACTTCGTCATCGCCCGCGTGCACGCCGCCCTTCAGCTTGAAATCCTGAAATCCATAGCGATCATGGGCTGCTTCCGCGAGCCGCACGACTGCAGCCGGCGTTAGAGCCTCCTCATCGCGCAGCCGGAACCAGGCATTCTTCGCGTCGGGGGCGCTGCGATACGGCAAGTTCGTCCGTCGACGATCGCCGATGTAGAAGAGATAGCCGAGCATTTGAACTGCTGGACGCTGCTGACCTTCACCCAGTAGCGCCGCTACTGGAACATCGAGATGCTGCCCTAGCAGGTCCAGCAGCGCCGCTTCGATGGCCGTAATCGCATGAACCGTCGTTCGAAGGTCAAAAGTTTGTTGACCCCGCCCGCCGGAGTCGCGGCAGGCAAACTCCTTCCGAATTGCATTGAGGACGGCGTTGTAGCTAGCGATTGACCGCCCCACGACCAATGGCCGTGCGTCCTCCAACGTCTGTCGGATGCGCTCTCCGCCCGGCACC
This sequence comes from Betaproteobacteria bacterium, assembly GCA_016234705.1. GTDB lineage: Bacteria > Pseudomonadota > Gammaproteobacteria > Burkholderiales > SG8-39 > 2-12-FULL-64-23. The sequence goes on along the minus strand of JACRAS010000184.1, from coordinate 4,068 downwards.
TCACCGGCTCCAGTATGACCGGCGTTGTCCCTTAGGATAACGATGTTGCGGGTAAACAACGGACCGTGCGCACCGCTCAAATTGAGCAGCATGCTATCTTCGCCCGCCACCGGAATCACCAACATCTCGGTAACGACGGGGGCGCCGGTAATAGCGCGTTCGACTTCGATCTGCTCGAGCAGGGTTATCGCTCCAGCAATGGATTCAGCCCGTTAGTTCAAACGTCGCGACGTCTATTCGACGGCAATCTTACCCGTTTCGACGACGGTTTTCCATCGTCCGACTTCAGCCTTGAGAAAATCCACAAACTGGGCGCCGTTCGTTGCAACGACATCGAAGCCCATATCCGTGAATTTCTTTTTGACATCCGGAGCGGTGGCGGCAGCTTTGAATTCGGATTCAAGCTTGGCCTTTATCTCCGCCGGCAAGCCTCTCGGCGCCGCAGCGGCCTGCCACGAATAAACGACGAGGTCGGCGACGCCCGCTTCGGCGATAGTCGGCACATCAGGCAGCGCGTCTGCGCGCTTGTCACCGGTAACCGCAAGCGCTTTCAGTTGCCCTCCCCTGATCTGCTGTGCGACCGCCCCCAGGTTTTGAAACGAGACATCGGCGTGTCCACCCATGAGATCATTGATAGCGGGTGCGCCGCCTTTGTAGGGCACATGGATACCTGTCGTTCCGGTCTTTTGCCAGAATAGCGCCGCGGTTAGATGGTCCGACGAGCCAACGCCGGAGGACGCGAATGTTACCTTGTTTGGATTCTTCTTCAGGTACGCGATCAACTCTGCCACGTTTTTTACAGGAAACTGCGGGCTCGTGACCAATACGTTAGGAGTTCGCACCACGACCGACAGCAAATCGAAATCTTTTTGTGGATCGTATTTGAGATTCTTGTACAGCGCCGGATTGATGGCATAGACGCCGATTGACCCGACTAGCAAAGTGTAGCCATCAGGCTTGGCCTGTTTCACCGTCGCTGCGCCGATCGCGCCGTTGGCGCCGGCGCGGTTTTCAATAACGACCGGCTTACCTATACGTTCCGACAACTTGTTACCGGCCATCCGCGCCGTGGTGTCTGAGGCACCTCCCGGCGGGAATGGCACAACGATGGTGATATTTTGCTCCGGATATTCTGCTGCCTGGAGCGAAGCGGCCGCCCCGCTGACAAGCAAGAAAGCCATGAACACACCAACTGCATGGAATTTCATAAGAACCCCTCCCCCGAAAATCTGCTGGATTTCACCAATCCAACTGATGCATTAGTTAACATCTCTGATGCATCAGTTGTCAATCTCTGATTCCTTCGTTCAAACTGGTATTCTCCGTCCCGCCGCCGGGACTCCCGTGGCCGCAGCAACGGATCAATGATGGATGCATCAGTAAGTCGCCGATCGCGCGGCCACACCCAGCAGGCCGCGCATCATGTTTTTGAACAATTGCGGGACATGATCCTCGCGGTGACCCTCGCGCCGGGAACGGCCTTATCGCGATCGGCGCTGCAAAAGCAATTTAGATTGAGTTCGACCCCGATCAGGGACGCGTTGATGCGGCTCGAAGAAGTCGGGCTGGTCAATGTTTTTCCGCAGAGTGGGACGATCGTCAGCTTGATCGATGTACCGCTGGCGCGGCAGGCACAATTCCTTCGCCTCTCAATCGAGTTGGAGGCACTGCGCAAGCTCGCTTTATCTCCGGACACCGAGGTCGTCCGCCAACTACGGGTAGCCATTGCCGAGCAGCGCAGCAGCACTAGAGACGGCGATCTCGAACGCTTCAACGAAGCGGATCTAGCCTTTCATAAAATTTTGTACGACGCGGCCGGCGTGGCTGATCTGTGGGCGCTGGTGCGACGTCAGAGCGTCCATATCGACCGCATTCGCCGACTTCATCTTCCGGTCAGCGGCAAGGCGGGTCAGATCATTCGAGATCATTCGGCGATCGTGAAGGCGATCGCCGACGGCGACCCCGATCGGGCACAATCAGAATTGCGAGCGCATCTTTCGCAATCGCTTGCGTTCAGCAACGAGTTACGGGTGCGATTTCCCGGCTATTTTAAAGAATGAATCTTGGGTCTGATGTAGCCTATGGGTCAAGGGCGGGCATCGCGCGATGTCGGGGATGGGCTGGCCCGTTACAAAATTGCATTCTACTGCGCGAAACAAAATCCGCCGAGCAGCAGTACGGCTTCGCCGACCGCGACGCCGGCAAACACCGAACGCCGCATGATGAGATAGGCCAAGAATCCGCAGGCCGCCGCCGTCACCCGCACCGACAGCGGAACGGTGGCGAGCGCTCCGCTGGAGAATAAGATCAGCTTGGCGATGACGCCGGCAATAATCGCGGTCGCCACCGCCCGCGACCACACCACAATCTCGGAGTCCTCATTGAGCCCGCGCGCCAGCACCAGGCCGACAGCGCGCCACATCTCGTTGGGCAGAAAGCCGACCAGGATCAGCACCAGATAAGGCCACAGTTCGGCGACGACGGCGTTCATCGGAGTGCCTCGCGCAAGCGGTGGACGGCGTAGGCGATGGTGCCGCCGCCGATGCCGGTCCACATCAGGTCGAGATCGACCTGCCAGTACGTAAGCACCGGGCCGATGGCGAGGCCGAGTACCAGCGCGAGCCGGTCTACCATCGCCCGCGCGTTGCGTGCGGTCGAGACCAGGAACGACATCGGCGTGAGAAACAACAGCGTGCCGGCAAGCAGCGGCGGCAGACCGGCGGCGAGGAAATAACCGACGAATCCGGCCACCACGGCGGTGCCCATGTAGCCGACCGACAAGCCGTTGCAGAACGCGATGCGCCGCTCGTGCGATATCGTCGGCAACAGGCGCAGCGATTCCACCCACATGCTCACCGAGGTAAAATGGGTCGGCAGCAGCAGGTCGCGCAGCCGCGTGCCGGGCCCGCGCAATAGCGGCAGCAGCGCCACCACCATGGGAAACAGACGGATCGCGCTGAGCCACACCGCGATCGCGGCCTCGATCAGCGGCGCGCCGGCGCCGAGCGCGGACACCAGGATGACCTGCGCCGGCGCCGCCCACACTAGCAGGGTCGACAGCGCCAGCCACCAGGACGCGAAGCCGAAATCATGGGCAAGCGCGCCGATACCGACATAGGTGCCCATCAGCACCAGGAAGAACACCGAGGTCAGCGCGGATTTCACGCCGGCGAAAAACGCGGCGGAGGAGGAGATGAATGTGCGCGGCGCGGCCATGGGACACGACCTGTCTCACAGCGCCGCTGCAGGTGCAATAACAAGCGCCCGCGGCCGCCGCATGCACGCCCTGCAAAACGCAAAGGCCGGGCGCATCGGCCCGGCCTTGCACGGTCCGCCTGAGCGTCGGCTCAGGCCTTGATCAGCGGCACCTTCGGCAACGAGCCGCGCTTGCCGTCGCCCTTCGGCTTCGGCCGCGGCGAGGCGCGGCGCTTGGCCTTGGGCCGCGCGGCGCTCGGCAGTTTTTCCGGCTTCGGCGTGATCGGCCCGTCGAGGAATTGGAAGCCGAGCTTGTCGCGCCCTCCTTCGTCCTTATCGACGACCACGCGCACATGCCCGCCGGATTTCAGGTGCCCGAACAGCACCTCATCGGCCAGCGGCTTCTTGATGTGCTCCTGGATCACGCGCGCCATCGGGCGGGCGCCCATCAGTTCGTCGTAGCCGTTGGCGATCAGCCAGCGCGTGGCCTCTTCCGACAGCTCGATGGTGACGTTGCGGTCGCCCAGCTGCGCCTCAAGCTGCAGCACGAACTTCTCGACCACTTTGGCGATCACCTCTTGCGAGAGATGCGCGAAGGTGATGGTGGCATCAAGCCGATTGCGGAATTCCGGCGCGAACATGCGGTTGATCGCTTCGTGGTCATCGCCTTCGCGCTTGCTGCGGGTGAAGCCGTAGGCCTGCTTGGCGAGCTCGGAGGCGCCCGCATTGGTGGTCATGATCAAGATCACGGTGCGGAAATCGACCTGCTTGCCGTTGTGATCGGTAAGCTTGCCGTGGTCCATGATCTGCAGCAGCACGTTGAACAGGTCGGGATGCGCTTTCTCGATCTCATCGAGCAGCAGCACGCTATGC
>JACRAS010000182.1 GCA_016234705.1 Betaproteobacteria bacterium | reverse complement strand
GAACTGAAACCCGAGGCGCGCGCGCGCGCGGGGGTTTTCCTCGGCTTCCAGTACCCGATCGAGATACCGGGGGTGGCCAACAGCCAGTTCCTGCGGCTGGCGTACAACACGGTGCAGGCCGGGCGCGGCAAGGACGAGCTCGATCCGCTCGAATTCGACGACTTCGTGCGCGAGAAAATGAAGCTGCTCGAGATGAATCCGGATTTCCTCGACCGCAGCGTCAATGAAGGTTTCTCGGGCGGCGAGAAAAAGCGCAACGAGATCCTGCAGATGGCCCTGCTCGAACCGAAGCTCGCGATTCTCGACGAAACCGATTCGGGCCTGGATATCGACGCCCTCAGGATCGTTGCCAGCGGCGTCAATCAGCTTGCGCACAAAGACAATGCAATCGTGCTGGTCACGCACTACCAGCGCCTGCTCAATTACATCGTGCCCGACTACGTGCACGTGATGGAGTCGGGCCGCATCGTCAAGACCGGCGGCAAGGAGCTCGCGCTCGAACTCGAAGCCCGAGGCTACGACTGGGTCGGCGCGGAAGTGAAGACGAACGCCCGCGTGAGCGCATGAATACCGCCTCAAGTACCGCCTCCACCGGCTATCTCGACAGCCTGCTGCAGGGGCAGCCGTCGGCGAGCTCGCTGACCTGGCTGAATCAACTGCGGGCGAACGCGGTCGAGCGGGTCGGCGCGCTGACCGTGCCGACCACGCGCGACGAGGACTGGCGCTTCACCGACATATCGCCGCTCACCAAGCTGTCATTCCAGCCGGCGCGAGGCGTGGCTCAGCTTGCGCCCGCGACCGTCGAGCAATGGGCCATAGCCGAAGCCGAGGCGCGGCTGGTATTCGTCGACGGAATTTATGCGCCACGGCATTCGTTCAATCGCGCCGGAATCACGGTGGAAAATCTTGCCTCGGGCGTGACCCGGCACGGCGCGGCCGTGCAGGCGCACCTCGGCCGGCACGCCGGATTCGAGCGCAACGCGTTCGCCGCGCTCAATACCGCATTCCTGCACGATGGGGCGCTGATCGTGGTGCCGCGCGGCATAGCGCTTGCGGCGCCGGTGCATCTGTTGTTCATCGCGACGCGCAAGCACGCGGCCAGCTACCCGCGTTGCCTGCTCATTGCGGAGGCAGGCAGCGCGGTCACGCTCGTCGAGGACTTCGTCGCGCTCCAGAACGAAGCCTATTTCACCAACGCGGTGACCGAGATGACGCTTGACGGCAACGCGGCGGTCCATCATGTCCGGGTGCAGCGCGAGGGCGCCGAGGCGTTCCATTTCGCCAATTGCGCGGCGTCGCTGGCGCATGCGAGCCGCTATCATTCGGTGAGCGTCGCGCTGGGCGCGCGCATTTCGCGCCATAACCTCGGCGTGCTAATGGCGGCCGAAGGCGCCGAGTGCCGCATTGACGGCCTGGCACTGATCGGCGGCCGGCAACTCGCCGATGCCCATACGCTGATCGACCATGCCATGCCGCAGGGCCTGAGCCGGCAGTTGCACAAGTGCATTGTCGATGGCGCCGCACGCGCGGTGTTCAACGGCAACATCATGGTGCGCTCCGGCGCGCAGCGCACCGATTCGTCGCAATCGAGCCGCAACCTGCTGCTGAGCGGCAAGGCGCGCGTCGATACCAAACCACAGCTCGAGATTTTTGCCGACGACGTGAAATGCGCGCACGGGGCGACCGTGGGCCAGCTCGATGTCGATGAAGTGTTCTACCTCAACAGCCGTGGCCTCTCGGATACCGCCGCGCGCAAGCTGCTGACCTACGCGTTCGGCGCCGAGGTCATCGAGCGCATCAGCGTTGCCTCGCTCAGGAACCGGCTCGAGCAGGCGGTGCTGGCGCAAACCCAAACCGCCGCAGCCGGCGCGGCGCGCGAAGCATGAGCGCGAGCCAAACCACACTGAGATCGCGTCCCGGATCGGCCATCGACGCCGAGCGCATCCGCGCCGATTTCCCGATCCTCAAGCTCCGGCCGGGCGGCAAGCCGCTGGTCTACCTGGACAATGCGGCCTCAAGCCAGATGCCGCAGCAGGTGATCGACCGCCTGGTGCTCTACCAGAGGACCCAGCACGCGAATATCCACCGCGCGGTGCATACCCTGTCGGAGATCGCCACCGCCGAATACGAACAGGCGCGGCGCAAGCTCGCGCGCTTCATCAACGCGCGCGAGGAACGCGAGGTGATATTCACCAGCGGCACCACCGAAGCGATCAACCTGGCGATGCATGGTTACGGCCGCAAGTTCATCGGCGCGGGCGACGAAATCATCCTGACCACGCTCGAGCACCATTCGAACATCGTGCCCTGGCAGATGCTGGCCGAAGAAAAGGGCGCGAGGATTCGCGTCGTGCCGATCAACGATGCCGGCGAACTGCTGATCGACGACTACGAAAAGCTGTTCAACGAACACACGAAGTTGGTCGGCGTGGCGCACGTCTCGAACGCGCTCGGCACGGTCAATCCGGTCAAGCGGATCATCGCGTTTGCGCGCGCGCGCGGCGTGCCGGTGCTGGTGGACGGCGCGCAGGCGGCGCCGCATATGCAGGTCGACGTGCAGGATCTGGATTGCGATTTCTACGCGTTTTCGGGACACAAGCTGTGCGGCCCGACCGGCATCGGCATCCTCTACGCCAAGGCTGCGCTGCTCGAGCGCATGCAGCCGTTCAAGGGCGGCGGCGACATGATTCTGTCGGTCACTTTCGAGAAGACTACGTACAACGTGATTCCGCAGAAGTTCGAGGCCGGCACGCCGCCGATCGCGGCCGCGATCGGGCTCGGCGCGGCGGTCGATTACCTCTCGGGGATCGGCATGGACGCGATCGCCGCGCACGAGCACGATTTGCTCGATTATGCGACCGAGCAGGTGAAGCGCATGCCGGGCGTGCGCATCATCGGCACCGCCGCCGACAAGGCCGCGGTGCTGTCGTTCGCGCTCGCCGGCGTGCACCCGCACGACGTCGGCACGTTGCTGAACCAGGATGGTGTCGCGGTGCGCACCGGTCATCATTGCGCGCAGCCGGTGATGCAGCGCTTCAAGCTGCCGGCAACCTCGCGCGCTTCGTTCGCGTTCTACAACACCATGGCCGAGGTCGATGCGCTGGTCGCGGGCATACGCAAGGTGCAAAAGGTGTTCTGCTGATGACCGACCCGAAATCCCTGTACCAGGAAGTCATACTCGATCACAACCGCAAGCCGCGCAACTACGGCGCGCTGGAGCGAGCGAGCCACAAGGCCGAGGGCCACAATCCCCTGTGCGGCGACCATCTCAGCGTGGCATTGAATCTCGAGGGCGAGCGCATCGCCTCTATCGCGTTTCAGGGCGAATCCTGCGCGATCTGCAAAGCGTCGGCGTCGATGATGACGGCGAGCGTCAAGGGCAAGACGCGGCCGGAGGCGGAAACGCTGATTCGGGAGTTTCGCGACATGGCAACCGGCCAAATCGATGTCGACAAGCAAGCGCACCATCTCGGCCGGCTCACGGTTTTTTCGGGCGTGCACGATCTGCCGACGCGCGTCAAATGCGCGATCCTGCCGTGGCACACGCTGCACGCCGCGCTCCACTCGGTCGCGGACACCTCGACCGAATCCGAAAACGATCCGATGCACGCGCCGATCGGCGATGCCTGAACGAAAGCCGCCATGCCAAAGATAGCCGAAATCGAAGACACGCCGAATCCGAACGCGAAGAAATTCATCCTCAAGGAACCGCTGACCTGGGGCGTCACGCGCTCCTACGACAACGCCGGAGAGGCCGAGGACGATCTACTGGCCGCGTCGATATTCGACATCGAGCATGTGACCAACGTGTTCTACGTCGACCACTGGCTCACGGTCACGCAGGACGGCCGCGCAGACTGGAAGGAACTGCTGCACCGGGTCGCGGACCGGATACGGGCCGCGCCGGCAGCGAACGAGCAATCCGCCCGGCTCACCGCCGCGGCGGCGGCGATCCCGATTAGCGATTTGAGCCCGGGCGATCAGCAACGACTCTACATGATCAACGGATTGCTGGATGAGCAGATTCGCCCTTACCTGCAAGGCGACGGCGGCGACATTCACGTGCTCGGGCTGGAAGGCAACAGGCTGACCGTGCATTACCAGGGCGCGTGCGGCAGCTGCCCGAGCTCGATGTCGGGCACGCTGGTCAGTATCGAGCAGTTGCTGAAAACGATCGAGCCCGAAATCGAAGTGGTGGCGGTCTAACGGCATGTAAGCTTGATTGATTGTTCAGATTCGACGCGCCTTCCCTTCTCAGTACCCTCTTCGGGGCATTACGCCTGCCGCCAGGGATGGTCCAATTTTCCTTGCTGAAAGTCGGTGAAGCGCTGCCGCAGATCGTCGGGGATGGGCACGGCGCGTCCGCTTTCGAAGGAAACGACGCATAGCGTGAGCTGCGCCATAATCCGTATCTGAGTATCCAAGAGGGCGTGCATCGCCAGCGTGAGCGAGCTGTTGCCGATGCGTTCGATCTTCAGCGTCAGAGTGATGACCTCGCCGATCTTCGAAGGGGTGACGAAATCACAGTGGATATTGACCGTGGGCAGTCCCAGCCGCCTAGTGGTGATGAAGTCCGCGAAGTTGATCTCCAGGGCGTGGTTGAACCAGTCTTCCACCAGTCCGTTGAACATCACGAAATAGTGTGGATAGAAGATGATGCCGGCCGGGTCGCAATGCGAGAAGCGAACCAGCATGTCGCTGTAGAAGACGTCCTTTCTTGTTTCTGTGGTCATGCTTAATTCCTCGCTCGGAAGATTCATGTGTTCTGCTTCAGCCGCCGGCGGAGACCGGCGCAACCGCAAGTTCCGTGAGCCCTGCATCGTCAAATGCCCTACGGACTAGACCCGAGGCCTTGGCCTCTTCCACAAACGCGGTCACATAGGCAAGCGCGTTGGGCCGGTTCTTCGGAACAGCGATGGCAATTCCGGTTTGATGGAAAGCGCCGTCGAGAATGCGCGAGCCCGGCAGGCGAGCGGCAAACGCCCGGAGCGAATCGCGTGTGAGTGCAAAAGCGTCCGCTTTTCCGGAGCCAAGCAGGTCCAATGCCTGACCTACCGATCCGACCGCCGCAATTGTCGTCTTCTCGAGCAAACGACCTGCTGTCCGAATCGTCGTGGTGCCGGCAATGCCGATGACGCGAATGCCGGGACGGTCGACGTCGGCGATGGCGTTGATGTCGGAACCCGCGCGCACCAGATAGGTGTTCTCGAATACGAAATAGACCGGCCCGAACTCGACTCTTTTTCTGCGCTCATCATCCACCGGCATGAATGCGGCGTCGATGGCTCCGGAACTCAGCGCGTCGGTCAACTCTCCGGAATTCGGCGCAATAAGGAACTCAATAGGCGTGCCGGCCCGGCGCGCAAGCTCACGCCCGAGGTCGACGGTAACCCCGCGCGGTTCGCCATCCGCGTCCCTCACGACGAAGAACGTAGTCCGCTCCGGGGCGACCGCAACCCCAAACCGCAGTTTCCCGGTAGGCGCAAGCTCATTTTGCGCCGCAGGACTTGGCCGATCGGAGGGCGATACGCGCCCGCGTAAAGCCGTATTCAAGATACAAAACAGACGTTCAACATTCGAGGGAGCCGGCAGCCGGAGCGCAAAGCGCGGACGCAACCTGCAAGCCCAGCTTCCAGGTGGTCCGGTTGACCGAAAGGATTATGCGGCAACTTGTTCGCAGGAGAACTGCGGCGCACCAGCGCGCCGAGAAGCGTGCTCGACAGTGACAAAACAAATGTCGCCCTGAGCGTCAACGTCGAGGACCGTATTCTCGTCGAGATCACGGGTTTCGGCGACCGGCGAATCCCAGAGCTCGCTCAGCAATGTGTCTGTATCGGCGAAGTATCGAATCTTCATGGCATGAACCTTCAATCAAGGAATGCATTATGTACGGTTTTCCCATCTGGCAAAAGCACAACACGCAAACTCACTTGACGGCGGTTGCGGGTTCCGCTCCCAAATTAGTATGATTAACAGCTTATCCGCGAACTCGCCGCGCCCCTCGTGAAGCCCGACCATCTGGGCCAGTTTATGGCGATGGCCTTCAACGATTTACACCACCTGCACGAAAGCAACATTGTTCGCTACCGGCTGCGACTGTCCGAATGTCGCTCGTGGAAACAATCACTGCAGAGCGCGACGCCGTGATCCCACGATGACCGTCGTAACGCGCGAAGCGCGCATTACCCCAGAGCACCAGCTGCTCGCGCTAGGCTGACGTAGGGACTCTTTAACAGCGGCGACTGCCCGGTCTCGTCCCGCGAAAGCAGCCGTCGTACCTGCGAAAGCAGGCGCGCATCGGCGAAGGGATACTCCGTAAGCTGGTAACGCAGGAAACTGCGGACAACCCCTTCGTTGAAGACGATGGGGTTCAGTACCATGACGAAGACCCTCGCCTCCGGGTTCGAGTCCGTTCAGGCATCCAGAGACACGGTTGCCTGAATGCTGTTGTAGGGGGCGCGGATGCCGTTCTCATCGCGCACGATCAATCCCGCTTGAACGAGGGCGGACACATCCGCATGGACCCGTTTATAGTCGCGGCCCAGGGTCTTGGCGAGTTCGGATACGCTACTCGCAGGATGACGGCGAACGTGCTTGAGCAGGGCGAGGCGCTTGGGAGAAAGGGTCGCCATCATGGCTTCGAGGTCGAAGAAGGTGAGGTGGGTTTCCCGGACTTTTTCCCCGCGCTCCAGCCGCCGCCAGGCATCGACAAAGCGTTTCCCCATCTCTTCGACCGAACCAACATGAAGTCGGGCCGTCTGTTTCATCGCGCGCCTCGCTCTCGTTTCACATCGGACAGAAAATCGGCGATCAGGGCCTCTACGCTGGAAAATCGATAGGACTCTTCCCGGTCTCCGACGTGCCGGTGGTCCCCTTTCCCGCGCTCATTGTCGTAGCCAACAACGCGCCTGCCCGGGTAGCCATAATAGAAACTGTACTTGAAGGCATGCGAACTTCCAGGAACGGAGCCCGGCACAATCCAGATGCTCATTTCGACAATTACGCCGTCAGGGTATTCCGCTCGGTCATAGAACGCCCGGATTGCCTTCATATGGCGTAATTTGCCATATCCCGCCTATGGCGTCAAATGACATAGATGCTCGTAAGCGCTCCACTTACGTGCGCCTAATTGCGACAAAAAAGGCTCTTTATGTCGCTAAACCAGTTATCACGACAAAAAATATTGATTTCGCGACATATAAATGCTTATAATGTCGCGTAGTTTAGAATCGCGATACAACAATGCCGAAACGAATTGATCAGCAAGAGTTCGATAATATAGCTGTCCTACTGGCTCCCCACAAAACCGGGCTGGCTATCGCACCTGGACGCGCGCGTCGACAAGGAGGCTTCCTACTGGCTCCCCACAAAACCGGGCTGGCTATCGCCGAGCTCGAACAGGCCTGCAAGACCGAAGGCCTGAAATTCAACCGCCGGACGCTTCAGCGCCGTCTCCGGGAACTCGTCGCGGCCAACCGCTTGCTCAAGCAGGGCGAAGGCCGCGCCAGCCGCTATCTGCTTGTCCCAATCACCGGCGACGTGCGCGCTGCCCTTGAGCCACTCAAGGTCATCGCACACGGAGAAACCTACGTCCCGCTGTCGCCGCAGGGAGCGGAAATCAAGAACCTCGTGCGCCTCCCGATTACCGATCGCAAGCCGGTAGGCTACAACCGCAAATTCCTCGAAAGCTACGAACCAAACCGTTCGGCATACCTGCCCGATTCGGTGCGTGGCCACTTGCATGCATTGGGCCGCTCGCCCGTAACGGAACATGCCGCCGGCACCTATGCACGCGATATTCTGAACCGCCTGATGATCGACCTCTCTTGGTCATCAAGCCGGCTTGAAGGCAACACCTACAGCCGCCTTGAAACCCAGAATCTCATCGAATTCGGACACGCCGCGGATGGCAAGGATCAGCGCGAGGCGCAGATGATCCTGAACCACAAGGCGGCCATTGAAATGCTCGTCGACCGCGCGGAGGAAATTGGCTTCGACACGTTCACCGTCTTCAACCTGCACGCCTTGTTGTCGGAAAACTTGCTGGCAGACCCTGATGCTTCCGGCCGCCTCCGCACAGGCATCGTTGAAATCGGCGGCAGTGTTTTTTACCCACTGGCAGTTCCCCAACAGATCGAGGATTGCTTCCGGCTCATCCTCGACAAGACGAACGCCATCCGCGATCCGTTCGAGCAGGCATTCTTCGTGATGGTGCACATCCCCTATCTGCAGCCCTTCCTCGACGTCAATAAGCGCGTATCCCGTCTGGGGGCCAACATCCCGCTCATCAAACACAACCTGTCGCCGCTCTCCTTCGTGGACGTGCCGGAACAGGCTTACGCCGATGGCACTTTAGGTGTGTACGAGTTCAATCGTGTCGAGTTGTTGCAGGATGTTTTCGTATGGGCCTACGAACGCTCGTGTCAGCGCTACGTGGCGATCAAGGACTCACTTCCCGCACCCGATCCTCTACGCCTGCGAAACCGGGAAGCCCTTATCAACGTAGTGAGCGAGATCGTGCGCGGTGGAAAATCGATTGAGACACGGTTTATCCGCGAACTCGCCGCGCCCTTGGTGAAGCCGGACGATCTGGGCCAGTTTTTGGCGATGGCCTTTAACGAGTTACACCACCTGCACGAGGGCAACGTTGCTCGCTACCGCCTGCGACTGTCCGAATATCGCCAGTGGAAACAGTCATCATAGAAAATCAAGCGCGCACGGATTGGCGCGCGAGCCCTGCCCCAGCCGCATTCCCGGCTTATCGAAAAGCAACACAGGTTAGAATTGCGCCGATGAGCAAACTGGATTCCCCGATGGGCAGCGCCCACACCCCGATGATGCAGCAGTACCTGCGCCTGAAAGCGCAGCATCCGGACATCCTGCTGTTCTACCGCATGGGCGATTTCTACGAGCTGTTCCACGGCGACGCGGAGAAGGCGGCGCGGCTGCTCGACATCACGCTCACCACGCGCGGCGCTTCCGCCGGCGCGCCAATCAAAATGGCGGGCGTGCCCTACCATGCGGTCGAACAGTATCTGGCCAAGCTGGTGAAGCTGGGCGAGTCGGTGGCGATTTGCGAGCAGATCGGCGACCCGAACACGTCGAAGGGACCGGTGGAGCGCGCCGTCACCCGCATCATCACGCCGGGCACCCTCACCGACTCGGCTCTGCTGGACGAAAAGACCGACAATGTTCTTCTTGCGCTCGCGGCCGAAAACAACAGCGTCGGTCTCGCCTGGCTGAGTCTTGCGAGCGGCGAGCTGCGCGTGGCCGAAATCCCGCAGCGGCTGCTCGCGGGCGAGCTCACGCGGCTGCGCCCGGCCGAAATCCTGGTCGCCGATCGCGGTCCGCTGTCCGGCTTGAACGGTACGGCCGCACTGACGCGCCTGCCCGAATGGCATTTCGACTACGAAGCCGCGCGCCAGCAATTGCTCAAGCATTTCAACGTGCACTCACTCGCGGGTTTCGGCTGCGAAGACCTGCGCCCGGCCGTCGCCGCGGCCGGCGCGCTGCTCGAATACGCGCGCAAGACCCAGGGCCAGGCCTTGTCTCACGTGAACGCGCTGCGCCCGGAGCGCGCCGACGACTACGTGCGCATGGATGCGGCCACGCGGCGCAACCTGGAGCTCACCGAAACCCTGCGCGGCACGCCTGCGCCCACTCTGTACAGCCTGCTCGATGGCTGCGCCACCGGCATGGGCAGCCGCTTGTTGCGCCACTGGCTGCATCATCCCTTGCGCGACCGCGCCGTGCTGGCCAACCGCCACGAAGCGGTGGAAGAACTGGCGCAAGCCGCAAGCACGGCCCTGCGCGAGGCACTCTCGCGCAGCGCCGACGTGGAGCGCATCGGCGCGCGCATCGCGCTGAAAAGCGCGCGGCCGCGCGACCTCTCCGGCCTGCGCGACAGCCTCGCCGCCCTGCCCCGGCTCGCCGCGCTGCTTGCCGGCGCGTCCGCCCCCCGCCTCGGCGAGTTGCGCGAGGGCTTGGCCGTGCCGCCGGACTGCGCTTCGCTGCTCGCGCGCGCGATCCTGCCCGAACCGGCGGCGCTGCTGCGCGAAGGCGGCGTCATCGCCGGCGGCTACGACGCCGGCCTGGACGAACTGCGCGCCCTACAAACCAACTCGAGCGAGTTTCTGGTCGCACTCGAAGCGCGCGAGCGCGAGCGCAGCGGGATCGCCAACCTCAAGGTCGAGTACAACCGCGTGCACGGCTTTTACATCGAGGTCACCCATGCTCACGTGGAGAAAATTCCCGCAGATTACCGCCGGCGCCAGACGCTGAAAAACGCCGAGCGTTACATCACGCCCGAGCTGAAAACCTTCGAGGATAAAGCGCTGTCGGCGCAGGAGCGCGCGCTGGCGCTGGAAAAGGCGCTGTATGAGCAGTTGCTGGAGACCTTGCAGCCGCATATTCCGGCACTGCAGCGCATTGCCAGAAGCCTGGCCGAACTGGATCTGCTAGTCTCGTTTGCCGCCGACAGTCTGCGCCTCAACTGGTGCCGGCCACAGTTCGTCGATGAGCCGCTGATCGAAATCGAGGCCGGACGCCACCCGGTGGTCGAGTCGCAGGTGGACCAGTACATCGCCAACGATTGCAAACTCAATCCGACACGCCAACTGCTACTCATCACCGGTCCGAACATGGGCGGCAAGTCCACTTACATGCGCCAGGTGGCGCTGATCGTGCTGCTCGCCCACGTCGGCGCCTTCGTCCCGGCGCGCGCGGCGCGCCTCGGTCCGATCGACCAGATTTTCACCCGCATCGGCGCCGCCGACGACCTGGCCGGCGGCCGCTCCACCTTCATGGTCGAAATGACGGAGAGCGCCAACATTCTGCACAACGCTACCCCGGCGAGCCTGGTTCTGGTGGACGAGGTCGGGCGCGGCACGTCCACCTTCGACGGCCTCGCCCTGGCCTGGGCCATCGCGCGCTACCTGCTGGAAAAGAATCGCAGCTACACCTTGTTCGCGACGCATTACTTCGAGCTGACGCGCCTCGCGCTGGAACACCGCGAGGCCGCCAACATCCACCTGGATGCGGTGGAACACAAGGATTCCATCGTGTTTCTGCACGCGGTCGAGGAAGGACCGGCCTCGCAAAGCTACGGCCTGCAGGTGGCTGCGCTCGCCGGCGTGCCCGCCAGCGTGACCCGCGCGGCGAAGCGCTATCTGCTGCAACTGGAGGAGCAGAGCCTGACCCGCGACGGCCAGTCCGACCTGTTCGCCGGCGCGGCGCCAAAACCCGAGAGCGAGCCGCACCCGGCGCTGGATCTGCTCGCGGCGATCAAGCCGGACGAACTCAGCCCGAAAGAAGCGCTGGAACTGTTGTATAAGCTGAAGCACCTGTGATGCGCACTTTGCTCTGGCTGGCGCTGGCGCTCGCCGTGGGCTTATCCCACGCCCAGGCCCCGGCGCGTTTCAGCTTCGCCATCGTCGGCGATGCGCCGTACAACACCTGGGAAGAAGGCCGGTTCGCGCAAATGCTCGACGAAATCAACCAGGAGAACCTCGCCTTCGTCGTGCACGTCGGCGATATCAAGAGCGGCAGCAGCCCTTGCAGCGACGAGCTGTACGAACAGCGCAAGCGCATGTTCCAGGCGTCGCGCTATCCGTTCATTTTGGTCCCCGGCGACAATGACTGGACCGATTGCCACCGCAAGGGCGCGGGCGGCTATGACCCGCTCGAGCGCCTGGCCAAGCTGCGCCAGGTGTTTTATGCGGGCGCAACGAGTCTCGGGCAAGACACGCTACAGCTCGCGCGCCAGAGCGCCGATCCCGCAACCGATGCCCGGTTTCGCGAATACCGCGAGAACGTACGCTGGGTGGCGGACGAGGTGCTGTTCATGGGACTGAACGTTCCCGGCAGCAACAACAATTTCGGGCGCACGCCGCAGATGGACGCCGAGCACGCGCAGCGCGGGGAGGCCAATGCCGCATGGCTCAGGCAGGGCTTCGAGCTCGCGCGCAAGAACAGCTACCTTGCCGTGTTCGTGTTCATCCAAGCCAATCCGGATTTCGATTTGTCCTATCTGCGCCGCGTCAACCGGGCCGATGGCTATGCCGCGTTCAAACAGGAACTGCTCGCGCACACGCTCGATTTCGGCAAGCCGGTGGTACTGGTGCACGGCGACACCCACCGCTTTCGCGTCGATCAACCCTTGCACGACCCGGCCACCCTGAAACGTGTGGAGCAATTCACGCGCATCGAGAGTTACGGCTCCCCCTACGTCGACTGGATCAAGGTGACGATAGATTCCGACAATCCGAATTTGTTTTTCGTCGGGACCAACAGTACGGTCAACTACGGCCCATAGCCGCACGGCATGCCTGCGCGCCACGCGCCGTATACGGCTTCGTTCCCGGTCGCGGGCGACCGCTCGCATCGCCGAAAAAAATATATAATTGCGCCGGTCGAGGCGGATTTCCCGCTTGCGGCGGCTACGGCGACCCAGCTACCGCGCTCGAGTGGCAGTTGGCCTGGGAAAGATCATGACCATCAAAACGCTCTATTCGGTGCTGGGTTTGGCATCATCCGCTTATCAGGAGGATATCGAGGAAGCGTTCAATCGCGTGAAGCTGCAGTATTCGAAAGCCAAACTCGACGCGGACGAAAATGCAAGGATTCGTTTTCTTGCTGCGCAGCAGGCGTATGAAACCCTGAGCAATCCGGATGCGCGGGCGCTGTACGATCAGAAGCTAGCCAAGGCCGGAATCAAGGTCAACACGCAGGCATATGCCGTGGAGGACAACGATGCCGGCTGGTTCTCCACCCGCAATATCATCGTCGCCGGCCTGATCCTGATTCTGATCTCCGGCATGTGGGTCTACCATGCGCGGCAGAAGGCACGCGAGGAACGCGAGACCGTGGAGCGGCTGTTGCGTCTGGCGGAAGAAGAAAAACGCCGCCATGGCGAACTGCAGACGAGCGAGGAAGCGCGCCGCCAAGCCGGGTTTGAAAATGCCCAGCAACGGCAGATCGCCGAGCGCGAGCGCCAGTTGAGGCTGGAAGCCGAGCGGCTTGGGCGGCAGGTGAGCGCGGAACAACAAAACGCGGAGCGCCGGGCAGAGGCACAACGCCGGCAGGAACAATACGCGATCGAGCAAAGGCAGCGCCAGGAACAGTCCGCCAGACGGCAGGCCGAATACGATGCGCAGCGGCGCCTG
The DNA here is from genome assembly GCA_016234705.1 of Betaproteobacteria bacterium. GTDB lineage: Bacteria > Pseudomonadota > Gammaproteobacteria > Burkholderiales > SG8-39 > 2-12-FULL-64-23. Next base: position 28,785 of record JACRAS010000182.1, on the reverse strand, counting down.
CAGGAAGAAAAGCGTCAGTTGCGCGAACTCTGCATGAAGCGTTACAACCGTCCGGACTGCTAGCGGGAAAAGCGCCTCAGAGCCCGGTGTGGCGCGCGACGTGTTCTCGGGGGACAGCCCACGTTTCTCGACGTAACGGTGATTGGATTGTTTACCGTGGCCCCCAGTATTTCTTGTTTCCCCCCCTTTGCCGCGCTCATTATCGTAGCCAATAACGCGCCTGTCACGGGTAGCCGTGAGGGACTTTACTTGAGGCATGCGAACTTCCAGGAACGGAGCCCGGCACAATCCACATGCTCATCTCGACAATTATGCCATTTTTATGGTAATTTAATGGTATGAAAACAACCATTGATTCCGCCGGCCGGCTGGTGGTTCCCAAGGCGCTTCGGCAGGCGCTGGGATTTCATCCCGGTCAGGTGCTTGAGGTGCGTGCCGGTGAGGGGCGTCTTGAGGTAGAGATCGCGGCGACCCCGATGGTGTTGAAGCGTCGTGGCAAGGGAGTTATCGCCGTACCTGGCGAGTCGCTGCCGCCGCTCACCGCCGAAAAAGTTCGCGAGACGATGGAGCGCGTACGGCGTTGACGGCGGCCGACACCAGCGTGGTGGTGGCGGCGTTCGCGTCATGGCACGAACAGCATGATGCCGCGAGACAGGCGCTGGACCATGGCCTTTGGCTTGTGGAGCATTGCGCGCTCGAGACATATTCCGTACTTACGCGCCTGCCGGCGCCGCACCGGGCGCCGGCAGGCGTGGTGCGCGATTTCATTGCGACGCGTTTTCCGGATCCATGGTTGCGGCTGACCGCTTCCGCCTATCGCAAGTTTGTTTCCGGTTTGGCGGAACTGAATGTAACAGGCGGCTCTGTTTATGACGCCTTGGTCGCGGCGACAGCGGCCGCGCATGCTGTGCCGCTGATCACTTGCGACCGACGCGCCGTCCCGATTTACGAACGATACGGGATTCGCGTTCAGATCCTCAATGTTTGACGGCGCCGCGCGCGCAGGCATGGGCGCGCGCACCAGTGGCGGCTTCGGGAATTTGGCCGGCATGCAGGCAGAGCGTGTGGAGGGAGAACTTGTGATCGGGCACGGTTATCGCCTGGACTGCCTCAACGCCGGCTTCTTCACCGCGCTTCGCGCCTTCACTCGATACTCCCGTTGGCGCTGACGAGCGGCGGGAGCAAAAGGCGATTGAATGGTGAGCGCGCCGTCGATCACCTGACCATGCTGCATGTCTTCGGAATACAGGATTGCCGACCCAGTCATTCGGGCGCCGGCAATGATCAGGCTGTCGTAGAAGCCGTAGCGGTATTGCTCCCGAAGCCGAAGCGCTGCGACGATGAGTTCGGGCGTCACTGGATGTACTTCGCATGCGTCACATACTTCACGCACCACGGCTTGTACGTTAATTGTCGGCAACAGAAACTTTTTCGTCAGAACGTGCGCAAGCTCACCCAATACCTGTGTCGTCACGCAAGCTGTACCATTCCCGAGCGCCGATATCGCAGCCGCCTTCTTGGCGGATTCGTCACCCGAGTAAAGATAGACGAGTACATTTGTGTCGATGAATACCCTATCGTTCGTTGGCTTCATCGCGATCGAATTTGAAATTTTTGGTATCGATTACAGCAGCCCGCCATTCTATTTTCTTCCTGGGCTTGCTGAGCCGCTCGTACTGCTGCGTCGAAATCAGCACCGCCACGGGCTTGCCGCGCCGCGTGAGCCGCACGGGGTGGCCCTGCTCCGCTTCATGCACCAAACCGGACAAATTGTTCTTCGCTTCCGCGATCGAGTAAGCGTCGTTCATGGTTAATTCCGCTGAGATAGCCATTTAGATGGCCATCTTAGCATTCCGACGCGGCGCCAGCAATCGCTGCCAGGCATCTCACCACGGTAAACTTGTTCTCCCCTGATCTGAAAGCCGGTTTCGGCGGCGCAGCGCTCCAGATACTCGAGGCTAGGGCTCATCCGCCTCCCCCTGATCGCATCAGCACTTGCGGGAGGATCAGATTCCAGCGCGACGCGAGCGCGCCGCCCCGCTGGCCGCGCTGCAGATATTGCGGCGAGCGCGGGCGCTGCCGCTCGATGCGCGCAGGAACGCGATCGGGCACGGCGAAGTTCTGCCGGAAGCGCGCGAGGAACCATCCCGCCGCCGCCCACAGGTTCCGGAACCTCGCGGAAGATTGATGTTCGCCTAACATACATTTCAGCTCGGACGCGCGAAATACCGCGCGCCGATTGAATCATGGTTTGACTTGTGTCCTGGGCGCGTATAAACTTTTATACATGGCGGAGTGATAAGCGACGAAAAAGAGATTCGCTGGGTGGGTTCCGCCTACGACGACCTGTTGGCATTCCCGGACGAACCACGCCGCTATGCCGGTTTCCAGTTGGGCAAGGTGCAAGGCGGTTTGGACCCGGACGACTGGAAGCCATTCGATGATGTCGGAGCCGGCGCCAGGGAAATCCGCATTCGGGAAACCAGCGGCAATTACCGGGTAATGTACGTCGCCAAGTTCGAGGAAGCGGTGTATGTCCTGCACTGCTTCCAGAAGAAGACTCGGGCGACCAGCAAGCAAGACTAGGGCATTGCCGAGGCGCGCTATCGCGCCGTGGTCAACGCGAGAAAGGCACAGAAATGACGACCGACACTGAAATCCGCCATGTGACGAAGCCGGGAGCGAACCTCTTCCTGGAACTTGGCTTCGCGCCCGCTGAAGCCAAGCGTTTGCAAACAGCCTCGCGTAAGCAGATCAACGATACACGGCTATTGAAGCAGCAGTTGATGGACGAGCTGTCCGCCTGGATTGCCGAGCATCGCTTGAAGCAGGCCGAGGCAGCCCAGATCCTGATGGTCTCGCGGCCCCGCGTCTCCGACGTGGTCAACAAGAAAACGGCCAAGTTCACTATCGACACGCTGGTGGAAATGCTCAGCCACGTTGGCAAGCCGGTCAAGCTGGCCATCGGTTGACGCCAAGGCCAAATCGCGCTTGGCGGTCGCGATCACATCACTCGCACACGCAACAAACGCAGCAGTACCTGCCCCTGAAGGCGCAGCGTCCGAACATCCGCCGTTCTGATTCATGATGATCAACTGCAACGACAGGCGGGGATAGCGCGGAAAGCAAGCACTGGCGCGGCTCTCCGGACTGGTTTTACTTCTTCCGGCCTTGCCAGAATTCAAGATGGGCTGGATCCGGCACAGACGAGGTTGGTCATTTCAAGGCAGTTGCGCTAAGCTTGTGTGATGTCTGAGCGAGTCTATCTCGAAACTTCGATCATCAGCTATCTCGCAGCCCGCCCAAGCCGAGACTTGGTCACGGCAGCGCGACAGCAGCTAACGCACGAGTGGTGGACGCGCCGTCGCTCGGCGTTCGAGGTATGCATATCTGAGCTTGTGGTTGCCGAAGCCGCTGCCGGTGACCCTGATGCTGCTGGGAGGCGGGCTCAGCTGATTCGGGATTTACCCTCGCTGAGTATCTCCGAAGAGGCGATCGCTCTCGCACGAAACCTTGTTCAAGCGGCTGGCCTTCCGGCACGCGCCGCGGCGGATGCCCTTCATATTTCCCTTGCTGTGTGCCACGGTATTGATTATTTGCTGACCTGGAACTCGACGCACATCGCGAATGCTGAGATCCGACCAAAGGTAGAGAGAGCCTGCCGTGACAATGGCTACGAACCACCTGTTTTGTGTACGCCCGACGAACTCATGGGAGGTTGACTATGGTACATACCCAACGCGAAGAACAACCATGGACTGATGAAATCGTGGCAGAAGTACGTTCCGCCCGCGAGCAACTGTTCGCCGCCTGCGATTACGATCTGGAGAAACTTGCCGATCGCCTCCGCCAAGCCGAGAAGGCGAGCGGCCGGGCCGTCGTGACTTTCCCAAGGCGGATGCCGACGAAAGACGTTTCTGTGTAATAACCGTCCAACAACCGCTTCGACCGGACGCACAGACAACGGCGATAGCGCGCGCACTATTGAGCACCATTGCGGCCATGATGGCGCCGTGTTCGGTGAAGGCATAGGGAGAGTAGCGCCGGCCACCCCAGACGCGCTGCGGCAAGCCCGTTCTTGAGGTCGCAAATTGCGACCTCAAGAACGCAACTTCTTGAACGGTAAGCTGGAATACGAAGTCGGAAGGGAATCGGTCGAGGTTTCTTCTCGTCTGCTCATTAAGCCGCTTGGTGGTGCCGCCATAGAGCCCCGCACGGTCCATATCGAGCATCACTTTCTGGCCGCGGACAACGACAATGCGGCTGGTGCTTGCCTCAACCGCGACTAGCGCCGCTGCCTGCTTCATCGCGCCCATGAATGCGTTCCTTGAGTAGCTATGCTGCTCGATCAGTTGCATAACGCATATTCGGCAGCAACGCTGACAGAGCATTGTTCAGAGCCAAATAGCGAACCCTGGCCGGCTCAGATACGCCATGCTTTTCAGAAGAATTGCGAACCTGACACGTGTAGTTACCCGATGCCGATGTCCAGAACGCCGTGTGGCTATTGGTTTTCCGGCCAGTTTGCGCTGCCGCGAAACCGTTACCGACGCCGCCAGGCCGCCATGACATGTCAGCGACGAATTGCTCGATGCTCGTACCCTATTGATCTCCGCAAGGAAAATCCTTACCATCAGGAAATTCCTTACAACCTCGGAATAGAGCCATCATGATCACCAGCAAGCTGACGACCAAGGCGCAGACCACCATTCCGCAATCGGTGCGCGCCGCTCTGCGCCTGCAACCGGGTGACGAACTGATTTACGAAATCGATGATCAACGTGTGATCCTTACCAAATTCAGCCGCGGGGGCAAGACGGACGATCCGTTCCGCACCTTCAGCGAATGGAACTCCGCAGCCGACACCAAGGCCTATGGCAATCTTTAGGCAGGGCGACGTCATCAAGGTGCCGTTTCCCTACACCGACCGTCCGACACGGCAGTCGCGCCCGGCGCTGGTCGTGTCCTCGGGCGGCATCGAGGACGCGCATGGCCTGCTCTGGGTCGTGATGATCACCAGCGCGGAAAACCGGGGCTGGCCTGGCGATGTGCCGGTGCACAACCTCGCCGCGGCCGGCCTGCCGGTGCCTTCGGTGATCCGCACGGCAAAACTCGCGACTATCGAGGCCTCCGATGCCACCAAGCTGGGAAGGGTGCCCGCGGCGCTGTTCAGGAAAGTCGCCATGCGTCTGGGTCAGGAACTGGGTTTAGGTTCGCCGGTTGATTAAATAAACCTAAGACCGGAAAGACCACGGTTTCCCATCGTAGGTTCATCACGGGAACGATTTTTTGTTAGCATGACAACATCAACGACCCTGACGAGGGGATGCGAATGACCGAACTCAAATTGTCCCTGCCCGACAACCTTGCCAAGGAAGCCGCACAGGCGGGCCTGCTCTCCGACGCGGAAATCGAGAAGCTCTTGCGTGAGGAAATCCGCCGCCGCGCGACGAATGAGCTTTTCGAGGCGATGGATCGCATGGCCGCAGTCGAAGGACCGCCCATGACCGAGGAGGAGATCCAGGCCGAAATCGACGCCGTGCGCGCCGCACGCCGTGCGCGCGGTCGCTGATACCAACACCGTCGTCTCCGGGCTGCTCTGGACAGGGGCGCCGCGCGCGTTGCTCATCGCAGCCAGGGCCGGAAAACTCTCCCTTTACACCAGCGCCACCTTGCTCGATGAATTGTCCGAGGTGCTCACGCGCGCGAAGTTCACCAAGCGCGTCACCGCCTCAAACATGAGCGTCGAGCGCCTGGTTCGCCGCTACGCGCAGTTCGCGCAGCGCGTAATTCCCGCCAGCATCGAACCGGTGATCCTCGCCGATCCCGATGACGACCAAGTCATCGCCTGCGCCATCGCCGCACGCGCCGATCTTATCATTTCCGGCGACCGGCATCTGCGCGACATCGAATCCCACCAAGGCATCCGCATCGTCAGCACCGGCGAAGCGCTGCAGATGATCACGCAGTGATCCGCGCGAAACACAACACCCGGCGCGAATGCTGGGCGTTGAGATTGGCTGCTCGGTTTTTTAACTCGGAGCCGCCCCGTTTTATTTTCGGTTGTGCTCAACCGGGTAGAGAGAAATAACTATCGTGGTATGTCCCCATTATTCTCATCGTCAAATGCTAATGTCCGCACAAGGCGGGCGTTGGCAGTGGCCGCGTGTCAGAACCAAATGCAAACACGCGCACCTCGTGCTCGAATCGGGTATTTGCCATGGCACTTGGTGTGCCAAGCGCTCTTAGGTAACTGATTGACTTGTAGGATGACAAGACCCAGCGCAGAATCGAGGTCCCGGACCCCTTTTTTCGGCGATCGACTTCAAGTTAGAGGTCACTATGGCCACGAAGAAGTACTGGTGTATCGTCGGGTACGACAGCACCACCCAAATCTTTGAGAAGCTGGTACCACTCGGAACGTTGTCGCAAAAGCAGATGACAGAAGCCCTTCGTGTCCTTGCTGCCCGCGCAGGACTGACATTTGAGGAGATCTTGGATTGCCACGCCAAGAAGAACGCAAAGGCATATCGCGCGCTCTTGGAGGTCCAGGTCGAATCGCACCCGAAGTTCTCCATGTCGTGCGGCTCGAACCCGTACTTCATTGCTTCCGTGGTGGAGAAGTGACTTGTAACTTTGTGTTGCTGCCGACGGACCGCGAGCGTCGCGTTTCATCAACCACCGCCCTGGCCCGCGGCAGTACACGACGTTAGGTTGCACAGATGGCTTCGTCGGTTCTCACGCCCGACCTCTTGGAGGAAGCTCACACGGCAGCTGAGTATCTTCAATGGGTGCGGACGCTCATCTCGCGAGTGAAGGAAGAGCCCGACGGCCTTAAGCAAATTCGCCTGAGGATGGGTCCCGCGAAGGAACTCATGAACGAGGCTTTTCCCATTGGCTTGCTGGCGTCCACGTACTTTGATGGTAGTGAGCAGGTTAGCATCCGCCTGAAGATCGGGAACCAAAACTATGACGCGATAGTGTCTGACTGTCGCAGCAACCCTTCATCCGTGCAGTATGTTGAAGTCACGTTGGCAAGCGACGGCGAGGACGACTACTTGCGCATGCGCGTCCTTCACGAGAGCGGCGAGGTATCCGGTCTAGGCTCCGTCAACAAGAGCGGAACACAGCGAACTGGGTTGACCATCCATGTCGAGCGCGAGATGGTCTCCCAGCCCGAGGTACTTCGCCAAGAAAGCGATCGTCTCGCCCAGGCAATTGCGCGGAAGCTGGGCAAGGCGTATCCACCAAACACTCTTCTTCTTGTCGGCTTCGATGACACCATGGCATTTGACCGCCCCGACAACATTGCGAACCTCGAAGCTACGATTGCGACATACTTGCCACAGCTCAGGGCTTTTCACTCTGTTGCGATCGTGGGGCTGCAACAAGGCCTCTTCCTGTCGTGGAGCACGGAAAATGCAATCTAACCCCACCTTGCACCCGACCGCCAAACGGCTGCGCCGTTTAGTTTCAGTCACGCTGCGCGCGCCGGCGGCGAATGAAGGCGGCGGTTCGGCGAACCTAGAGTAGCGGAGATAGGCAGCGGGACCAATATGCATCCTCGTGACTATGCGGTAGGCGACACGATTGCGGGCTTGTACCGCGTGCTTCGCATATTCGGCGGGGCTGGTGCCTCGGGCATGGGTGTTGTGTACCTCGTTGATGAGCGCGATGCGCCGGAGCCCTTCGTCCTGAAGGCGTGTCAGGGCGACGACCCCAAACTAACGTCGCGATTCAAGCGAGAAGCTGAAGTTTGGGTGAGCATCGGAAGCCATCCCAACGTAACCAAGGCTCTTTGGGTACGGCATCTGGATGAACAGCTATTTGTAGCAGCCGAGTACGTCAGCGGTATTGAAGCTGGATTCGGCTCATTGGCGAACGTAGTGGGCACCGATGTCGCTCCCCGGCAGATCCTTCGCTGGGCAATACAGTTCTGTTCCGGATTGGGGCATGCGCTCGCGCGCGGATTGATTGCGCACCGGGACGTTAAGCCTGCAAATCTCTTGCTGACACACCAAGGCGATCTGAAAATCGCAGATTTTGGATTGGGTAAGTCCAATCCAATAGGCGCCATCGCTACCGACCGCCTCGCGGTCGCTGCGACTGGCATCACGGGAACGCCCCCTTACATGGCTCCAGAGCAGATCGTAGGAGCGGCGACGGATTGTCGTTGTGACATTTACGCTTTCGGCATCGTTCTGTACGAACTGTGCTCTCGAGGCACCTATCCTTACGGGGTAATCCGTGCGACAAACGCCTCCTCTTTTGTGGCAGCACATCTTCACGGTACAGTAAGGCCGCTTGCAAGCCCATTTTGGCCAGTTATCGATAAGTGTCTGAGACGATCCGCCCAAGATCGGTGGCAGTCACCCGAGGATCTCGCCGCTGCTGTTCGCCAAGTCGCCGTGGAGGTGAGTCTGCCTTGCCCACCCTTCGTTTCACCGCAGCCGGTCGGTCTTGAAGAGCTATACGCCAAGGCTCAATCCCTGACTGCGCTCGGCAGGCCCGAGGATGCGCTCGTCGCAGTCGAGCAGTATCTCGGCGAAGCGCCAGATGCTTTCTGGGCTTGGACAGAAAAGGGCCGTATCCTGATGACACTAAATCGAACTGCCGAGGCAGAGGAAGCTACTCGCCGTTCCTTGGCGCTGGACTCAACAAATAGCCACGCTTGGAACAACCTCGGGACAATCTTGGAGCGGCTGAGTCAATTCGAAGAGAGTTACAGCGCATACGATCGCGCGCTCAAGTGTGATCCTCTAAACAGTGGTGCGATGATGAATGCCGCTCAGCCCCTTTGCGCATTGGGGCGGCATGATCGTGCTGCGACACTTCTTTGCGCCGCGCTCAAACTCACTCCCCAAAAGCAAACATTGCTATTTAATGCGGGTAATCTGGTTAGCCTCATGCTCCAGGGGCACGCCCTTGGTCCGGCCGAAAAAATTGCGCGCGCACTTATTTCGGTGGATACCGAAAATAGCCAAGCATGGCATAACCTGGGAGTGGTTCTCACTGCGACGGGGAAACGCAAAGAGGGCCTGCATTGTGTGCGCACCGCACTACAGCATGAGCCCGACAATGCGGACAGCCGCTTGTTCCTCGCGCGAGCGTGTGGAGAAACGGGGCTCATTGACGAGGCGATTGCACACTTAGATCACCTAATCGTCGATCGCCAGCATTTGGCGAAGGCCGTGTGCTTCAAGGCACAGTTGCTGGCCCATAAAGGCCTGGGCAGCGAAGCTATTGCGCTCCTAGAGACTTTCTTGAAAGAGACACCCGCCGATGATTCAGCATGGTTCATTCTTTGCAGCGTCGCCGAAACTGAAGGTGACATCGCTAAAGCACTCCGCGCGGCTCGCGCCTGCGAGACCATCCTTCAGCGACGAGGAGCGCAGGCGGGTTCGGACAACGTTCGATGGGCGCGTAGCAAAGTGCAAGAACTGCGCGCACTACTGGGAACATGAGGGGTTAACTGTGCGTTCGAGTTCGGGAAGTAGACTGACGTGAAGGGCGGCCAATCCTCAGGATTTATTTTCTGAGACCCAGATGGATACTACCTTTGCAGCTGATTATGATGCTAAATCCGGCAACATCGCAGAGAGCGTCAGGCGTCAATCAGAGCCCGGTATGACGCGCGATAAAAGCTTTCACCGCACCCGCATCCGTATCCATGACCTCAAACCGCTGCGGCAGCGACTCCAGGTTCTCACAGCCGGGAGGATAGTCGGGATCACGCCCCAGAGCCTCGCGTATAGTCTCCGCGAACTTCACCGGCAGCGCGGTCTCAAGGCAAACGAGCGGCACGCCGGCTTGCCGATGTTCCAGGCCAACCTTGAGCCCGTCCGCGGTATGCGTGTCTATCATCACGCCGTAATCCTTGTACACGCGGCGAATCGTCGCAAGCCGGTCCGCGTGGGTGCTGGAGCCGGAGACGAAGCCGTACTCCTTCACGTTGGCGAAATACGGCGTGCCGGCGAGATTGAATTCGCCGCCCGCATCGACCTTGCTCCATAGCCGTTTCACCAGTTCTGAGTCGCGCCCGACCAGGTCGAACACGAAGCGCTCGAAATTGGACGCCTTGGAAATGTCCATCGACGGGCTGGAGGTCTGCGCGACCTGGCTCGAAGGCCGCACGCGGTAACGGCCGCTGCGGAAGAACTCGTCCAGCACATCGTTCTCGTTGGTGGCGAGGACGAGGCGCGCGATTGGCAGACCCATCATGCGTGCGATGTGGCCGGCGCAGATGTTGCCGAAGTTCCCGGAGGGCACGGCAAACGCGACCTCTTCGTCGTTCGATTTTGTCACCGAGAAATAGCCGCGGAAGTAATACACGATTTGCGCCGCGACCCGCGCCCAGTTGATCGAGTTCACCGCGCCGATGCGCTGGCGCGCCTTGAACGCGGCATCGTTGTTCACCGTTTTGACGATGTCCTGGCAATCGTCAAACACGCCGCGCACGGCGATATTGAATATGTTCGCATCCTGCAGCGAAAACATCTGCGCCGTCTGGAACGGGCTCATTTTCCCGTGCGGCGAGAGCATGAACACGTTGACGCCGTGCTTTCCCCGCAGCGCGTATTCCGCCGACGAGCCGGTGTCGCCGGAGGTTGCGCCGAGAATGTTGATCCGCTGGCTGCTTTTTTCGAGCGCGTATTCGAACAGGTTGCCGAGCAATTGCATCGCCATGTCCTTGAACGCCAGCGTCGGCCCGTTGGACAATTCGAGGATGTGCAGGCCCGGCTCCAGCGTCTTGACCGGGGTGATCGCCTCGGTGCGAAACACCGCCTTGGTATAGGTTTTCGCGCACAAGGCCTTCAAGTCTTCTGCGGGAATATCGTCGCAGAACTTGTGCAGAATCTCGTACGCCAGCTCGGCGTAAGACAGCTTGCGCCAGGCAGCGAGTTCAGCGGCGCCGATACGCGGATAGCTCTCGGCAACGGCGAGCCCGCCGTCCGGGCACAGGCCGCCGAGCAGGATCTGGGTGAAAGTCTGCGGTACCATGCCGCCGCGGGTGGAAACGTAGCGCATCCCGAAACTAGTTCCGCCCGAGTTCCTCTAGCCGGATGCGCGTTACCTTGCCGGATACCACCGCCAGGTTCTCGATCGCGGCGATGGCGGCGTTGATATGCTTTTCGCGCGTCTCGTGGGTGAGCATGATGATGTCCACCTGCTCCTCGCCCTCGGAAGGCTCCTTCTGCACCATGGCGTCGATGGAAATGCCGCGATCGGCGAGGATGCGGGTAATGTCGGCGAGCACCCCCGGCCTATCGGCCACGCGCATGCGCAGGTAGTAGGACGTGACCACCTCCTCCATGGGCAGGATGGCGAGGTCCGACAACTGGTCGGGCTGGAACGCGAGATGCGGCACGCGGTGCTCCGGGTCGGCGGTGTGCATGCGCGTCACGTCCACCAGGTCCGCGACCACGGCGCTGGCGGTCGGCTCCGCGCCGGCGCCGGCGCCGTAGTACAGGGTGGCGCCGACGGCGTCGCCCTGCACCAGGATGGCGTTCATCACGCCTTCGACGTTGGCGATCAGGCGCCGCGCCGGAATCAGCGTCGGGTGCACGCGCAGCTCTATGCCTTCGGGCGTCCTGCGCGTGATGCCGAGCAGCTTGATGCGGTAGCCCAGTTGCTCGGCGTAGCGGATGTCGTCCTGGGTGAGGCGGGAGATGCCCTCGGTGTAGGCCTTGTCGAACTGCATCGGGATGCCGAAGGCGATCGCCGACATGATGCTGAGCTTGTGCGCGGCGTCGATGCCCTCGATGTCGAAGGTCGGATCGGCCTCGGCATAGCCCAGGCGCTGCGCTTCCTTCAGCACCGTGCCGAAAGCGAGGCCCTTGTCGCGCATTTCCGACAGGATAAAATTCGAGGTGCCGTTGATGATGCCGGCGATCCATTCGATGCGGTTGGCGGTAAGGCCTTCGCGCAAGGCCTTGATGATCGGAATGCCTCCCGCCACCGCGGCCTCGAATGCCACCATCACGCCTTTTCTCTGCGCCGCGGCGAAGATTTCGTTGCCGTGGGTCGCTAGCAGCGCCTTGTTGGCGGTGACCACATGCTTGCCGTTTTCGATCGCCTTCAGCACCAGGTCGAGCGCGACAGTGTAGCCGCCGATCAGCTCGACCACGATATCGATGGCCGGATCGTTCACCACCTCCCAGGCATCGGCGGTGACCGTGGCCCTGCCCCCGACCAACTGCTTTGCCCGCGCCAGATCCTTGTCGGCCACTTTGGTGATGCGGATGCCGCGTCCGGCGCGGCGGGTGATTTCCTCCTGGTTGCGCGCGAGCACGTTCCAGGTGCCGCCGCCGACCGTGCCTATACCGAGCAGCCCCACGCAGATCGGATTCATTTGAGCCGTTTCCCGAGATTCCGTATCACAGCACGCCATCCTTCCTGAACATGTCCTTGATGCCCCGTAGCGCCTGTCTCGAGCGCGCCTCGTTCTCGATCAACGCGATGCGCACATGGTCGTCGCCGTAGTCGCCAAAACCGATGCCCGGCGACACCGCCACCTTGGCTTCGTTAAGCACCTTCTTCGCGAATTCGAGCGAGCCCATGCCGCTGTAGTGTTGCGGAATTTTGGCCCAGATGTACATCGAAGCCTTGGGATTGTCGACCATCCAGCCCAACTCGTGCAGGCCCTTCACCATGACATCACGCCGCTTCTGGTACTTGAGGCGGATTTCCTTGACGCAATCCTGCGGCCCATCGAGCGCAACGATTGAGGCCACCTGGATCGGGGCGAAAGTGCCGTAGTCGTGATAGCTCTTGATGCGCGCCAGCGCGTGCACCAGGTCCTTGTTGCCGACCATGAAGCCCACGCGCCAGCCGGCCATGTTGTAGCTCTTCGACATGGTGAAGAACTCCACCGCCACGTCGCGCGCGCCCGGCACCTGCATGATCGAAGGCGCCTTCCAGCCATCGAAGGTGATATCGGCGTAAGCCAAGTCGTGCACCACCAGAATGTCGTGCGCTTTGGCGAGCGCGATCACGCGCTCGAAGAACTCCAACTCGACGCACATTGCGGTCGGGTTCGAAGGAAAACCGATCACCAGCATTTTCGGCTTCGGGATCAGTTCGCGGATCGCGCGCTCGGTCTCCGCGAAAAAATCGACGCCCGGGGTCATGCGCACCGAGCGGATGTCGGCCCCGGCGATGATGGCGCCGTAGATATGGATGGGGTAGCTCGGATTGGGCACCAGCACCGTGTCGCCGCGATCGAGCGTGGCGAGCATCAGGTGCGCCAGGCCCTCCTTCGAACCGATGGTGACGATAGCTTCCGTGTCCGGGTCGAATTCCACGCCATAGCGCCGCTGGTACCACGCGGTGATGGCGCGGCGCAGGCGCGGTATGCCCTTGGACACCGAATAGCCGTGGGTGTCGGGGCGCTGCGCCGCCTCCACCAGCTTGTCGACGATGTGCGTGGGCGTGGGCCCGTCGGGGTTGCCCATGCTCATGTCGATGATGTCCTCGCCCGCGTGGCGGGCGGCCATCTTCAACTCATTGGTAATGTTGAAGACATACGGCGGCAGGCGGTTGATGCGTGCGAATTCTCTCATGTGGTACAGCGCAAAGTCGCGGTAAGTGCTGAAAAAGTTTATAATTTTAGCCTATTTGAGCACTCCCTTGAAGCTCCATCTCGACAACATTTCCGGCGGCAACCTGTTCACCGGCTACGGCGAGGGCTACGTCATGGTCAACCGGCAGCGCCACGAGCGCAACCTGGTCGTGCTGCGCGACCGGCTGGTAACGGACTGGAGGCCTGCCGGGTTCGATGAGCTCGAATCCGGGGATTTCGCCCTGCTCGCCGAACTGGCGCCGGAAATCGTCCTGCTCGGCACCGGAGCGCGCCTGCGCTTTCCGCGGCCGGAACTCACGCGCGCGCTGCTGGAGGCGCGCATCGGCCTCGAGGTCATGGACATCCGCGCCGCCTGCCGCACCTACAACATCCTCGCGGCCGAAGAACGCAAGGTCGCCGCGGCGCTGCTGTTCAGTTGATTTCCAATGACGCCAATGGTATGAGCCGGCGCCTGCAATTTATCTTGCTGCTCGTCTTCGGTTTCGTCTGGTTCTCCAATCTCGAATATCGCAAGCTGGTCAACCCGGATGAGGGGCGCTACGCCGAGATCCCGCGGGAAATGGTGGCAAGCGGCGACTGGACCACGCCGCGCCTGAACGACATCAAGTATTTCGAAAAACCCGCGCTGCAGTATTGGGCCACGGCGACTGCCTACACCCTGTTCGGCGAGCATCACTGGACCGCCAGGCTATGGAGCGCGCTCACCGGCTTCCTCGGCGTACTCATGACCTTTTTCGCCGGGCGCCGCCTGTTCGGCCAGGAAACCGGCTGGAACGCCGCGCTGGTATTGAGTTCCAGCCTGCTCTACGTCCTGATCGGCCACGTCAACACCCTCGACATGGGGGTCAGCTTCCTGTTGTCTGCTGCGGTATGCGCCTTCTGCCTCGCCCAGTCCGGGGTGAGCGACGCGCGCAAGCATCGCAGATGGATGCTCGCCGCCTGGGCCGCCCTCGCCCTGGCGGTGCTGTCCAAGGGACTGATCGGCCTGGTCCTCCCAGGCGCGGCGCTCTTCCTCTACATCCTGATCGAGCGCGACTGGCGCCTCGCCGGCCGCCTGCACCTCGCGCCCGGGCTCTCGCTCTTCTTTCTTGTCACCGTGCCCTGGTTCGTCGCCGTGTCGCTGGCCAATCCGGAATTCTTGCGCTTTTTTTTCATCCACGAGCATTTCGAGCGCTTTCTGACCAAGGCGCACGGCCGCTACCAGGCGCCGTACTACTTCATTCCGGTACTGCTTGCGGGCACGCTCCCCTGGACCGTCACCGTCGTCGACGCCCTGGCGCGCGCGTGGAAGCGCGAGCCGGAAAAGAGCTTCCAGGCGCAACGCTTTCTGCTGCTTTGGACGACGGTGGTGTTCGTGTTCTTTTCCGCCTCCAGCTCGAAGCTCGTGTCCTACATCCTGCCCATGTTCCCGGCGCTTGCGCTGCTCACCGGCGCGCGCCTGACCCGGCTCGGTGCGCGTGCGCTCGCGTGGCAGACGCTGCCGGCTGCGCTTGCGGGCATTGTCTTGCTCGCGCTCATGCCCGGCATCGAGCGCTACGCCAGCCGCGAAGTGCCGGTCGAGCTGTTCCGCGATTACGCCGTTTGGCTGAGCGCGGCGTCCCTGCTGCAAATCGCCGGCGCCGCAGCCTGCGCCTGGCTCGCCTGGCGCGGCCGTGCCGCGGCCGCGATGGCGCTATTGGCCGCGACCGGCCTCGTGTTCGCGCAGCTCGCATTGAGCGGCCACGAAAGCCTGTCCACGGCCAATTCCGCGTATCATATCGCCCAGAAAATCAAGCCTGAGTTGAAGCCCGGCATGCCCTTCTACAGCGTCAATACTTACGACCAGTCGCTGCAATTCTATCTGCGGCGCAGCACCACGATGGTGGTGTACCAGGACGAACTGGGCTTCGGCATCGCGCAGGAACCGCAGAAATTCATCGCCGATTTCGCCCGGTTCGAAAACACCTGGAACACCGAGCGCGAAGCGCTGGCGCTGATGTCGCGAGACGCGTACGAGATGTTCAGCGCCAAAGGCCTGCCGATGCGGCTTGTCGCCCACGACTCGCGCCGCATCGTCGTCGCCAGACATCTCGTCGCAAATCCATGAGCGCCGTCAGTTTCTCGCTGCTGATGCTGGGCGTGTTCCTCAACGCCATGGCGCAGTTGCTGCTCAAGGCCGGCACCAACGCGGTCGGACAGTTCGAATTCAACACCGGCAACATCGTCCCGGTCGGGATGAAGCTCGCCCTGGAACCGCACATCATGGGCGGCATGGCCTGCTACGTGGTGAGCCTGGTGGTGTGGATCATGGGCCTGTCGCGCGTCGAAGTTTCCATCGCCTATCCGATGCTCTCCCTCGGCTATGTGCTCAACGCCGTGGCGGCTTGGTACCTGTTCGGCGAGGCCGTCAGCGTCACGCGGCTGGCCGGCATCGGCATCATCATCATCGGCGTCTACATCGTGGCCAGAAGCTAACAGCGTGAGCCGCGTTTGAGCATGGAATTCCTGCCCTTCACCCGCCCCTCGATCGACGAGGAAACCATCGCCGGCGTGGCCGAGGTGCTGCGCTCAGGCTGGATCACCAGCGGCCCCTGCGCGAAACAACTGGAGCAGGAACTGTCGCAGTATTTCGGCGGCCGGGCGGTGCGCGCCATGAGTTCCGGCACCGGAGCGCTGGAAATCGCCCTCGGCGTCGCCGGCGTGCAGCCCGGCGACGAAGTCATCACCACGCCGCTGTCCTGGGTGGCCACGGCCAACGTGATCCTGCGCGCCGGCGCGAGGCCGGTGTTCGTGGATGTCGATGCGGCGACGCGCAATATCGACCTCGAGCGCATCGAAGCCGCGATCACCCCCAGGACCCGCGCCCTCCTGCCGGTGGACATGGCGGGCCTGCCGGTGGACCGCGACCGGCTGTACGACATCGCCCGGCGCCGCGGCTTGCGCGTGATCGAGGATGCGGCGCAAAGCATGGGGGCCTCCTGGCGCGGCCGGCGCATCGGCAGCTTCGGCGACCTGGTGGCCATCAGCTTTCACGCCAACAAGAACGTCACCACCGGGGAAGGCGGCTGCCTGGTGCTCGCGGACGCGGCCGAAACCGATTTGTGCACCCGGCTGCGCCTGCAAGGCGTGGTGCGCTCACCCGACGGCGGCCAGGAAGTCGAGGTCGCGGGCGGCAAGCATAATCTCACCGATATTGCTGCGCGCATCGGCCTGGGCCAGTTGAAACACCTGGAAGCGTTCACCACTAGGCGCCGCATGCTCGCGCGGCGTTATTTCGAGCGCTTCGATACGGACTCGGGCTGCGTGCTTCCGCTCGAGGATTACGCCAACTGCAACTGGCATATGTTCCAGGTATTGCTGCCGCTGGCGCGCATGCGCATCGACCGCGGCGGCTTCATCCAGGCGATGCACCGGCGCGGCATCGGCGTAGGCGTGCATTACCCGGCGATGCACCTGTTCGGGCTGTACCGCAAACTCGGCTACAATCCGGGCGACTTTCCCCATGCCGAACGCATCGGCAGCGCCACCGTGACGCTGCCCTTGTTCCCGGGCATGGCCGCTGCCGACATCGACCGGGTGTGCACGGCGGTCGCGGAAACCATCCAGGGCAAATAGGGATGAACGTCAGAGGGATCAACGTCTGGAAATGAACATCGAGCTCTCGGTCGTGATTCCCGTCTACAACGAGGAACCGGGTCTCGCCGCCCTGTTCGCGCGCCTGTACCCGGCGCTGGACGCGCTGCGTATCCCCTACGAAGTCGTTTTCGTCAACGACGGCAGCCGCGACGGCTCCGCGGCCATGCTGCGCGAACAATTCCAGCGACGGCCCGACGTCACCCGGGTGATCCTGTTCAACGGCAACTTCGGCCAGCACATGGCGATCATGGCGGGCTTCGAGCAGGTGCGCGGGCGGCGCATCGTCACCCTGGACGCCGACCTGCAGAACCCGCCCGAGGAAATCGGCCGGCTGATCGCCAAAATGGACGAAGGCTACGACTACGTCGGCAGCATCCGCCGCATGCGTCGCGACAGCGCCTTCCGCCGCATCGCCGGCAGGGCGATGAACCTGGTGCGCGAACGCATCACGCGCATCCGCATGACCGATCAAGGCTGCATGCTGCGCGCCTACAGCCGGGAGATCGTCGACGCGATCAACAGTTGCCGCGAGATCAGCACCTATATCCCGGCGCTCGCGTACACCTTCGCCCAGCGCCCGGTGGAAATCGAGGTCGAACACGAGGAACGCGCCGCGGGCGAATCCAAGTATTCGTTGTATCAACTGATCCGGCTCAATTTCGATCTGGTAACCGCATTTTCCCTGGTGCCACTGCAGATGTTCTCGCTTGCCGGGATGCTGATTTCCCTCGTGTCCATCCTGTTTGTGATCTACCTCGCCGTGCGCCGGCTGCTGCTCGGACCGGAAGCTGAAGGCCTGTTCACGCTGTTCGGCATCGTCTTTTTCCTGCTCGGCATCGCCTTGTTCGGCATCGGTCTCCTGGGCGAATACCTGGGCCGCATCGCGCAGCAGGTGCGCCAGCGTCCGCGCTATCTGATTCAGGCGGTACTGGAGGCAGAGGCGGGACCTGAGCCGAAAGGAGAAGCAGCGCGTGGCGTCGCCGGCTCCTGAATGGGATCAGCCGGAAGCAAACGAGTTGCCTCAATTTGGCGTCCGTTTTTCTCGCCATTTTGGGAAGTTGCAAAGCGCAACTTCCCAAAATGGCGAGACGTAATTAACCCCAAATTCTTCGCCACATCCGTCAACACTTGAATGATCGAATCGTAAGCGACCATGAATCCATGACCACAGCAGTCGTCTTCGCCTATCACAACGTCGGCGTGCGCTGCCTATCGGTGCTGCTAGACCAGGGCCTGCAGGTGGCGCTGGTGGTGACCCACCGGGACAACCCGAACGAAACGATCTGGTTCGACAGCGTGGAAGAACTCGCTCGCTCGCGCGACCTGCCCGTGATCACGCCCGAGGATGCAAACGCGCCTGCGGTGCTTGCGCAAATCGGGGCGCTCGCGCCCGATTTCCTGTTCTCGTTCTACTACCGCAACATGCTCGGGCCGGAACTGCTCGCCCTGCCCCGGCGCGGCGCCTACAACATGCACGGCTCGCTCCTGCCCAAGTACCGCGGGCGCGTGCCGGTAAACTGGGCCGTGATCATGGGCGAGCGCGAAACCGGCGCCACGCTGCACCAGATGGTGGCCAAGCCCGATGCCGGCGGCATCGTCGATCAGGAAGCCGTGCGCATAGGACCGGAGGACACCGCCGCGGAGGTATTCGGCAGGGTCACCGCGGTGGCAGGGCGGGTGCTCGCGCGCGCGCTGCCGGGGCTGATCGCCGGCAGCGCGCGCATCATGCCGCAAGACCTGAGTCTGGGCAGTTATTACGGCGGACGCAGGCCCGAAGACGGCCGCATCGAATGGGCGAAGAGCGCGCGCGAACTGCACAACCTGGTGCGCGGCGTCGCTCCGCCCTATCCCGGGGCCTTTACCCGGATCGGCGCCATGACCCTGCGCATTCTGCGCACCCGGCTCGAGCCAAATAGGCGCCCTCGCAGCGGCGCACCTGGGTTATATTTCGAAGCCGGCTCGTTCTTCGCCGATTGCGGCGACGGCAAGGTGCTGCGCATACTGGAATTCGACACTCAGGGCGGCGCGCTCGACCCTGCTGCGTTCGGCAAAGAAAAAATTACTTTCGCGTGATCAAATGAAAAAAATCCTGATACTCGGCGTCAACGGCTTCATCGGCCATCACTTGTCCAAGCGCATCATCGCCAAGACCGACTGGGAAGTCTACGGCATGGACATGCAGACCGAACGCATCTCCGACCTTCTCCAGGAGAAGCGCTTTCATTTCTTCGAGGGCGACATCACCATCAACAGGGAATGGATCGAATACCACGTGCGCAAATGCGACACGGTGCTGCCGCTGGTGGCGATCGCCACGCCGGCGACCTACGTGAAGGAGCCCTTGCGCGTGTTCGAGCTCGATTTCGAAGCGAACCTGCCCATCATCCGCTCCGCGGTCAAGTTCAAGAAGCGCGTCGTTTTTCCTTCGACCTCCGAAGTCTACGGCATGTGCCGCGACGGCGAATTCGACCCGGAGTCCTCCGAGCTGGTGCTGGGCCCGATCAACAAGCCGCGCTGGATCTATGCCTGCGCCAAGCAATTGATGGACCGGGTAATCCACGCCTACGGCATGGAGCAAGGACTGGATTACACCCTGTTCCGGCCGTTCAACTGGATCGGGGCGGGACTGGACTCGATCAACACCCCCAAGGAAGGCAGTTCGCGCGTGATCACCCAGTTCCTCGGCCATATCGTGCGCGGCGAAAACATCAAGCTGGTGGACGGCGGCAGCCAGAAACGCGCCTTCACCTATATTGACGACGGCATCGACGCGCTGCTGAAAATCATCGACAACCCGGCCGGGGTCGCGAGCGGCCAGATTTACAACATCGGCAATCCGAAAAACAATTACTCAGTCAGGGAGCTCGCCGAAATGATGCTGGCGCTGGCGCTCGAATACCCGGAATACCGCAGCCATGCGAAGGAGGTGAAACTGATCAAGACCACTTCGGCGCAGTATTACGGCAAGGGCTACCAGGATGTGCAGAACCGCGTGCCGAAAATCACCAACACCTGCAAGGACCTCGCCTGGCGGCCCAAGGTCGGCATGCAGCAGGCGCTGAAGCATATTTTCGATTTCTATCGCGGCCACGTCGCCGAAGCGCGCCATCTAGTGGATTGAAGCGGAAAAATATTCCACGGGCGGATTGAGTGGGTTTTATCCAAGATCCTCGATTGCGCACGGATGCTCTTTTCATCCGTGCGCAATCGAGGATCCGCGCGGACGGGCCGCCGTCCGCGCAAGAGGAGCCGCAGCAGTTCAAACTACCCCGGTATCTCTGTGGATTATCGACAAGCAACCATTGCGCGCTCCGCGCGCCAACCGTGATTTTGGCACGGATATGAAGCGCATCCGTACCAAAATCACGGTTATGGATAAAAGCGGCGACGGCTTGGGTTGCTATTGTCCAAGCTCAGGCGCCAAAGTTCGAAGTATCGTCCGATGTCTGTCGATATCGGGAAGCGGCCATTGCGCGCTGCGCGCGCCAACCTTGTTTTTGGTACGGATGAAAAGCGCATCCGTACCAAAATCACGGTTATGGATAAAAGCAACAACGGCTTCGGGTTTGCCTTTATCCGAGATCCTCGATTGCGCACGGATGTGCTTTTCATCCGCGCGCAATCGACGATCCGTGCGGACGGGCCGCCGTCCGCGCAAGTCGAATAGACATCTTCTCCCATGAAACTCGCTCTCAAAATCGACGTCGATACCTATCGCGGCACGCGGGTAGGCGTGCCGCGGCTGATCGAAACGCTGAAGAAGCATAACGCCGGGGCGACCTTTCTGTTCAGCCTCGGGCCGGACCGCACGGGCCGCGCCATCACGCGCGCGTTCCGTCCCGGCTTCATGAAAAAAGTGGCCCGGACCTCGGTGCTGGAACATTACGGCATCAAGACCCTGCTCTACGGCACGCTGCTCCCCGGCCCCGACATCGGCAAGCGCTGCGCCGACATCATGCGCGGCACGCGCGACGCGGGCTTCGAAGTCGGCATCCATACCTGGGACCATGTCAAATGGCAGGACCATGTGGCACGCCGCGGCGAGCGCTGGACCGGCGAGCAAATGGGCGCCGCTTACCTGCGCTTTTCCGAGATTTTCGGCGAACCCGCGCGCACCCATGGCGCCGCCGGCTGGCAGATGAACGTGCACGCGCTGCGCCTGACCCAGCGCCTGGGCTTCGACTACTGTTCGGACACGCGCGGCCGCTGTCCCTTCATCCCCGTCTACCGCGGCGAGATCGTCGCCTGCCCGCAACTGCCCACCACCCTCCCGACCCTGGACGAACTGATCGGCCTTCAAGGATTGACTGCGGACAATGTCGCCGCACACTTGCTCCGGCTGTCCGAAAACCCGCCACCCACCGGCCATATCTACACCCTGCATGCCGAGCTGGAGGGCATGAAGCTCCTGCCCGTGTTCGAAGCCCTGCTGGCCGGCTGGAAGTCCATGGGCTACGAGCTGGTCCCCACGCGCGAGCTGTTCGGCGCGCTCACGCTGCCGGCGCTGCCACGGCACGAACTGGTGATGGGCGAAATCCCCGGCCGCTCGGGCACGCTCGCACTGCAAGGAAAAGAATTTCTCGCATGAATTCGTTTTTCCCGGGCTTCGAGCGCACGCAGATCCGGCGGCCCGAGGAAGTCGCGCGGCAAGCGGAAAGCTTTCTTGATTGATGTATTGACGACAAGCACTTACGATCTCGGTTGCGTTCCCACCCCGATTCATCAACAATATCGCAGGACGGTCACCAGCGGGTCTAGACAATTCATGGAAAAAAAAGAGAAAGTTGGCGATTTTTCCCTGCCTTGCACGGGCGGCAAGACGTTCCAGTTGTCCATGGCCAAAGACAAGTTCGTGGTGCTGTATTTCTATCCCAAGGACAACACGCCGGGTTGCACCGCCGAGGGCGCCCAGTTTCGCGACCGCTACCCGGAATTCCACAAACTCGGCTGCGGCATCTACGGCGTCTCGCGCGACAGCTTGAAATCGCATGAAGGCTTCAAGGCGAAACTCGGCTTTCCTTTTGATCTGCTCGCCGACACCGAAGAGAAGGCGTGCGGCCTATTCAAAGTGATCAAGATGAAGAATCTGTATGGCAAGCAGGTGCGCGGCATCGAGCGCAGCACCTTCGTTCTCGACCGCGAGCGTGTCATCCGGCGCGAGTGGCGCGGCGTCAAGGTTCCCGGTCATGTACAGGAGGTATTCGATTTTGTTAAAACCCTCTAGTAACAGCGCGGCATTCGATGAAAATGCCGACCGCCCGCCCATGACCAAGCGCAGCAACCGTTCCGAATCCGGCAAGTCACTGACCAAACTCTTCGTGCTCGACACGAACGTGCTGATGCACGATCCCACCAGCCTGTTCCGCTTCGAGGAACACGACGTGTTCCTGCCGATCATGACGCTGGAGGAACTCGACGGGCACAAGAAGGGCTTGTCCGAAGTCGCGCGCAACGCGCGCCAGGCGAGCCGCTACCTCGACGAAATCGTCAGCAGCGTCGCCGGCAAAATCGATGCGGGCATTGCGCTCAGTCGCCACAAGGCCGATTTCGCCACGGGCAAGCTGTTCCTGCAGACCCAGGCGCTGGACAGCGCGCTGCCGGATTCGCTCGCCCTGGGCAAGGCGGATAATCACATCATCGGCGTGGTGATGGCGCTGCAGCGGCAGCAGCCGCAGCGGCAAGTCATCCTGGTGTCCAAGGACATCAACATGCGCATCAAGGCGCGTGCGCTGGGCCTCGCAGCCGAAGACTATTTCAACGACAAGGTGCTGGAGGACATCGATCTTCTCTACACCGGCCTGCGCGAGCTGCCGGCGAACTTCTGGGACT
Source organism: Betaproteobacteria bacterium (assembly GCA_016234705.1). GTDB lineage: Bacteria > Pseudomonadota > Gammaproteobacteria > Burkholderiales > SG8-39 > 2-12-FULL-64-23. Next base: position 5,759 of record JACRAS010000182.1, on the reverse strand, counting down.
TGCATGCGAAGGACATGGAGTCGTGGAAAAAAGAGGGGCGCACCTATTACCGCGTCAAGGGGCCGCTGTGCCAGCATCTGCTGGTCAATGAATTCGTCTACCAGGAAAGCGAGCGTCCGCTGCACGCCATCGTGCGCGAGCAAAGCGGGCGCAGCGCGGTGCTGGAAACCATCAAGGACTATTCGCACCAGAAAAACAATATCTGGGGCATTACCGCGCGCAACCGCGAGCAGAATTTCGCCCTCAATCTGCTGATGAACCCGGATATCGATTTCATCACCTTGCTCGGCCAGGCCGGCACCGGCAAGACCCTGCTCACCCTGGCGGCAGGGCTGATGCAGACGCTGGAGAGCAAGATTTTTTCGGAGATCATCATCACCCGAGTTACCGTGCCGGTGGGCGAGGACATCGGCTTCCTCCCCGGCACTGAAGAAGAGAAAATGAACCCGTGGATGGGCGCGCTGGAGGACAACCTCGACGTGCTCAACAAGTCAGACGGCGAAGGCGGCGAATGGGGACGCGCCGCGACGCGCGACCTGATCCGCTCGCGCATCAAGGTGAAGTCGCTCAATTTCATGCGCGGCCGCACCTTCCTCAACAAATACCTGATCATCGACGAGGCGCAGAACCTCACGCCCAAGCAGATGAAGACGCTGATCACCCGCGCCGGTCCCGGCACCAAGGTGGTTTGCCTGGGCAATATCTCGCAGATCGACACACCCTATCTCACCGAAGGCAGCTCGGGCCTGACCTACGTGGTGGACCGCTTCAAGGGCTGGGTGCACAGCGGCCATGTGACGCTGATGCGCGGGGAGCGCTCCAGGCTGGCCGATCACGCGGCAGAAGTCCTGTAAATCCCATCCGGCTGCAATGCCCTGGGGCGCTGGCGCCCGGGGGCATTGCAGCCCATCCCGTATCGGACTACACTCCCGGACACTAGATATGGTGCGTATGCGCTGAAATCCCACAAGATATAGTCGAAAAGCGAGTGCACAGACCGCCTCCCAATCCCGAGGGAAATCCTGCGTCGGTCCTCCGGCGTGCATCGCACCAGACGCGGACCGGTCCAGAATGCGGGATCCAGCCAGGGTTCCGGCCCGGACAGGAAGCCCGGCATGGTCCGGTTCATTTTCGTCTCTCCCGAGGGACGGGGTGGTCTTGATCGAAAACGGCGTCGACTCCTCCTTCCGTGGACGGACTGCACGGCGTTCCCGTTTTCCGGCTCCCGGTCAAAATCGCCGCGGTCCCGTATGAGAGTCACGCACCGGACGTTCCTTCCGTGGCAGGCGCTCACAGCGTTCGCCGGATGCTTCGCCACTGTTTCCGCGCTCGCCGATCCGGTCGATCTGTGGCGCCTTACCGTCCACTCCCGTCAGGGCCAGCCGTTCAGGGCGACCGCGACTCTCGACGCCCTCCCGGGAGAGGGCATTACACAGCAATGTCTGTCCATGGGACCGGAAAGCGATGCGCCCGGATCGGGCCTGCCTTTCCTCGGCGAGGCCCGTCTCACGCTCAACGCCGGCGGCAACGCGGTCGTGATCAGCACCGACAGGCCGATCACCGTCCCTTCGCTGGCGCTGGTGCTGAGGGTCCAGTGTCCGGGAGCCCCTTTCTATGCGCGCCATTTCTCGGCGTTGATTCCGCCACCGCCTCGTTCAAGCCATGCGCATGGCTTATCGGTCCGGCGCGGCTTCCGTCTGAGTCTGCTGCCCGGGGACACGGTGGAAAACATTGCCACCGTCGTTTTTCCGGACAATCGCCGGATGCGGCAAGCACTGGTCCGGGAGGTTGTCGCCGGCAACCCGGAGGCGTTCCCCGGCGGGCGCAGCCGCGATGTGCCGGCCGGTACGGTGCTCTGGTTTCCAGACCCGCGCGACATCCGCAATTCGGTGGTGAAATCCTTTGCCGCGCCGAAGCCACGCGCTTCTGCCGAAACCAGACCTGGCCCGGGCCGCCCTCCGGCCGCCGCAACCCTGCCTCCGGCGCAGTTATCGAAGCCGGCCGGCCAGACCGCAGTTCCGATGCTGTTGCAAAAGGCGCTGGACCTGGGCGAGCGGCCCGGACCGCGGGAATGCCGCCGCCTGATGACGCTGTGCGCAACCGAGGCAGCCGGTGCTCCCGTGGCGCCCGCATCCGACCCGGCGGCGAAGACCCGTGGTCTTGAATCGGGCGTGGAGGCGCTGAAGCTGAAGCAGGAAGGCATCGAGAGTCAACTGCAACGCATCGAACAATCCATCCACGCGCTGCAACGGACAGTGATGGAAACTTCGACACCGAGGGCTGCGCCGACACCCAAGCCGGAAATCCGTTCCGCAGCAAAGACCGGGGCGATACCTTGGTACTTCTGGCTCGGGTTCGCGGTGGTAGCTCTTGCCGGCGCTGCCGGCGGATTCGTTTTCGGCCGCAAAGGGACATTCACCCGGAGGCTCGCCGAAACCGATGAGCGATTGGACCGAATGCTGGCTGCCGCGGCCAATGTGATGCGCGAGATCGAAACGGCGCCGCCTCAGCCGAAACGTGCCGCACCACCGCCGCCATCGCCCCCTCCGCCGAAGCCCGTGCGGGTTCCGGAACCGGTACGGGAATCCGCTCCGGTACCAGCGCCCGAGTCCCGGGAGAGGCCCGATTTAGCCGTTGACACGCAGGCCGCCCGGCCGGGAGCAACCGTCGACGTGGAACTGGAAAGCGGCCCCCAGGCGCCGCAATCGGCGCTCTCCACAGACTTGCTGTTCGAGATGGACCAGGCGCTGGACAACACCCGCTCGATGTTCACCGATGTGGATCGCTTCATCGCGCTCGGGCGGGCCCAGAACGCCATCAGCCTGCTGCAATTCCAGGTCCACAAGGATTCGAAGGACCGCGATGCCTGGATCAAACTGATGGCGATTTACCGCCAGGAAAAGATGGAGCGGGAACTGGCGCGGGCTGTGCAGGAATTCAAGAAGAATTTCCCCGAGGAAAATCCTCCGGCAGCCTAGAAACGGCCGGGATCGGCAAAGTTGGCAAAGCGTGTGTATTCACCCTGGAATACCAGGGTCACCGTCCCGATCGGGCCGTTGCGCTGCTTGCCGATGATGACCTCGGCCTTGCCTTTGTCGGGCGAATCCTGGTTGTACACCTCGTCGCGATAAATGAACAGAATCACGTCCGCGTCCTGTTCGATGGCACCGGATTCGCGCAGATCCGACATCACCGGCCTCTTGTTGGGCCGCTGCTCCAGACTGCGGTTGAGCTGGGAGAGCGCTATCACCGGGACATTGAGTTCCTTGGCCAGCGCCTTCAGCGAACGCGAGATCTCGGAAATTTCGGTGGCGCGGTTCTCGCCCTGCGCGCTGGCCGACATCAGTTGCAGATAGTCGATCACGATCAGCCCGAGCTTGCCGTACTGGCGGTGCAGGCGGCGGGCGCGGGCGCGCAATTCGAGCGCATTCAGAGCTGCGGTTTCGTCGATGTGAATGGGTACTTCGTTGAGCCTGCCCACCGCGTCGGTCAGCCGCCGCCAGTCCTCGTCCGCAAGACGGCCTGTGCGCACCTTGTGCTGGTCGAGCTTGCCCACGCTGCCGAGCATGCGCATCACCAGCTGCGTGCCCGACATTTCCATTGAGAACACGCCCACCGGCAGACCGGCGTCGAGCGCGACGTGCTCGGCGATGTTCAGAGCAAGCGAAGTCTTCCCCATCGACGGCCGCCCGGCAATGATCACAAGGTCACCGGGCTGCAACCCGGAGGTCATTCTGTCAAGGTCGGTGAACCCGGTCGGGACCCCCGTTACGTCCGAGGGATTGTCCCGGTTGTAGAGCATGTCGATGCGCTCGACCACTTGCGTGAGCAGCGGCTGCATGTCCACGAATCCCTGCCGTCCGCGCGCGCCTTCTTCGGAAATCGCGAATACCTTCGATTCGGCTTCGTCGAGAAGCTGCCCCGCTTCCTTTCCCATCGGGTTGTACGCGGTATCGGCGATCTGGGTCCCGACTTCGGCGAGCTTGCGCATCACCGCCCGCTCCCGGACGATCTCGGCATAGCGGCGGATATTGGCCGCTGAGGGCGTGTTTTGCGCCAGTCCGCCGAGGTAGGCAAGTCCACCGACACTTTCCAGTTCCCTGGTGCTTTCCAGGCTTTCGGAAACGGTGATCACGTCGGCGGGCCTGGAACCGCCGATCAGTTTGGAGATGTGACGATAGATGAGCTTGTGGTCAGCACGGTAGAAGTCGGACTCGCCGATCATGTCGGCGACTTTATCCCAGGCGGTATTGTCCAGCAGCAAACCGCCGAGCACCGATTGCTCCGCTTCGACCGAGTGCGGCGGCAGCTTGATCAGTTCGACCTGGGCATCGGCTACGCGCTGGGTTGCAAACTGCGCCATGAATTCTTTTAATTCCGACCTGATGGATTCGCCCGAAGAGAAAGCCCCGTCGGGGATTCGATGCCGACTATTATTAGGACTTCGGAAAGGGACGCAAGCGGAAAATAAAAAGGGCTGTTTTCACAGCCCTTTTTTGCGATGCCGTTCTTGACGAATCAGCCGACGGTCTCCCCCAGCACCGATACGGTAATGGTCGCCGTCACGTCTGCATGCAGATCCAGCGTGATCTGGTAGTCACCCACCTGCTTCAGCGGACCCTGCGGCAAGCGCACCATCGATTTGGCGACTTCATGCCCCTGCGCTTTCAATGCTTCGGCAATATCGTAGTTGGTGACCGAACCGAACAGACGTCCATCGACACCGGCCTTCTGGGTGATCTGGACCATCAGGCCCTCGATCCTGCCGGCACGTTCCTGCGATTCGGCCAGTGCCTTGCCCTGCATGGCTTCCAACTCGGCACGGCGTTGCTGGAATTCGGCAATCGCCGCCTCGGTTGCGCGCCTGGCCTTGCCCTGCGGGATCAGGAAGTTGCGGGCAAACCCGTTCCTGACCTTGACAATGTCGCCGAGTTGCCCAAGGTTGTGCACTTTTTCCATCAGAATGACTTGCATGGCTGCTCCTCAGTGCAGATCGCTGTACGGCAACAGGGCCAGAAAGCGCGCGCGCTTCACGGCAACCGACAGTTGACGCTGGTAGCGCGTCTTGGTGCCGGTAATGCGGGCCGGAATGATTCTGCCGTTCTCGTTGATGAAATCCTTGAGCAGATCGACGTCCTTGTAGTCCACTTCCTTGATGCCTTCGGCAGTGAAGCGGCAGAACTTGCGACGACGAAACAGCGGGCGCGAATTGCGATCTCCACGCTTGTCCTTGGGTTTACCTCTACCTCCGAATCTTGCCATTTGTCTCTATCCTCAATTCAATTCGAACCTGTTCACATGCAAAACCGGTTGTCTCGAAAGCTTGCTTCTCGGGGCCAGAAAACCTTCGAACCTGTATTCGGCATCGAGGGTAGCATTGATCATTTCTTCCGCCACCTCGCCCAGCGCCACCCCGTCGATTTCGAAAGTGACGTTCCTGGATCGGCCGGCTTCGACCTGCTCCGAAACGTGGCCAACCCTGAAGTCCAGCGCCGGCAGGCCTGCGGGTGTGTGCCGAAGATCGCCGCGCCCGGTTAGTTTGCCGGTCAGGATAACCCGGTTGCTTCGGCTCACACCGTTACTGGGCTGCGTCGGTCGCGACCGGCTTCTCGTCGGGCACTTCGGGTTTGACCGCTTCGCCCACCACGGCGCGCGACTTCCCTTCCTACATCATCGGGGAAGGCTCGGTCACGGCCCGGGTCATGTTCACGATCAGGTGGCGCAGCACCGCGTCGTTGAACTTGTAGGCGTGATCGAGT
>JACRAS010000181.1 GCA_016234705.1 Betaproteobacteria bacterium | reverse complement strand
TGGTAGATGTAATACTCGTTCACCGCGTAGGTTGCCATGGTCAGCAGCGTAAGAAAACCGACGATGACGTAGGCCCAGACCTGATTGCTCTTGGCGACGCTTTCTTGATTGCTTTCGGCGACACCTTCGATTCTTGCCACAGCTTCCATCGCCCCCTCCCCAATAAACCCTATCCCCGTCGAGGATAATGCCCTGCCAGGTATACTTTAACAATGGTTCTGTACCCAAAAATATTTTCTGAGGCGATAAACTGGCGCGCCAGACGGTAACCGATGAGCTGTTGTGCCATGCCATCCGGTAAGGACTGGGCGTAATCGTCCGCAATGACCACCACGACCTCCGCCATCAACCCCCCGGCCCCGGCGTCATAGTATTTCGGGTTCCTGTATTCCCAGGTGAAACGCAGGGCCGACTTCTCCACGCTTCGCCCGGTGGGGACAAGCCCGTCCGGGCGAAAGATCAGACGCTTAGCGGTATGAAGATCCAGCAGGGGCACCGAGACGGCCGGATTGACCGCCGCATGCCGCTGCTGTAGTGCAATGACTTCCACCTCCGAGGCATCCAGGGAATCGAGGTATTCCCCGGCCTGCTGCAGATTCACGGCGCTCGTTTGTCGCAAGAACGGCCGGAAGCCAAGGACCGAGAGCGCCAGCGACGAGGCGACAATGCACAGAACGAGGTATTTCCGTATTTCCCCGCAGCGGATCTGCCTCAAGCCATAGGCGGCCATCAACGCCAGCATCGGAAACACCGGCAGGATGTAGCGGATCCGGTTGATTCCCAGCACCATTACCAGCGCAGGCAGCCACAGGACGATGGCGTAGCGTGCATCCCCGTTCTTGAATGCCGCATAGACGGAAACCAGCGCGGCAGCCGCAATGAAAGGATGCGTCTGAAACAGGAAGGTCGAGCTTGGACTCTCTTCCCAGCGCTCGAAACCGGGCAATTGATAACTTTGCAGAAGATCGAGCTGCGTGCCGACGACATCGGACATGGACAGCAGCGTGCCGTCGATCAGGAGCAGCGAAATCATGATCAGCAGGAGAGCACGCAGCAATACGGGCCGCGGCCCCTGTTTGATCCCGACAAGCATAACCAGCGGGAGCACGCTAAGAAACAGCCAGGCGGAATACTTGGTCCAGAACGCGAGCGCCGCCGCCACCGACGCCAGCGCCAGGCGGCCGCCCCCCCCGCGCTCTAGCGCCTTGAGCGCCGTAAAGACCGCGAGGAGGAGAAAGAACATCGCCGGCACATCGACCAGCATGAGCGGCACCTGGGTGAGCAGGTACGGCATCCCGAGCAGCAACGCCCCGGCGTGGACACCGGCGGCTTCGTCCCACAGCGTCCTGCCGATCAGGTAGGTCAGCACCACGCTCGCCGAGAACAGCAGCGTGGTAAAAATCTGGATATAAATCCTGTCCTCGCCCGCAAAGCGGAAGATCAGGCCGTAGAGCAAGGGAATCAGCGGCAGATCGGTCCAGGCCGCGATTTGCCCGCCCCACTCGCGCAAGAAATACTCCAAGCCGTACAGCTCGAGATGCTTGGCCTGGGTGAAATACCTGGAGGCGTCCACGATGAGCTCGGGCTCGCCCCAGAAGACGGCGGCCACGGCAAACGAGCAAAGAAACAGCACGCCCGCGGGCCGGCGCCCCGGAAACGGCGCCCTTGCCAGGATTGCAGCGAGGAAAAGACCGGCCGCCAGGACGGGCGCGATCCAGAACGCATCCGCATCGGCGAATACCCAGCGCCAACTCGTCAGCCGGTTGTCATCGTGCGCACGAAACAGGAAAAGCGTGAGGAAAGCAGCCAAGGAGAGGAGCGCAACCGCGGCGTACGCGAGCAGGACGCCCTGTCGGTCCCCGGCGACCGGGGCTGTCGACGTCGCTGACCGCGCAAAGCCATGCGCGCCGCCCTCTTCACTCCCCATCACGCCCGCGCATGTCGAACTAATGCGCCGGCCTATGCCTGCGCGCTCACCAGGAGACGACCTTGTCGCTCGCAAAGATCTTGTCCACGAGCTCGTCGTAAGGCATTTCCTTGCGCGCGAGGTCGATCACCTCGACCTCGCAATTCCGCGACAAAGCTTCGATCCATGCACCGGAGGACGCATCCGGCCCGTCGTTCAACAGGCACAACATCTTAACCATTCCCTCCCCCTTGTGCGCGATGAACGCAGACCACCTAGAGCACGATTACCCGGTCGGCGTCGTGATTCATCATGGCGTTGTTGAGCTGGCTAGCGCAGACGATCTTCGGCGGCAGGCCTTCGGTGTTGGCGCCGATCGTCTTGGCGCTGTGATCGCACAGGCTCAACGACACACCATCGAGCTCGGCGAGCGAGACGAAGGCAGCGTTTTCCAGCAGCCTGGTGCCCTCGTCCATGGCAAAAATGCTTACCTGATGGTTCTTCGCCAAAGCGGCGCGGCAAATCCCGACGATATCGTCCACGTGCTTCGCCGTATTGATCAGCATCCCGAGCTTCATTGCCGCCTCCTTTCGAGTCGGTCGCGCTAATACGCGAGAATATGGTCGTACCGAGGCAAGCTCAGGGCGATTTCGTCGACCGGCAGGTATTCCATGCCTTCGTTTTCGCGGCAGTTGGTACGGACCTGAATGTCCATTTCCTTCAGCGTCTCGAGGTGCAGGGCAGTTTCTCCCGTGGCCTGCAGCTTTCGGTCGAGCACGTACACGTCCACCAGGTCGTCGACAAGGATCAGGCCCAAGGACATCCTGAGCGCCTCGCTTTGCCGCTCGCGCACCAGCACCGCTATTTTCTTTTGCACCTCGCCTCCGGTGATATTCGGGTTCGGGACGGTCAAGGATACCCGCATAGTTAACTGGCAACAATGTGCGATTTATTACTTGACCCATACCAGAAAATATTGATTTGCGTGCGGCCTGCACATCCGACAAATCTGTAGTATGCTTATTACACTTTACCACAAGTTTTAATTATAAGGTATTGATAACATGGATATTACAAAAAAAGAAATCAAAGCCTCCAGTGTCACGGTTCCCCCTCTCCCCGATCAAATAATCAGCAGCGAAGTCCTGCTGGAAAAATACGCCAAGGGCACGGAGTCGAGCATCGGCGATGTGCGCGCGCGCATCGCCCACGCGCTCGCCGCGGTCGAGTCTGAAGACAAACGCGCTGTGTGGGAAAAGCGCTTCCTGCAGGCGATGGAAGCCGGCTTCATCCCGGCCGGGCGCATCATGTCGGCCGCCGGCATCCAGATGCAGGCGACGCTGATCAACTGTTTCGTGCAGCCGGTGGGCGACTCGATCTCCGAAATCGTCGACGACAAGCCCGGCATCTACACCGCCCTGCAGCAAGCGGCGGAAACCATGCGCCGCGGCGGCGGCGTCGGCTACGATTTTTCCTCGATCCGCCCCAAGGGGTCGGAAGTGAAGGGCACGCACTCGCGTGCGAGCGGGCCGGTATCCTACATGCGGGTGTTCGACCAATCGTGCGAGACGGTGGAATCGGCGGGCTCGCGCCGCGGCGCGCAGATGGGCGTGCTGCGCTGCGACCATCCCGACGTGGAGGAATTCATCCACGCCAAGGACCGCGGCGACCTCTCCAATTTCAACATTTCGGTGGGCGTCTCCGATGCCTTCATGCAGGCGGTGGAAAGCGACCTCGAAATCGAGCTGGCGCACAAGGCGCGCCCGCACCAGGAGTTACTGGACAGCGGCGCGTATCAGCGCGAGGACGGGCTGTGGGTATACCGCAAGCTGCGCGCGCGCGAGCTGTGGGATCAGATCATGCACTCGACCTACGATCACGCCGAGCCGGGAATCCTGTTCCTGGACCGCATCAACCGCGACAACAACCTCAATTACTGCGAGACCATCGAGGCCACCAATCCGTGCGCTGAACAGCCGCTGCCCCCCTACGGCTGCTGCTGCCTGGGTTCGATCAACCTGACCCACTTCGTCTCCGCCCCGTTCACCGGGGAGGCCGCGTTCGAATTCGAGCGTTTCGGCGCGACGGTCGAGACTTCGGTGCGCATGCTCGACAACGTGCTCGATGCGACCGCCTGGCCGCTGCCGCAGCAGCATGAAGAGGCGATGAACAAACGCCGCGTGGGTCTGGGCTACACCGGCCTGGGGGACGCGCTGATCATGCTGTGCCGGCGCTACGACAGCGAGGCCGCGCGCGAGCTGGCGGCGAAAATCTCCGAGGCGATGCGCGATTACGCCTACCGCGCCTCAAGCAAGCTCGCGCGCGAGCGCGGCGCCTTCCCGCTGTTCAATGCCGACATGTACCTGTCGGGCACCAGCTTCGCCACGCGCCTGCCGGCCGAAATCAAGGCGCTGATCAGGAAGCAGGGCCTGAGGAACAGCCACCTCCTCTCGATCGCCCCCACCGGCACCATCAGCCTCGCCTTCGCCGACAACGCCTCCAACGGCATAGAACCCCCGTTCTCCTGGACCTACACGCGCAAGAAGCGCATGGCCGACGGCACGCTGCAAGAGTTTGCGGTCGAGGATTACGCCTGGCGCCTGTACCACCATCTGGTCGCGAATGGCGTCCTGCCCGCCCCTGCCGGCGGCGGCGACGCGCTGCCCGATTATTTCGTCACCGCGCTCGCCATCTCGGCCGCGGCGCACGAAGCCATGGTGGCGGCGGTGGCGCCTTACATCGACACCAGCATCTCGAAGACGGTCAACGTGCCGGAGAACTATCCGTACGAGGAGTTCCAGGGCCTGTACCTGGCCGCATGGAAATCGGGGCTGAAGGGCCTCGCGACCTACCGCCCCAACAGCGTGCTCGGCTCGGTGCTGTCCGTCGGCGGAACCGACGCGGCGCGCCCCTTGCTCGGACCGCAGGATTTCGTCAGCAGCGACGTCAACCGCCGCATCGAGATCAAGGCGGTGCCCGAACCCGTGCTCGCCAGCCTGCGCTGGCCGGGCCGGCCCAAGCTCGCCGAAGGCAATCCGGCATGGACTTACATGATCGAACACCCGCACGGCCATTTCGCGCTGTTCGTCGGCCACGTCGAAAACGAGGTCCACTCCCATCCGTTCGAGGTCTGGGTCAACGGCAGCGAGCAGCCGCGCGGACTCGGCGCGGTGGCGAAAACCCTATCGATGGACATGCGCGCCGACGATCCGGCCTGGCTGCGGCTGAAGCTCGATACGCTGGCGAAAACCGCGGGCGACGACGCCTTCGACATGGCGTTTCCGCCGCACGGCGAAAAAATGCGCATGCCCAGCGTCGCCTCCGCCGTGGCGCAACTGGTGCGCTGGCGCTGTGAGCGCCTGGGCGCGCTTCCCGAAATGAAACACGGGCCGGTGCTCGATGCCATGTTCAGCCTGAAGGAGCCCAAGACCGGCGCCGACGGCACCATGTCCTGGACCGTGGATGTGCTCAATTCCGGCACGCACGACGATTTCGTGCTGGGCTTAAAGGAAATCACCCTGCCCGACGGCGTGACCCGGCCCTACTCGATGTGGCTCTCGGGCGAATATCCGCGCTCGCTCGACGGCCTGTGCAAGATCCTGTCGCTCGACATGCGCATCATCGATCCGGCCTGGATCGGGATGAAACTGCGCAAGCTGCTCAACTACCCCGAGCCGCTGGGCGATTTTCTGGCCTACACCCCCGGCAGCCGCAAGCAGCAGAACTGGCCCTCCACCGTGTCCTACCTGGCGCGGCTGATCATCCACCGCTACGCCATGCTCGGCATCCTCACCGAGGACGGCATGCCGCTGCAGACCATGGGCATCCTCGAAACCCCGGAGCGCGGCGCCGCGCCGATGATGAAAGGCGCGCGCTGCCCCGAGTGCGGCAATTACGCCGTGATCAGGAAAGACGGGTGCGATTTTTGCAGCGCGTGCGGGTATGTGGGGGTGTGCGGGTAGGTAGCGTACCCCTTTTTCTACGTACCTTGCACTTTGGCGCTTCAAGCTGACTTGTCCCAAATCTGCAAACCAAGGGTAGTATCTGAAACCGCTAGTATTTTTCTAACAGGCGATTTTAAAATCATGTTCTCTCGGTGATTTATGAAGATTCACCCTTTGGTGGTTAAGGCCAACGGCATCTTCACGCCTGGATATCCAGTTCACCAAAAAGATTTCTTTTCCGGTCGAGAAGATCAACTTCAACGAACACTAGAAGCACTAATTGCTCCAGGACGTCACCCTATTATCTTTGGGCAACGTGGCGTTGGCAAGACATCGCTCGCTAACATCCTTGGTGAATCGCTGACCGGCGTATCTGTCGTCAAGGTTAGCTGCGATGGGGGCGACACTTTCGCAACTGTATGGAATCGCGTTCTGGCGACGGCGTCTATTACTTTCAAGCAGCATGCCTTTGGATTTCAAGATACTGAAGCACAAAAGACTATTGCGCTTGGTACTCTGCTCGGACACGATCCAAGCACGACGAAACCGGCAGAAATTGCTGGTCTATTGGCTAAGGTCAATCAATACTGCGCAGTCGTGTTAGACGAGTTTGACAAAATTTCGGATACAAATGCTAAAGCCCAGTTTGCGGATCTTATAAAGATAGTTTCCGACACTGTCCCAAATATGACCATAGTCGTAGTAGGGGTTGCAGACAATATTCATGAACTCATTGGCCAACATCCGTCTATTGACAGAAATCTCTTGCAAATCGAATTGCCTCTCATGTCCGACGTTGACATTCTCGAAATTTTTGCAAGTGGACTTCATAAACTTTCACTGACAGTTGACAATTCAGTTGCGGATCAAGTTCCCCTTCTAGCTAGTGGGTTTCCACACTATGCTCACTTACTAGGTTTTGCGGCTGTCAAAGCTTCCGTCAACAACAATACAAATCACGTTGATGTCGCCGTTTTTGATATGGCGTGCACGCTAGCGGTACAGGATTCAATTGAAAAATACCGCGACGCCTTCTCCAAAGCGACGGCAACAACACAACCGAGTCGATATCCGATTATCTTGAGTGCATGTGGTTACGCAGATTGCGATACGCGTGGGGTGTTTCGTGCAACGGATGTAGTAGATGCCATTGCGAAAGTATTCAACGACCGCGTAACTGTTCAAGCAGTTGTACCAGCCCTTGGAGAATTTACAAATGCCAGGCGCGCGGCAACACTAAAGGCAGTCTCTGTGGCAGGGCGAAAATGCTACCGCTTCTCGGACCCGATGATGGTACCGTTTTGCCGCCTTAAAGCACGTGAACTACTACAGGCACTGGGAAACTAAAAGGGGTCGTGTTCGCGTTTTTTTCTGACAGGTAGCCCGTGACAAAGTCTCTGGGGTCGGATTCCACTTCCGTAGTAAGCAATTCATCCACAAGCCCTTGGCGTTCGACAATAGATCGCAATATGACTCTGGAGGCCTATTGCGGAGAAACCGCCTCGATCTGGGATTCGTCCTTCCACCACAAAAGACTAACCGTAACGCCCGCCGCTACAAGGATAGAGGTCTCGACTAGAGTGTGATCTTCCGCTCCTTCGCAATCAATCCAAGTATCCGCACTTTGCAGTACCGGCGAAGAGTCCAATTGCGCGCCAGCTTTCCATAACGCATAAGCTTGAGAATCATCGTCGAGCGCCGGGACGGGTTGAAGAATTCTGGGAACATCAGGACCTGGAATCGCCCACTTCAGGATGCCGTCCTTATAGCAAGCAACCATTCCAGGAAAGTGCCCGAGCTTGACCAACTTGAGAGCAGTAGCGGTAAGGCTGGTATTAAAACGCTTTCCTAGAATCTCAGCAGTTGCAAATGTTAATGGTTGCTTAGCCGCCAAAGGGCGAAACAAATAGTCAGGCATTAGGATTTGGCTTGCGAAGGAATTCGCAGACGACTCGGCGTTCAACAGCCCCGAACGGTGGGGGCCGATATCTCCACGAGCGCAACCCAGAGAAATAGCTCCCTTGTCCTGGACCCAGTGGCCGAGCTCATGTGCCAGAGAGAAGCGTTGCCGGTTTGGATGGCTGGAATTGTTGATTGAGATTACCGCGGCGGTTCCATGTCCGATGATCCTTGCCTCGCACGAATCCATGCGGCGATACTTGATCGTTGCGCCCTGGTCATAGGCTATCGCCTCGAGATCAATATCTTCTGGCTGCGAGACGCCGTATTCCTGGAGTAGCAATTCTGCGAATGTTGAATTCACAATGCTCCATCAGGTTCACTGCGTTTCCTTGCCATTAGGTCTTCGTAGTCCGCAAGTAGCGAACGCATGTCATTTTCGCTTATTTCTCCGCCGCTTCTAAAAGCGAGCGTAAGCCGAGAATCTTTGGCCATTAGCCCGCTCGCAACGATCTCAGCCAAGCGGGCTTTAATGTCCGCAACAGACATCGAGGCATTGGACTCATACGATGCCGATTTTTCGTTCACCGCATTGAGATTCTCACGCGCTTGACGCAACCGAGTTCGACGAGAGGACGAAATCAGGTCCTTCAAGGAGTCGCGAATTGCTGACGCATTTTTGTCGATATCGACAAGCTCCTCCTTCGCGCGCGCACGAATCTCCGAATCGGACAATGACATGACCTCTTCGCTGGCCAAGTCGCGAATGGCTTTCAAAGCGTCGTTATCAGATTGGCTTTTGGACATAGGCACTCCATCAATCGATTTGTCGGTCAATCCAGCGCTCAAGGCGCTTTCTGGCGGCGTGGTATTCATCCGGCGTAATCGCAAAAGCGCCCTGTACTTCCTCTGCAGTCAATCCCTCCATGCGACCAACAATTACGGCTTGCACGTCCTCGTCGTCCTTGAATTCTGCGAACACACCATCAATCCCTTGTTGCGCCTCCAAGGCTTTCTCTGGAGACAACTCCTGTGTACCGAAGTTCTCCAGATTTGCAGGTTCCCCATCCGGGCCTGATGGCATATCCGCCATAGTGATGTACGGCTTTGCCGCGTCCTCCGCACGATACTCGTCTGCGACGCTTCGGATCGCATTGTAGAAGACTGCTTGAAATAACTCGCCTCTCGGCCAATTCCGTCTTCCGTCAATGAAGCGGCCCGCCGTGTCCATAAGCAGATCCATCGGATCCAGATGGGCAAGACGGTAGAGCTGGTACCTCGCGACCCGTCGAAAGCGCTCCCAATCCTCCTTCGTGAAGGCATTCAGGGCATCTTCTACCTCTCGCCGATCGTGATTGTTGGTCGCGGGGAGTTTCAATACTCTTCCCTTCCAGTCTATAGGCGCTTATTTTCCGATATCTGGACGCAAATTAATTTTATTTTGGCGTCCAAATTGATCTCCCGGCGCGCCTATGTCTATTGAGGCCAGATTTCTTGGTACCTCATTTCATCAACTCCTAGGAGCAGCAAACATGGCAATTGCAACAAGGGTGCCGCTTGGTACCACCGCAAGGACGGGAGAAATCTGCCCGGAAAGTGGAGTCTGGCAAGCCCTCAGCACTCCGAGCACCACCGCACCAATCGCCAAAGGCAACCGCATACCGCCGTACAACGGGCAGGCGGTTTCCTGGAAGCTGATTCAGTACGCCTGACCAAACTGCGCCCGGCGTCCGCGTCGGGCCTTTTTAATGTTACACCGGTTTCTGGAATGGGCCAGAGTGGGGCACAGGCGCTCAGCTTCATGGCGCGCACTCCGATGCGCCGGTTTATCATGGCGCCTATGCAGCTAGCTTCCGGAACCGTCGCAGGAGAAATTAAAAAGGGTCGTGTTCGCATTTTTATCTGACACGTAGCTATTGACGACGCCGGCGTGGCGTCGTCTTCAGCCGGCTTTTTCCGCCTTCCCCCGCGCAGGCCCTCAATCGGTCTGCACGAACCCGATGCGCCGTTTCTTGGCCGGTTCGGGCGAGGCCATGAGTTCCCGGATGGCATCTAGGATGCCGGCGATCGCTTGGTCATGGGAAGAGAACTTGCGCTCGATGCGGGATTCGAGTTCATCCAAGCGCTTTGCCAATTCCTTGTGGGCGCCGAGTGTCTCGCGCAGTTGCACGAAGGCGCGCACGACGAACAGGCTGACTTCTACCGCACGCGGGGTATTGAGGACCGATGCGGCCATAAGCGCCCCGTGCTCGGTAAAGGCGAAGGGCATCGCAGCGGCGAATTTAAGCCGGGAGAGGTGGTCACAATTTGCAACCACCTCGTCCCTCTCGCCACGGGTGAGTTGAAACATGAAATCGGACGGGAAGCGCTTGGCGTTGCGCTTGACCTGTTGGTTCAGACGCTTGGTGGGCACGTCGTACAGCGCGGCCAGATCGGCGTCGATCATGACCTTGTGGCCGCGGATTACGAGTATGCGCCGCGCGATGCCTGTGGTGGCAACCAGGGCGGCCGCTTCGCTTTTCTTGCTGATGATGCACTCCCTTATGTCCACTGCGCCTGGCTTCTTGAACTGTTTGGTTCCGAGAAAAGGCCAGGATCGCCTGTCGAATATTATTGAAGAATGTTCCACAAGCAGAACCGTTGACACCATCGCGCAAGGATTTGAGGCGAGAGAGGTGGTCGCAATTTGCGACCACCTTGTCCTGCTCTCGGCGGGCTGGCAGGATCATGCGGGCGTTATAGCTGAACTCCGATTACTTTAGGTATAACGAAAGCCCGCAGTTCCATAGTTGAAATAGCCGGGACCCGCACGGATATTGGCTTTCCAGCCGGTTGCGCCAAGCCTCAGCCGGCCGCGAAAAAAGAAAGGGCGCGGCTCGCGTCGCGCCCTTTGCAGTTTGCTTCGGCTCTCCGGTCGGGGTAACCCTCAAACATCGGTTTCAGGGTGGTCGCCGCCCGTCCGCATCAGGTACACCCGGCATAAGGGGCGCGCACAACAGCGGATGTCTTGGGCAACAACCGGATCGGTATATCCTTGGCTCGAGAATCTACCCCGGCCTGGAGCGTTGAAGCTAATGAACTTTACGACCCTCGCCCGGAAAACTTTAGGGCTTTTTACGCCTTGAGACCCCCGCATGCCGGCAATTGCCACCGAGCAATTGCCACCGAGTTGATGAATTTCCGGCTATCCAGTAGAGTCTTACCGGGCAAATTGCGTAACACCACATAGGGGGAAAACACATGCCGGCTCAACTCACCGGAGGCTGCCTGTGCGGCGCGATCCGCTACACAGTCGATCAGCCGATTTCAGAATTGCGCGCCTGCCATTGTACGCATTGCCAGAAGGCCTCCGGCACGGGCGCCAGCATCAATGCCATGCTGCCGGCCAGCAGTCTCACCATCACCAAGGGCAAGCCGAAGCTGTACGAAGACACCGCGCAAAGCGGCAGGACCCTGAACCGGCTTTTTTGCGCGAACTGCGGCTCGCCGATTTACAGTCAGCGGGCAAACGCGCCGAATCTGCTTGTGTTGAAAGTGGGCACGCTCGACAACCCGGTCGGCATGAAAATAACGGCCAACATCTGGACGAACAGTGCCAGACCCTGGACCTACATCGACCCGGCCTCCGACCGGCACCCCGAAAATTTCACGCCCAGGACCTGACCGGAATAGCCACAAATGCCGCTCTACGAATACGCCCCCGCGTCCGGCCACTGCGACAAATGCAACGGCCACTTCGAGGTGATGCAGCGCCTCGCCGACACCAAGCTCACCACCTGCCCGACCTGCGCGCAGCCGTGCGAGCGCCGCATCAGCGCGGTCGCGCTGGGCGGCACCTATGCGGTGACGGACGACAAGATCAAGAACTCGGGCCTCACGCAGTACAAAAAGGCCGGCAATGGCGTCTACGAAAGGACGGCGGGCACGAACGGTCCCGAGCATTTGTTCAGGAAATGAGCGCGCACAATTCTTAGGACCCGTTGCAAAATGAATTTTGCAACGGCCGGTCACGCCGTCGCCGACGCGCTCGGCGACAATGGCATGCACCGGCGAGACGGCGTCCATGATGCGCGCCCAAGTGTGGCGCGCATGCGCTTCGTTCGGCTCCAGATCGTACGAGCGCGTAGCGCCATCCCACAGCTTGCGCCGGCGCTTCTCGCCGCGTGCTTCGATCCTGCCCGTGATCACAGTCATCGGCTAATCCTCAAGACGAAAGGAATTCGCAAAGTACCGCGACGCCCGGCCAGGGTAGAATTCATGTTCTCGACCTACCGCCTTTTGCATTTTCCGGGATCCAATGGTCACCTGCACCTGCATCGACATTCTCTCCGGCCAGGCCCCTGCAGACACGCCGGTCACGCTCAAAGGCTGGGTCCGGACCCGCCGCGACTCCAAGGCCGGGATTTCTTTCATCCATGTTTCCGACGGCTCGTGCTTTCATCCGGTGCAGGTGGTGGCGCCCAATACGCTGGCGAATTACACCGATGAAGTCCTGCGCCTCACCGCCGGCTGCGCGGTGCAGGCCACGGGGACCATCGTGCCCTCCCCGGCCAAGGGCCAGCCGTTCGAAATGCAAGCGGGCGAGATCGAGGTGGTCGGCTGGATCGAGGATCCCGATACCTATCCGATCCAGCCCAAACCGCACACCATGGAGCACCTGCGCGAAGTGGCGCACCTGCGGCCGCGCACCAACGTCATCGGCGCGGCGACGCGCGTGCGCCACACCATCGCCCAGGCCATCCACCGCTTTTTCCACGAGCACGGCTTCCTCTGGGTGAACACGCCCATCATCACCGCCGCCGATGCCGAGGGCGCGGGCGAACTGTTCCGCGTGTCCACGCTCGACCTGGCGAATCTGCCGCGCACGCCGGAGGGCAAGGTCGATTACGCGCAGGACTTCTTCGGCCGCGAAGCCTTCCTCACCGTATCCGGCCAGCTCAATGTCGAGACCTACTGCCTCGCGCTATCCAAGGTCTACACCTTCGGGCCCACTTTCCGCGCCGAGGACTCCAACACCAGCCGCCACCTGGCGGAATTCTGGATGGTCGAGCCCGAGATCGCGTTCGCCGATCTGGCCGACGACGCAACCCTCGCCGAGGCATTGCTCAAATACGTGCTCAAGGCGGTGCTGGCGCAGCGCGCCGACGACATGGCCTTCTTCAACGAGCGCGTCGAGAAAGGCGTCATCAATAAGCTGCAGGGCATCGTCGACGAGGAATTCGTGCGCATGGACTACACCGAGGCGATCGGCATCCTCGAAAAAGCAAAGCGACAATTCGAGTTCCCGGTGAAATGGGGCATGGACCTGCAATCGGAGCACGAGCGTTACCTCGCCGAGAAGCACGTCGGCGGCCCGGTGGTGCTGATGAACTACCCGAAGGAGATCAAGGCGTTTTACATGCGCTTGAACGACGACGGCAGGACGGTTGCCGCCATGGACGTGCTCGCGCCCGGCATCGGCGAAATCATCGGCGGCAGCCAGCGCGAAGAGCGCCTGGCGGTGCTCGATGCGCGCATGGACGAGGCCAAGCTCGACAAGCATCATTACGGCTGGTATCGCGATCTGCGCCGCTACGGCAGCGTGCCGCACGCCGGCTTCGGGCTCGGCTTCGAGCGCACCGTGTCCTACATCACCGGGCTGGCCAACGTGCGCGACGTGATTCCGTTCCCGCGCACGCCGGGGAGCGCGAGGTACTGAGGCCAAATACCTTACTAGCGCCGCCGCACGAGCAAGCCGTTCACGCCTTCAGACAATGCCGCCGCCGCGGTTTCGATTTCCTCCGGCGTCGATACCCATCCCAGCGAGAGCCTGACTGCACCTCGCGCCCGATTCGCGTCGCAGCCCATCGCGGCGAGCACACCGCTCACCGCGTCGGTTTCGGAGTGGCAGGCCGAACCCACCGACGCGGCAACGCGTCCATCGACGCGGGACAGCAACTCGCGCCCGGCGATACCCGGAAAGGAAACGTGCAAGGTATTGGGCAGACGCTCGCTCGGATGACCGTTGAGCATCAGACCGGGAACAGTCGCCGCCAGCCGCTGCTGCAGCGCGTCGCGCAGCAAGCGCAGTTTTTGCGTCGCCGCCGGAAGGCGTTCCCGCGCGAGCCTTGCCGCGGCGCCGAGGCCGACCATCTGCGAAACGTTCTCCGTGCCCGGACGCAGGCCGTGCTCCTGCTCGGCGCCGAACTGGATCGGCTTGATCGGCGTTCCTGTCCGGACATAAAGAGCGCCGGCCCCTTTCGGGGCGTAGAACTTGTGGCCCGCCAGGGTCAGCAGATCGACACCCAACGCATCGACGTTCAGCGGAATCTTGCCGGCGGATTGAGCGGCATCCGTGTGCAGCAGGATGCCGCGCGCCTTGGTGATCGCCGCAATCTCCGCCACGGGCTGGATCGTGCCCACCTCGTTGTTGGCATGCATGATGGAGACGAGCGCGGTATCCGGCCGCAACGCGGCAGCGATGTCGGCCGGATCGACCCGTGCGTAGGCGTCGACCGGAATCACGCTCAGATCCCATCCCTCGCTTTGCAAATAAAGGGCCGGCGCGATCACGGCCGGATGTTCCACCGCGCTCACCACCAGATGTCGCTTTTTTCCGGCCAGCGCGCGGGCAACACCGAGAAGCGCCAGATTGTTGGCTTCCGTGGCGCTGCCGGTGAAAACAATCTCGTCGGCGGCGGCGCCGAGAAGGTTGGCGACCGATTCGCGCGCCGCGCGCACCGCCTGCGCGGTTTTTTTGCCGTGGGAATGAGACGACGACGGATTGCCGAAGTGCTCCGCCAGATAGGGCAGCATCGCCGCCACTACTTCGGCGGCGACCGGCGTAGTGGCGTTGTAGTCGAGGTAGACTGGTCCGCTCATGGCAATGCCCGCGCGAGCCCGGCAATTAGGCCGGACAACAACAGCCACCTAGCTGGATCGGCGGACATTTTTCCGAACCGTAGGAACAGAACACGCAACAGTCGCCGGGCTTCGGACGCAGCAAGGTCTGGCAGCGCGCGCATTCGTAATAGAACTGGCAGGCGTCGGTGGGCATGGTTTCCCGCCGGGCGAACCCACAATTCGGGCACGTCACTACGGACTCGAGAATCACGGGATTCATCGTGGGCTTCCGCTATTCAAATTGCAGTCATCTTATCAGAGCCGCGAATCAGTTTGTCCCAAACGCGCATTACAACGATCCTCGACTGGTTGAATTCCGGCACTTGATTTACTGCCTCGTTTGTTGCTAGCATGCCGACATCAACGGATGGAGGCTAAAATCATGGCGCTCGCTTGCCCGATGAACTTCGACAAAGATAAGCTCAAATCCGAAGTGCGGCTGACCTATACCCAGGTCGCCGAGGATCCGGGCGGGGACTACCACTTCCACCGTGGCGCGGAGTACGCCGCGAAACACCTCGGCTACGACCTCGCGGGACTGAAAGCCCTGCCGCTGACTGCCACTGAAGTGTTCTGCGGAATGGGCAACCCGTTCAAGATGGGTGCGCTGGAACCAGGCGCCACGGTGATCGACATCGGCTCCGGCGGCGGCATGGATTGCCTGCTCGCGGCCAAGCAGGTCGGCCCGAACGGGACGGTCATCGGCATCGATATGACCGATGCCATGCTCGAGCGCTCCGGCGGCGCGGCGCGCGCGGCGGGACTTGTCAACGTGCGCTTCGAAAAGGCGGACATGACCCGCCTCCCACTCGCCGACGGCAGCGTGGATGTGGTGATTTCAAACGGCGTGATCAATCTCGCCCCGGACAAGGAAGCCGTGTTTGCCGAGTTGTTCCGCGTGGTGAAGCCCGGCGGCCGGCTGCAGTTCGCCGACATCATCATGAAGAGCGACCTGTCGGAGGACGCGCGCAACAATATCGACCTCTGGACGGGATGAATTGCCGGCGCTCTGCAGGTTGCAGAGTATCTCCAGGTAATCGAGCAGGCGGGCTTCCGTGACGCGAAGGTGGTCGAGAAGTTCGACCCGTTCCTCGGCACGAACAAGGAGAAGACCGCGCGCAAATACGGCGTTGACGGCGTGAACTTCCTCGCCTACAAACGCTGATCACCTACAGCGCTGAAAACGACACTTCGGCCGGCCGGCCGTGTCGTACGTGCGTCCTCCCGGACAGCACTCAGGAAGTTTGGCGGAAGAGAGTGGGAGTCGAACCCACGAAGGACCGCATTGCAGCCCTTACCGGATTTGAAGTCCGGCCGCCCCACCGGGAGACGTATCCCTTCCCTTGTCTCGTTCGAACAGCGCGGCGTTCAGGATTGTGTGCGCGTCGCCGCTCCTAGCAGTAAACCCGATTCTGTCGAACCATTCAAGTATTTTCACCGCGAAGCGCCGTCCGGCACCGATCCGGTCGCGGAATTCGGCGAGCGTGAATTGGCCCCGTGAATTGGCCGCCGCGAGCTGCTGCGCGCATTCGGCGAGCCTGCGCCCCGCCGCGGCCGCCAGGTACAAGTCCCGCTCGACGCGCAGCATGCCTCCGTCGGCACGCATCTGCTCAAGGATGGCGCGGACGCGCGTCTCCGCAACGTGCAGCGTCTTGGCAACCGCCTGTACGTCTGGAGGCACCAGCGCCTGAGAAACGCTCGCCGCCACTTTCTCCCGCAACGGGTCGGCAGGCGAAGCGCCGCGGTGATCGGACAGGCGAAAGTCCTTGCCCACGCGCACCGCGCGCCGGGACGCGACGAGTTCTTCGGCAAGCAGGCCAAGCGTTCTGCGCGAAGCCTGCGGCAGCGCCTCGGCAAACGCCTGCAGCGGAAAGCCTATCGCCGCCGGATCCCCGGCATGCAGTCTGGACAAAACATCGTGCGCGCGCTGCAGACCTTCGCTCCAATGCCTTCCAGAAAACCCGAGCTTCCCGGCCGGCGCTTGCGGTACCCTGATCTTGAGTTCCTTCCAAAGTGCTTCCGCGTCGGCAGGAGTCAGGTTCCACGCCAGCACGAACCGATCGAGATGCACACCGTCCGGGCTCGCTTCGAGCAGGGCGGCAAGCGCCGCTTCGGGCACATCGTGTTCGAGCGCGGCGAGCGCGGCAAGGCGCTCGCGCGAGCGTCGGCGGCGCGCCGGCGCGAACGGATCGAGCACCATCCCGCCGCCGAGCGTGGCTTGCCCCGACTGATCGCGCACGATGAAACGGTCGCCGCGCAGGGTACACAGAGGTTTCGCGCTCACCAACTGCACATGCGCCTGCGTGCCAGGTTGGAGCACCTCGCCTTCGAGCAGCGCCACGCGCGCCGGTACGTCGCCAGCGCCCAGATGCAGGTGGACGCTCATCCAGTGCCGCAGCGGCTTCGCGTCGGCGAGCACGCGCAGGCGTGCGTCGAAACGCGAGGTCGGCGCGAGCAGCGCCGGGTCGAGCACCCAGTCGCCGCGTTGAACCTGCTGTTTGCGCACGCCCACCAGATTGAGCGCGCAGCGCTCGCCCGTGTGCCCGTCCGCAGCGGCGCGGTTTTGCGCATGGATCGAGCGCACCCGCGCAGGCAATCCCGCCGGTCCGATGGTGAGCGTGTCTCCCACCGCAGCGCTGCCGGAAAATACGGCGCCTGTCACAACCGTACCGCATCCCGGCAGCGAGAAGCTGCGGTCGACCGAAAGCCGGAATAGCCCGCCGTCGTCGCGGCGCGGGAAACTGGCCGCCTCCTCGCCAAGCGCGCGCCGCAGCGCGTCGACGCCGTTTCCCGTACGCGCGGACAGCGGGTATACCCGGGACTCGGCGAGCGGCGTTCCGCGCAGTAGCGATTCGATTTGCGCCCCTGCCTCGACGACGCGCTGCGCGTCAACGCGATCGCATTTGGTGAGCGCGACCGCCCCGCGCTTGACCCCGAGTAGTTCGAGGATGTGCAGATGTTCGACCGTCTGCGGCATGACGCCGTCGTCGGCCGCCACCACCAGAAGCATGAAATCGATGCCGGTTGCGCCGGCAAGCATATTGCGGATGAAACGCTCGTGGCCGGGGACATCGACGAAGCCGAGCACTTCGCCGCCGCGCAGCGGCAGGTAGGCATAGCCGAGGTCGATCGAGATTCCCCGCTGTTTCTCCTCCTGCAGCCGATCGGTGTCGACGCCGGTCAGCAACTTGACCAGCGTGGTCTTGCCGTGGTCGATATGGCCGGCCGTGCCGATGATCATTCCGTGCCGCCCGATTTCATCGCGGAAACACGGATACGCGGAAGAACGCTGAAATGACGACAGGAAGATCCGGGGAACATGCAATTTCTCTGCGCCTCGCGTGACTCCGAGATGATTAATGCGTTCCGATGCTTAACTGATCGAGTTGCGCGATGAACCCGGCCTCGTCGTCGAGGCAGCGCAGGTCGAGCATGAATGCACCACCTTTGATGCGGCCGATTACCGGTATCGGCAGCGCGCGGAAGTCAGCCGCCAGCATTTCGGCCGCAGTGCCTCTGCGCCTGGCGGGTAGCCTGAACGCAATGCCGGCGCTCGGGAGCGCATCCAGCGGCATCGAGCCGCTGCCGATCTGGCTGGCGCAGGCGATTATCCTAGCCTCAACTTGTGCGCCCAGCGCGGCCCGCACCGCGGGCAGCACGCGCCGCGCCTGCGCTTCGATATCGGCAAGCGGGCGGGTGAGCCAGTGCAATGTCGGCAGTTCATGTTTGAGGCGATCTGGATTCGCGTACAGCCTGAGCACCGCTTCGAGCGCGGCCAGCGTCATCTTGTCGACGCGCAGCGCGCGCTTCATCGGGTTCCTTTTGATTTTGGCGATGATGTCCCCGCGGCCGACGATCAGCCCGCACTGCGGTCCACCGAGGAGCTTGTCGCCGCTAAAGGTCACGAGGTCGGCGCCGCGGGCAAGCGCTTCGCGTGGCGTCGGTTCGTGCGGCAGGCCGTAGTCTTCAAGGTTCACGAGCGCGCCCCCGCCGAGATCGATAATGAACGGCAGGTCGTGGTCGTGCGCCAGTGCGGCAAGCTCGGGTTCGGGCACCGCCGCGGTGAAGCCCTGGATCGCGAAATTGCTGGCGTGCACTTTCATGATCGCCGCAGTGCGCGGCGAGATCGCCGCCGCATAATCTTTGGCGTGCGTGCGGTTGGTGGTACCGACTTCGTGCAGCCTGCAACCGGCGCGCGCCATTATGTCCGGGATGCGGAATGCCCCGCCGATTTCGATCAATTCGCCGCGGGATACCACCACTTCCTTTTTCAGCGCCAGCGTGTTGAGCGTGAGGTAAACCGCGGCGGCGTTGTTGTTCACCACCAGCGCAGCCGCGGCGCCGGTGAGTTGCGTGAGCCGGCGTTCGACATGGCTGTCGCGCTCGCCGCGCTCGCCGCCGCGGAGATTGAATTCGAGATTGACGGGTCGGGTCATCGCTTGCATCACCGCGTCGGCCGCGCACTGCGGCATCGGCGCGCGCCCGAGGTTGGTGTGCAACACGGTGCCGGTCAGATTGAAGACCGGCTTGAGGGATGCGCTGACGGCTGCGCGCAGCCGTTCGGTGCAGGCTGCGACCAGTGCGGCGTCATCGATATTGACCGCAAAGCGCTCTTGTTCGAGCAGCGTGCGCTGCTTCTCAAGCTCGGCGCGGATAGTGGCTACGACGAGCGGGCGGCCATAGCGGGAAACAAGGGCATCGACCGCATCGAGCTTGAGCAGCCGGTCGACCGATGGAAGCGCGCGACGCGCGGCAGCGGCGGGATTCAGCACTGCGGCTGGTATCCGCAACGGGAGATGGCGAATCGAATGTGACGCGTCAGCATGATGATATCGCACTCCGCGTAATGGTAACGAAAGTGATCGGCACCTGCAGTGAGCAAGCGCAGCTTACAACGTGGAAGTATAGTCGGCCATGACCGGCCTAGCCCGCGCAGGCTTGCGCCTCTGCACCGTGCCCACAGTCATGAAGCAAAGCGGCTGTTCATGCTCGCTCAGTCCGAATAGCAACCTCATCTGCTTCGAGTACAGCGCCCTGCCGCTCGACAGGCCCGCGCCGAACCCAAGCGCATGGGCGACGAGCAGCATGTTCTGAATGGCGCAGCCCGCGGAAATGATGCGTTCCTGCGGATGGGTCGGCCCCAGCTCGGGATCGAGACGCACTACCACCATGACCAGGAACGGACCGCGGGACGCTTTCGCCCTCGCCTCCTGCCTCTGCACCTCGGTCGCCGCGCCATCGCGCTCGGCCAGCGCCTCGGCAAAGGCTTCGCCCAGAAGATGGCGCCGCTCCGGCGGGATAATGATCAGGCGCCAGGGGGTCAGAAGTCCGTGATCCGGCGCCGCGCCCGCCGCGCTGAGGATTTTCTCGATTTGCTCGCGGTCGGGACCCGGATCACCGAGCCGCTTGGGTGAAGTGTGCTGGCGCGAATGAATCAGCGTGAGCGCCGCGTCGAGTACTTCCTGGTCAGCCGTCGAATCCATGCCGGTCATTATATGGACTTGCGCCGCTCGATGGGTCGGACGCAGTGTGCCATGAAATCAGCTCGCCTGGTCTTTGCCTGTTTCCATGTTGATGAATGTGCCGGTAAGCTCCGCAAGTTGACGGTAAAACTTGCTTTGCGCGCCGGCCTTCACCGCCGCTGTGAACGGTCCGGCCCAGCGACCAAGGTGCTTGTCGAGGAAGCGCTTGCGCAGGGCAGCCTTTGCCTCCTGCGCATCATGCTGGCCGTTGCGGTGTGCCTCGTTTTCCCGGTAAATGAGCAGATAGAGAAACTCCAGTTCGACGGCGATGTGGTCGGGGGCTTCGCGAAACTCCTCGCTCATGTCGAAGCCGCCCTCGCGGTAGAGTTCCTGCACCGCCATCGTCGATTCGCCCATGACGGTGTTCTCCCGTTCGAGCCAGACCGAACCATAAGGCTTGGCGATGACGTGTGTGGGGCCAAGGAACAGACGCGTGTAATCGAGGAGCAGGGCTTCGCCGCCTTCGGCGGAGAAGGCGTCGCCTAAACGCCTCGCATACGCCGCAAATTCCGGATGTATGCACGTCGCCGCGGCTAGCATCGAATCGAATACCCTTTCTTCCGCGAACTCCGGCCCCGGCTGGTAATAGCAGGCAGCGAGCAGGCGGCTCAAGTTTTCGCGGGCGATTCCCTGGTCGAGGTCGTAATGTGGCATTCAGCGTCCTGAAAAAAATAGGGGGCGGATAAGTCCCGCCCCCAGTTTACACGGGCGCGCCCGAGATCAGGCTCTGGCGCTGTACTTGCGAATGTAATGCACGTTCGGCCTGGTTCCCTTCTCCTCCTGCAGCCGCACGGACTTTTCCGCCTTCAGCACCTTGGCGATCGCGGAATTCGGATCGTCCTGATCACCGAAGATTCGCGCCTTGGCCGGGCAGGCCTCGACGCAGGCCGGCTGCATGCCGTTGCTCACGCGGTGATAGCATAGAGTGCACTTTTCCACCACGCCGGCTTTGCGCAGGGGCTGTGCGTCGCCGGCGGCGAACTGATTCATCGCCGGTGTCGCCGCTCCTGCCTGCTTGGCGGTTTCCGCGCCGGAACCCGTGCATCCCGGGATCATCTCCGACTTGTCGGTCCAGTAAGGCTGCGTGTCGCGATCGCGGGCGTTGAAGCTGATCACGCTGTAGGTCTCGCCATTCAGGCTCTTGCCGTCGAGTTCGATATTGCTATACGGACAGGACGCCTGGCACGTTTGGCAGCCTATGCAGAGCGCCGGGTCGTGCATGGTGATACCCTCCGGCGTCTTGAACATCGCCTTCGGCGTGACCGGACAATTCCGCACACAGGGCGCGTCGCTGCAGTGGTTGCAAAGCACCGGCATTACCACGTGCATCGCATTGGGGAAGCTTCCCTCGGTCTTCATGACGAAGTCGGCCCAATTGTGACTCTGACCGTCGGCGCGGTTGCGGGTGTTGTTCTCGGCCTTGCAGGCAAACGCGCAAGCGCCGCAACCCACGCATCGCTGCAGGTCGATTACCATTCCAAACTTAGGCATTTGATGTCTCCTTCAATTCGGGTTGCGGGAATCAGGCTTTCTGGACCTTGACGCCTGTGAACCCGCCATTGCGCGCCGTCGCGCCGCTCAGGCGATCGTAGTCGTCGACCAGAATCTCGTTGTTATTACCACCGAGAGGCTGCGCCTTGGCGTAGTCCCGCGCCGCGACTCGACCATACGCCCAGTGTCCCTGGCCGTAGCACTTCGCGACCGAGCCCGGCCGCACGCCTTCCCAGAGTTTCAGTTTGGCGACGATAGCGCCCGCCAGCGAAGTGACCTTGACGCTGTCACCGGTCTTCAAGCCCAGCTTCGCGCCGTCGGCCGGGTTCATTTTCAGCACGTCGTCCCAGGCAACGTCACCCGGATCGACTTTCTTGAACTCCTGATACCAGGGCAGGTTCTGCGAGCGGCCCTCGCGGTTGAGCCGGGACTTGTAGTCGATGAAGTCGAACGGATAATCGGCGACGCTGCCGTGGCGCTTGGGCGGTTCGTAGTGCGGCACGAACGCCTGTTCGCCCCGCGCGACGTAACCGGATACGGCAAGAATGTCGTCCACAGTGGTGTGGAATTTTGCGGCGTGCTCGGTGAGTCCCTTCTTCGCGGTCTCGCTGTAGAACTCGAACTTCTTGGTCGCGGTGGCGAACTTGCCGCCCCAGCCGCGCTTGATGTTGTACTTCGCACCGCTGTACATCCCTTTCTTGCGAAAATCGGCCCAGCCGTCGATCTTGTCGCCTTTCAGCGGTTCCTTGGGCTTCCACATCGGCGCGCTGGAAATCTTGGCCGCGATTTCGGTGAACTCGCGCTCGTTGGCCGGGGTCTTGCCTGTCTCCGGATCCTTGAACTCGTTGGCGTAATAGTCGTACAGGTTGGGAAAACCCTTTGCCTTGAGTTTCTCGGCGAGCAGCCAGACCACCTCGGTCTCTTCCTGCTTCACCTCCCATAGCCGTTTTCCGACCGGCTGCTGGATAGCGGCGTAGCCGTGCAGGTTGCCCCCGTTGGTGATGATCGAGAAGCCTTCGCTCGAATTATGTGTCGCCGGAAGCACGACGTCGGCGAACTGGGTCATCTCCGAAGCATTCGTCACCATGTGCGCGAAGAACGGCACCTTGGCCAGCGCCTTGTCCCAGCGCGACGGATCGGTGCAGGAAAAGTTGAAGTTGGTCCAGGAGGAAAGCAGCACCTTGACCGCGCCGGGATCCTTGAGCATGCCGTTGGCGACATTGTTGGTCACCACGCCGCTTCCGGGCTTGGCGTTCATCATCGCCGGCATGTTCTTCTCGCCGCGGCCGTCGATTTTCTTGTGCTTGCCGGCGGCCTTGGCGATGCTGTCGACGTAGGCGTCGGTGCTGGGGAACTTACCGATCGGAACGCTGGAGCTCTGCAGCGTGCCGCCTTCGGCATCGATCGAACCGGCCAGACCGTTCAGCGCGTGGACCGCCATGGCCGCGTAGGTGCCGCGCGGATTCATGGCGACGCCCGGGCCCATCCACACCGCCACCTTGGGTGCCGCCTTGCCGATGGCGCGCGCGACGCGGATCGTCTGGGCCGCCGGAATCAGCGTCTCCTTCTCGGCCCAGGCCGCGGTGCGATCCTTCAGTTCGATGTTCCACCACTTGACCAGGCCGTGCGTTTCCTTCTCGGCGAAGGCAGCCTCGTCAACGGTCTTGCCGGCGACAAACAGATTCCTGCCGTCCTTGAAATCACCGACGAATTCCTTGTTCCACAGTCCCTCGGTGAGCATCACGTGGGCGATGGCGCCGGCCAGCGCGCCGTCTGTTCCCGGCTTGAGCGGCAGCCACTCGTGCGCCTTCGC
>JACRAS010000186.1 GCA_016234705.1 Betaproteobacteria bacterium | reverse complement strand
GATCAGCCCGATGAAAGCGAAAAAGGCGACGACAAAGCGTTTGAGCACGGCACAATCCCCCTGCGATCCCCCATTGGTCGACGGGATCGCCGCGAAGGTTCATGCCTGTGGCGAAAAAAGTCCGGGGTCCGGCGCGCCGACCCGCTCGGGCCTGGCGCCGTTCGACCTCAGGTCTTCTTGCCGGGCGGATTGCCGTACGGGCTAGGCGCCGAGGAGCCCGACATTTGCGACAGCTTGTAGGCGGACAGCTGCTTGGGCTTGTCTTTGTCGGCCTTCGGTTTCTTCTTTTCCTTCGGCACGCGCATCTGACCCTTAGCCATGACGGCCTCCTCTGGTTTGCCGGCGCATGATCTTTTCCGAAAACCGGTACCCACTTTTCGGGATCATGCGCAGAATGCGGAACTGCGAATGCTATACGGCGCGCGGCTGCCCGCAAGGGGGAGCGCGGACCAGTCCCCGGCTAGGTTTTCGGCGCCGCCGCAGCGGCCTTCATCTTGTCGTCGATGCATTTGGTGACGATGTCGGCGCGCTTGTCGATACTGACGCCGGCGCTGCCCTTTTCGGTCTTCATCCAGCATTCCGAGGCGGCGCGCGAACGCGTCATCGGCGGTTCGGGCTTGGGCGGCTCCGACGGCTTGGCGGCCTGCGTCGCCGGCCCCGCGCCGCTGCCGAGGGTCTCGCAGCCGGCCAGCAGGCCGGCGGCGACGATCGGCAGCGCCAGCAGGCGCGCGCGCGCGAAGCGGTTGCGGGATCGGGCGATCGAACGTCGCATGGTCGAGCCTTCAATAGTCCGAAAAACGATTCGGATGTTGCACAATTGTCGCTGAAACAGGCCCTTTTCTGCAACCGTCGCTTTCACGATGTCGTGCACTGCGGCGAACCGCGGCCTCCCCGGGGCGTTGCCCCCTGCAACCGATACGCGGGGCAACTGGAGGCGACAATGCGTATGTTTTGTACGATGGCAGCCGCCGTGCTGCTGATCGGCGGCGTCGCGCGCGCCGACCAGCAGACCATCAGGCCGACGAACGACGAACCGATGATCGGGGTGGTCGTCATCTGCAACACCTCGGAGCAGGCCGAGCACTATGTCGTGCTGATCGCCGGCGGCCAGGAGCCCGTGCCGGCCATGGAGGCCGTCAATGCCGAGGCGCGCAACCCGCGCGCCTGCGGCGTCGCCGCCGTCGCCTTCGTCCGCGACGCCACCATCGACCTGAAGGCGGTGCGCGACAAGCTGATGCAGATCGTGCGCATCAACGTCGTCGCCAGCTTCAGCGGCGCGGGCTGGCATCGCGTGTCCGGCGTGGTGCAGTACGCCGTGATGGAAGGCGGCGGCGAGACGATTTAGCGATGGCCTGTGATGACCCGCTGAATTCGAGTGGCGTCTCTCCCGATTCGATTTTCAAGCCAACGCTCCGCCGCCGGTATTCTTGACGGCGCCTGCGGTGCGCGACCCTCCCCCCGCGAGCGGGGGAGGGTGAACCCGCCTTCGCGCTACGCGCTTCGGCGGGCAAGGAAGCACCCGGCTTTGCCGCGCGCCGCCCCCCGCTTGCGCGGTGTCGCGAGATCGCGTCTCATCGACTTAAAGCGGGCGGGGCCGATTTAGGCACCCGCGCCGCGTTGGGAGGAGACCATGCGTATTCTGTTGGCCGCCGTGGCCGCGATCTTCGCCGCAACGCTCGCCGGCTCATTCGCCGCGGCCGCGCAACCCGCGCCGTCGCCTGCCGTCCTGAAAGATCTGGCCCCGACCGGTAAGCTGCGCGCCGCGATCAACTACGGCAACAACGTGCTGGCGCAGAAGGGGCCGAACGGCGAGCCACGCGGCGTCTCGGTCGATCTCGCCGCCGCGCTGGCCAAGCGCCTGGGCGTGCCGGTGGAGTATGTGCCGTTCCAGGCCGCCGGCAAGTCGTTCGAAGCGGTCGCGAACGGCACTGTCGATGTTGGCTATATCGCGATCGATCCGGTGCGCGCCGAGAAGGCGGATTTCACCGCGCCCTACGCCGTCATCGAGGGCACCTATATGGTGCCCAAGGATTCAGCCTTGAAGGATGTCGGCGACGTCGACAGGCCTGGCGTCAGAATCGGCATCGGCCTCGCTTCGGTCTATGATCTTTATCTCACGCGCGTGCTCAAAAACGCGACGCTGGTTCGCGCCAAGGTTGGCGGCGCATCGGCGGGGATTCCCGTTTTCGTCGAAGGGAAGCTCGAAGCCGCTGCCGGCGTGCGCCAGGCGCTGGACGCTTACGCCAAGGATCATCCGGAGGTACGGGTAATGACCGGCGCCTTCCAGCAAATCCGGCAGGCGATGA
This sequence comes from Betaproteobacteria bacterium, assembly GCA_016234705.1. Classification (GTDB taxonomy): domain Bacteria; phylum Pseudomonadota; class Gammaproteobacteria; order Burkholderiales; family SG8-39; genus 2-12-FULL-64-23. The sequence continues at coordinate 1,535 of JACRAS010000186.1, read as the reverse complement.
CGACGCCAAAAGGCCGGCCGGCGGGCCTTGCTTACCTGAAAGCGTTCGTCGAGGAGATGAAGGCGTCGGGCTTTGTCGCCGATGGACTCAAGCGCAGCGGGATGGGCGAGGTGGCGGTGGCGCCGCCGGAAAAGTAGTTCTTCTTTATCCCTCCCCCGCAGGGGGAGGGTGGCGAGCCACAAGCGCGTCTACGCGCGTCTTCGACGCGCTATGGCGAGCCGGGGGGGGGTGAACTTTTTCCGAGTGCTTTCACCCCACCCCGCCCGGTCAGGCCGCCGGGGCAGGCACGCGCCCGATGCGGGCGAGCTCTTTACCGATCGTTCGCTGCGCCGTTTCGACATCGTAACGGTTCTGCAGATTGAGCCAGAGTTGCGCCGAGGTGCCGAGCGCTTTGCTCAGGCGCAGCGCGCTGTCGGCGGTGATCCCGCTCGACTTGCCCGCAATGCGCTCGACCCGCGTGCGCGGCACGCCCATCGCCTTCGCCAGCGCGCCGGGCGACAGGCGGAGGGGAACGAGGAATTCCTCGCGCAGGACTTCGCCGGGATGTAGAGGGGGGAGTTTTTTGGGCAGTTTCTTGGTCAGTTTATTGATCATGGGCGACTCTCCTTGATCCGGAATCGTTGAGAGCCCACCCACTGGCCATCAGAGGAATTCGAGTCATATGGCCAGTGCGTCATATCGCCAGCGTTTGCAAAACCTTCTTTGCTTCTTCAGCGTAAGGCACGGTATCCGGCTTCAACTCTTTCGCAGCAGTAAATGCCGCTTCGCGCGACAGTCCTTTAGTTCGGCCAAGGTAAGCAACGGTTGCCGCCAATTCTAAGGATCGCCAGTGCTCCTTATTCATCGCTGTAACGTAATTTAAAACCTCATTCGGAATTGCGTTGACTTCTTCCAGAAATTTTCTCGCAGATTCTGTGATGTAATAAGAATATCGTTGAGTGGTCTCAGAGAATGCTTCTTCTTTTTCTTCAAGCAAGCCTGCGGAGACCGCGAACTTTAACGTTTCGGAAAGTTGGCGACTAAAGGGTCCAAAATGATGATAAGAGAAATTTTCTGCACGAAAATTTAGGCAGCCCTTCAAAGCAAGAAGGAACGCCTCTTTTTGAATACGAATCCTTGTGCTCACCAAGCCGCCAGACGCGGCCACCAGTTGCAACAATCCCGCAAGCGCAGAGTTGCTGTTCATTTCTCAACTCCTCCCCTAAGAGCGCGAATCAACTTACTCCGCATATCAGAACATAATTTAGTCCGGGTTGGAACCGGAAGGGAATTGTATATAGGATTTTTGCCGATTCATCCGTCGGCAAAAGATGAAACTGCGTACTGCCGTTATAGTTCGCAGAAATTAGGTAGTTTCTTGAGGTTAGGTTGCTGACACTTTTATTGAAGAACGCAAACCCCTCGCTGTTTGTTGTTATATTCGATGAAAAGTTCAAGTCGCTTTTATCCGAATGTACCCATAAAGTTGCGTTGTCGATAGGTTCGTAATTGTCATTTGTCAGCAGTAAACCGCAAACATAGTTTAACGACGCGTT
>JACRAS010000178.1 GCA_016234705.1 Betaproteobacteria bacterium | reverse complement strand
GCCGGCTCAGGCCCCACCGAAAATCACTGCCGAGGAGGTCACCCGCGCCTCAGCCGTGTAGTGCAGACATTTGGGTGTCACCACGTGAAGAATCAATCACTTAATCAACTCGTACCCCGCGAATCCGCTAAGTTCGGTTAGGTTGCCTCGGTCGAGATGTCGCCGACGAGGTTGGGGTAGCGCACGTGCTCAACCAGATCCTGAACTTCCTTTTCAGGCGCCGGGGTGAGCAAGCTCACCACGATGATCACGATGAAGCCGAGCGGAACGCCCCACAGGCCGGCGGAAATCGGCTGTATGCCCCACCAGATATGGTCGTTGATTGAGCCCGTGACGCCGAACACGCTGCGCAGCCAGGGCTGGGTCGTCGCCATGTAGTAGAAGGTGATGCCCAGACCCGCGACCATGCCCAGAGTGGCTCCCCACTTGTTGGCGCGGCCCCAGAAAATGCCGAGAGTCAGCGCGGGGAAGAATGCCGCTGCCGCGAGCGAGAATGCCGCCGACACCAGGAACAGGATGTCCGCGGGCTTCTGCGCCGCCACGCTCGCCGCGATCAAGGCCACGATCAGCAGCAGGACCTTCGACACGGTGACGCGGCGCGCGGTCGACGCGTTCGGGTCCAGCATCTTGTAGTAGAAGTCGTGCGACAGTGCGTTCGCGATGGTGAGCAGCAGGCCGTCCGCGGTCGAGAGCGCCGCGGCCAGGCCGCCGGCTGCGACCAGGCCTGAGATGACATAAGGCAGGCCCCCGATTTCCGGCGTCGCCAGCACGATGATGTCGCCGCCGAGGACAATTTCGGACAATTGAACCAAACCGTCCTTGTTGACGTCCACAATCGATACCAGCGTCGGATCCACCGTCGCCCACGATGCCACCCACGCCGGAAGTTTTGCGAACTCCGAGCCGACGAGCAGGGTATATACGTCGTACTTCGCCAGCACCGCCAGCGCCGGCGCGGTGAAATAGAGCAGGAAGATGAAGAACAGCGACCAGAACACCGACTCTCGCGCCTGCCTCACCGACGGCGTAGTGTAATAGCGCATCAGGATGTGCGGGAGCGCGGCGGTTCCGACCATCAGGCAAAAAATCAGCGCCAGGTAGTTGCGGCGCGCGACATCGCGTGTTGCCTCGTCCTTGCCGGGGAAGGCCTCGGCATGCCGCAGCGGCGGCGCGGCACGCGCCGCACCGGCCGCGTCCTTGGTCCACTGCGCCTTGGCGGCGGCGGCGTCCTTGGGATAGGCATCCAGCGCCTTCTGCGCGGCGGCGACTTGATCGGCCGGCGCGTTCTCGGCTTTCAGCTTGTCCAGACTTGCGACGAGCTTCTGCTTTTCGGATTCAAACGAGCCCGGCAAGCCCTTCAGATTGGCGCTCGCAGCATCGGCGCGAGACTTGAAGATGCCGCGCACCTCCAGCTCTTTCGGATCCTTGATCAGCACTTCTTCCCTGGCGGTGACCTTTTCCAGCATTTTGCCGTAGACGAGTTGCGGTATCGGAATCGTGGTGTGCTTCACCGACAGCCAAACCACCGGGATCATGTAGGCGACGATCAGGATGATGTATTGCGCCACTTGCGTCCAGGTGACCGCGCGCATGCCGCCGAGGAACGAGCACACCAGAATGCCGCCTAGACCGAGGAAGATCCCGACGTGGAAGTCGACGCCGACCATGCGCGCGGTAATCAGGCCCACGCCGTAGATCTGCGCCACCACGTAGGTGAACGAGCACAGGATGGCGGCGAAAATGCCCACCGCGCGAGGTATGTGGCCGCCGTAGCGCGCGCCGAGAAAATCGGGAATGGTGAACTGGCCGAATTTTCTCAGATAGGGCGCGAGGAACAGCGCCACCAGGCAATAACCGCCGGTCCAGCCCATGATGAAGGACAGCCCGAAAAAGCCGGTGAGATAGAGGGTTCCCGCCATGCCGATGAAGGACGCAGCGGACATCCAGTCGGCGCCGGTCGCCATGCCGTTGAACAGTGCCGGGACGCGCCGGCCGGCGACGTAATACTCGGCCGCATCGGAGGTCCGCGCCATGATGCCGATGCCGGCGTACAGTCCGACCGTGGCGAGCAGGAAAATGTAGCCGATCATTTTCTTCGGCAGGCCCAGCTGCTCCGCGATCGCCAGAGCCACCAGGAACACCAGGAAGCCCCCTGTATACCAGGTGTAGATTTTCTTCAGCTGCCCTTTGAAATCCTTGCCGCTACCGCCCGAAAACATACCGCCTGTACCGCTTGCAGGGTTCGCTTGCGTGCTCATTCGTCTTCTCCTTCATGCACTCCGTATTCCCGGTCGAGCGCGTTCATGTAGCGTGCGTAATACCAGATGATGACCACGTAGATGATCAAGGCGCCCTGCGCTCCCATCCAGAACGAGAACGGCCATCCGAAGAAATTGAATGATAATTCGCGCGAATAGTAGCCGACGACAAAAGTGACGATGAACCAGATTGCGAGCAAGATCCCGGAGATGCGCAGGTTCTTGCTCCAGTACTCAAGGTGCTTTTCGGTCAACTGCATGACGTGCCCCTCCTTTGGTGACCAGTAGAAATCAACACAAAAAACATGCCACGCGGACGTGGCATCACCACATTTTGTGGTTTTTCCGCAGCTTGCCTGCGCGAGGCTAACCGGCTTTGCTTACGCCAACCTTACGCGCGCTGCGATTTTCGTGGAATGGGCGAGGCGGACTTGTTGCTTTGCGCAAAGGTCTCAGATCCTGAGTCGCCGGACGGTATGTTGCGACGCGGCAAGAAGCATTTGCTTCGATTGGACGCGCTTGACTCATTTACCTGGCAATTTGAGCCCGGTCTCGCGTGCAAGCTGTTTCGCGACCTTGGGCTCGAAGGTCATCAGATGCTCCAGAACCTTCTGCGCCTTGTCGCGCTGGTTGAGGTCGACCTCGACGCGTGCAAGCTGGTACCAACCGTAGGGGCTCATCGGCTGCAGCACCGTGTTGCGCTTGAGCGGCGCCACGGCCTCCTCGTAGCGGCGCAAGGCGATCAGCGACAGGCCGATGCCGTAATGCGCCCGGTCGTGGTCCGGGTTGATCTCGGTCGCGCGCCGGAACGCCGCGAGCGCCTCGTCGTGCCTCCCCAGTTCCTGCAGCAGGAATCCGCGGTTGAAGTGCGCCTCGTTATCGTCCGGCCTGAGCGCGATGACCCGCTCGAACATCTCGAGCGCGTCGTGGCGGCGGCCGGCTTCGGCGTAGCGAAACGCGATCGACGCCAGCGCCAGCGTGTCGCGCGGATCGGCCGCGAGCATTTTCATGTAGTAGGAGATGCCCTTTTCACGCTGCCGGAACAGGATGCACCAGGCCGCCATGTGGTCCCGGTACCAGCGTTGCAGCGTGCGGCGCACTCAGCGCTCCTGCAGGCACTGCGCCACCGCGACGCCGTGGCTGATGCACAGGTCGGCGATCGCGATCATGACCCAGATGTACCCGACCAGGAGCAGCGACAGGACCACCAGCGGCAGCTGGCGATCGCTGATCCTCTTAGGCGTGATCAGGCGGGCGAGACGCGTGAACGGCATGACCACCGTCTTAAGAACCCGGAAAAAGAAGTTCGAGTCAACGCTCTGGCCCACCGAACGCGCGATCATGAACACCACGCCTTGTCCGGCGAGCGCGAGCAGCGGTATCGCAAGCAGGAGTTGCACCAGGCGCAGCCAATACAGCGTCGAAGCGAGATCATCCATGGGAATAAGGGAACCGCAATGCGGGCGACGTTTTTACAATGCCGCGATTGTGGCGCATCGCGCTCCGCCGCGTCAATCTTCAATTGCCGGAAACCGCGCAGGCTGAGCAGCTCCAATCGTTGCGCTCGCAACAGGGCAGGTATGATGCCTGCCGATTTTCCGGAATCAAACGCGAGCGCGAACACATCCTACGTCACCGTTCGCGCCGCGCAGCTAAAAGCGGTGACGCGCGCGCTCATCGGCCGCACCGGTTCGAACGAGCGCGAAGCCGGCCTGGTCGCGGACCAACTGGTGGAGGCGAACCTCACCGGGCATGACGCGCTTGGCGTCGGCATGCTGCCGCGCTACGTCGAGGTGTTCCGCCTCGACCGGCTCAAGCCGAACCGGCACGTCAGCGTGGTGGCGGCCGGGCTGCTCGGACTGACGCAGCGCGAAGTGGAGCAGTTGGCGGGGGGGGCAAGAGTTTGCCGCGGGATGCGTATCGGCGGGCTGGCTAGACCATGGCCTTGCGCATGACGCGCTTGAGGTGGTGGATCTGGTCCATGGCGGTCTTCAGCGCCTTGCGATCCCGCGCCGCCAGCGCCTCGTCGCGTTTCTTTTTCCACTCCTTGATCCTAGCCTTGGTCGCGGCCTTGTCTATGCCCTTTACTTCCTTGTGCGCATGCATGTCGATGCCGAGCGCCTTGCACAGGGCCACCAGCAGGTGGTCCTTGTTCAGTTGCGTGTAGCCCTGCACGGCTTCGTGGGTGATGTCTTTGGCGATCTCGCGCAGTTCGGTGAGGGGCTTATGCTTGAGTTCCTCATAGGTGTGTGTCATGGATGCTCCTTCGGCGTATTCGAAACAGACAGGGCTTTATTAGAGCACAGGACCGGGGGCGGCGCGCTGCCTGGATGACTAGCGCCGCGGCGTTGCGGTACTCTTCGCCTTTGCGCTGTTCGGCTGGCGGTGCGCTTTTCTGGTCGCGCAGACGCGCTGTCGCAATATTTGTCAGGAGCAAACATGATCAGGTCCGGGGTATTCGTCTACCGCCGCGGCCAAGCGCGGAAACTAATTTGATCGCAAAGGGGTAACAATCGCCATGAACGACCAAGCCATCATCCTGTTTGCCCACGGCGCGCGTGACCAGGAATGGGCGGCGCCCTTCGCCATTATCAAAAAGCAACTGCAGGCGGCGCGGCCGGACACCCAGGTCGAGCTTGCGTTTCAGGATTTCATGACGCCGTCGCTGGAGGCGGCGGTGGCGCAGTCCGCGGCGCGTGGCGCGCGGCGCGTCGTTCTGGTGCCGCTGTTCATGGCGCAGGGCGGCCACCTGAAGCAGGACCTGCCGCTGCTGGTGGGGAAGCTACGCGAGCAGCATCCGCAGCTCGAGCTGCGGGTCATGCCCGCCATCGGCGATGCGCCCGAGATCCTGAAGGCCATTACCGATTGGGTGTTGCGCAGCGCCTCGGCCTAGACCGGGCGACGACCTGCCGCGCTATTTTTTCCGCAGCGACTCGCGCTCCATCAGCAGATAGGTGCCGTAGGCGTTGACGCGGTTCGCCGCATCGAAGGCGGGCATGTTCTCGAACCGGCGCCAGTCTGTCTGCCGATAGGCTTCCTCGAATGGCACCATGTCTTCGGCGGCGCGGCCCATGGCGGCGCGCAGATGGCGCAGGTAGTCGCGCGTGAAGGCGAGATCCGCGACGGGGTCACGCGAGGCCGCGCCGTGGCCGGGTATCAGCACCTTGGGCTTAAGGCGCAGCAGTTCATCCATCGCCGCGAGCCAGCGTCGGCTGTCGGCATTGCCGACGAAGGGCACGCGTCCGGAGAAGACGATGTCGCCGGAAAGCAACACTGCGTCCTCGCGCACCATCACGGCCAGGTCGTCCGGCGCGTGCGCCGGTCCGACGTAGAGCAGGTCGAAATGGAGCCCGCCCAGCGCAAAAGAAGTGTTTCCCTCCAGCCAACGATCGGGGGTAAGGAGCGGCGTGCGTTCGTCGACCCACGGGGCGAGTTCGCGCCGGCGTTGCTCAAGGCGGGCCTGCGCTTCGCCGCTGGCTAGATACTCGCGCGCCGCCTTGTGCGCCCACACCTCGGCCCCTGCCTGCCTGAACGCGGAAAGGCCGTAGAAATGGTCCGCATGGTAGTGGGTGACAATGACCCGCCGGATCGGCTGGTCGCTCACCGTGCGGATTGCCGCGATCAACGCGCGGCCCAGCGCCGGCGTGCCCAGGGCATCGATCACGACCACCCCCTCGGGCGTGACGACGAAGCCGGCATTCGAATTGAAGCCCTGGTTGGCGGCGTCAGCGACCCCCGACTGTCCCTGCACGTACCAGACGTGCTCGCTCACGCGCACCGGCTTCACGCTGACTGCCTCGGCTGCGACCGCCGCGGCGGCGAGCAGCGCGCAAGCGCCGCCAACAAACATGCGGGCGAGGCGGGCGCCGCGCTCAGACGATGCCGGCATTGGCCTCCATGCCCTTCAGGCGCGGAAGTTCGAGTCGCAAGGGCTTGATCAGCTTGCGCCCGCGCAGGTAGCGCGCCATCAGGTCCCAGATCGGCTCGCCGCCCGCCGTCCTCGCCGCTTCGGCCACCGGCGCCCAGCCCGCGACCTTGTATTGCTTAGCCGCCTCGATCGGTTTCCCCTTGAGGGACAGGTCGCTGATGCGAGCGCCCATTTTCGCGTTCGGGTCGCAGCTATAGTTGAGCCCGCCGACGCGCACCATGTCGCCGCCCTGCTGGTAATACGGATCGGGATTGAACAGGTTGTCGCACACGTCCTCGAGGATGATCTTGATCGTCTCCCCGGTCATCTCGGTCACGGTGGTGTAGGGGTAGCTGATCGCCGTCTGGTCCATCAGGTGTTCCATCAGGATAGATTGGCCAGGGAGCAGGCTCGTGCCCCAGCGGAATCCGGGGGAAAAAGCGATCGGCGCGTCTTTCTCCGCCATCAGAGCTTCGAGAATCAACTGGTCGAAGGTGCCGTTGAAATTGCCGCGGCGGTAGAGCAGGCCCTCGGTCAGCGCGAGCTGTTCGGCGAGCTTCGCTTCGAAGGGCGCGCGCGCTTTGCGGATCAGCGCCTCCATCTCCCGGTCGGCGGGAAGCAGGTTGGCGAACACCGGCAGCAGCCGGTAGCGAAAATCGGCGACCTTGCCGTCCTTTACCTCGAGGTCGAGCACGCCGAGGAACTTGCCGTTCGATCCGGCATTGGTCACCAGCGTCTTGCCGCCGGCGTTATTCACGATCACCGGGGCCGGCATGCCGTCGTGGGTGTGGCCGCCGAGGATCGCATCGATGCCGCGCACGCGTGTAGCGAGTTTGAGGTCCACGTCCATGCCGTTGTGCGAGAGCAGGATCACCGCCTGGGCGCCTTTGCCGCGCGCTTCGTCCACTGCGCGCTGCATGGTCTCTTCCCGGATGCCGAAGTTCCAGTCCGGCACGAAGTAGCGCGGATTGGCGATCGGCATGTACGGGAACGCCTGGCCGACGATGGCTACCGGTACGCCGTTCATCGGCTTGATCACGTACGGCGGGAACACCGGATCACCGAAGTCGGCGGTTTTGACGTTCTGCGCGAGGAAGTCGATCCTGCCCTTGAAATCGTTGTCGACGATGTGCTGCACGCGCTCGGCGCCGAGGGTGAAGTCCCAGTGCCCGGTCATGATGTCCACGCCGAGCAGCTTGGCCGCATCCACCATGTCCTGGCCCTTGGTCCAGAGCGCCGTGGCCGAACCCTGCCAGGTGTCGCCGCCGTCGAGCAGCAGCGCGCCGGGCCGGCTCGCCTTCAACTGATTCACCAGGGTGGCAAGGTGGGCGAAGCCACCCACTTTGCCGTAAATCTTTGCCGCCCGTTCGAAGTCGAGGTAAGTGAACGCGTAGGCCTCGGCGGTGCCGGGGCGGATGCCGAAATGCCGCAGCAGCGCCGCGCCGACCAGGTGGGGCGGACGGCCGGCCATGTCCGCGACGCCCAGATTCACGTTCGGCTCGCGGAACAAAATCGGCAGGAGCTGCGCGTGGCAGTCGGTGAAATGCAGGAAATGGATGTTGCCGAAGCGTGGCAGCTCGTAGATGCGCGCCGCGCCCTGCGCGTGGGCGCGCCCGGACAACTGCGCCAGGGGCAGGCCGCAGGCGGCGGCCATCCCCATGACATGCAGGAACTCACGTCGATTCACGCTCTGGCGATCTTATTTGTTGACCGGAGAGTTCGGGTCGAGCAGCAGCGCGACGAGGTCCTTGATTTGCTTTTCGCCAAGCGTGCCCGAATGGCCGAAGCGGGGCATGGCCGAACACAGATTGAATGCCTTGGCGTTGTAGATCTTGCCGTACACGTACTTCTGCATCTCCGCGCTGTTGCCGCGGGTCTTGCCGAACTGGCGCAGGCTGTTGCCGATGGTGCCGAAGGAAGTCTCGTTCGGCCCGATCTGGTGGCAGTTGTAGCAACTGCCGCCGTTGGCTGCGGCGCCGCCGTCGCTCCAGGTCATGCCGCGCCCGTTCTGCGCGATGCGCTCGCCCGCTTTCCAGTCACCAAGGAACTTGCCGTCCGCCGGGTACTTGATGGCCTCGAGCTGGTCCTGCTGCAGGCGCTCGCCGACGGCTTTGGGCGGGTCGTTACGGCTGCGGTTGCACAGCGCCTGCACGCCGTCCTCGTTCAACCTGTCCATAGGGGCGATGCCCCTGGCGTGAAAATCGCGCTTCATCACGGCGACGGCCTTGGCGCGCTCGTCCCCCGCCTGCGCCGTTAGTGCGACGGCGAGTGCCGCCGCGCCGAATATCGATGCCTGGAATGTTTTCATGGTCTTGTCTCCCGCTAGCGCTTGATTCCCGGGCCCTTGTACACCTGCCCGTTGGCATTCACGCCCATGTAGGTCAGAAGGTCCGCGATGGTCTCTGAAGCGTATCCCGGCTCGGGAAAGCGCTGCTGGCGGAAGCAGTCGTTCATGCGCCATTGCAGCGTGTGCATCAGGCCGCCGGTCATGCGATAACCGGGCCAGCCCTGGAACGCGCGAATCGCATCCTTCTTCGAGGTGAGATTGGGCAGTTCCTGCGTGCGGATACGCTTGCCGTCCTCGCCGTGGCAACTGGCGCAGGAGAAATCCCAGGCTCCGGCGCGGAAGTTGAAGATCTCGCGCCCGACCTTGTAGGCCTCGCGCTCCTTCGCGTGCTTCTGCGGGATGGCGATCTTCATGCCGCGCGACTGCCCGGCGACGTAGGTGACGAGCGACACCGGATCGGGCGTGTACGGACCCTTGCTGAAGGACTTCTTGGCGATATCCGCCTCCTTGAATCCTTGCAGCGTCACCATGCAATAGACGATGCGCCGTTCGACATCCATCACCTGATCGGCGTCGGCGAAATAACGCGGCATCCGGACATAGGCGCCCTTGAGCACGCCCGGGCCGAGGCCCAGGTCGCATTGCTCGAGCGAGGCGTTCTTCGGCCCGCGCTTGGTCTTCCACAACTCCTCGCCCTTGGCTTCGAACAGCTCGGCCGGGCTCGCGTCCTCCATCACCTCGCGGAACTTCTCGAATTCGGCCGTGACCGCGTCCTTGGGCGCGCTCGCGGCCTTCTTCGCCGGCGCGGCCGCTTTCTTGGGCGCGGCGGTTTCCTTCTGTTGCGCGTGCGCAGCGCAAACCAACGCCAGCCCAGACAGCGCAACAACTGCCCTCAGTTTGATGCATGACATGAAATTTTCCTCCGGATCTGACCCACCGCGCGGGCTCCTGGCCCCGCGCTTGCCGCCCCCGCTCTTGCGGCGGGTTGTCCTCCAATTAGTTGATGGTAGCCTCGTCGGTGCGTTTGTCGCCCTTGTTGTCGGTCCAGGTCACCTGGATCTTCTCGCCTTTCTGCCCGCCCTTGAAGCTGAACTCGAGAAACGGATTTTTCGCTATCGCGGTGCCCCAATTCGCCGACAGCACCACCTTGCCCTGCCAGGTCGCGCTGACGTGCTGAATGAAGTGGGCGGGTATGGGCTTGCCGGCGCCATCCTTGCGCTGGCCGGTTTCCATCTCGTGGGCCATCAATATCTTGACGTTTACTCCGCCGTCCTTGGCGACGGCGCGAATGCGCATCGGATCTGCCATGTTCCTTCTCCTCGATACAGTGACCGATCGGTGGCGCGCCTAGCCGCCGCATCCGCCGATGGTGACCTTGATTTCTTTTTTCGTCATGTAATACTTGCCCTGCGCCTTCACCAGCACATAGACATCGGACGTCTCCGCCATTTTCACCCGCGTGCTCACCGCGGGCTCGGTCCCCAAGGGGATGTCGAAGCTTGCGGCGAGCGCGGTCGGATTCTTGGCGATCAAGATGGCAATCGATTCCGTGCCCGGGAGTTTGCTCATCGCGCCGATCGGCACCACGGCGCCGTTCTCGGCAATTTCGGGCGCCGTCATAAAGATGCCGATTGAATCGACGCGGCTGCCGGCGCCGAGCGCATCGAACGCGTCCTTGAGGTTCTTTGCCTCGAACGCCTTCTGGTTCCAGTCGGCAGCAAGCGCCGCGTCCGGCTGCAGCATCCCCGCCGCGGCCAGCAGGGCGTACAGGCTCGCGCCACCGCCCGCCTTGAGTGCGTTTCTGCGCGTTTGATCCATGTCCTCCTCCTTCTTATACTTGTCTTGTCCGCAAGCCTGTTGGAGCTCGTGGCCGCCATACTAACTTACTATCGGGCTAAATTTCGCCTAGAGTCTTTCTATGTCTACATTAGCTGAATTTTGGCCACATTGGAAGTTCGATCGGTCTTGGTCTTGGGGGACCGCTGCAACTTTGGGCGCCGGCCGAGCGCTCCCGCCCGCCTGACTTTGCTCAGTATTAGGCGCTTTTCCGCGAAGTCTAGTCGAGGTGTCGATAAAAATCTTTCATGACAAGCTTTTCGGCAGCAGGTACTATCTTGCCCGCAACAGCCGATAGGTTTTCGAAAATACTGCGCTTAAAGACGCGGATTTTCCATCTCGCAGAAGGAGACCAGCATGCAGTCGAACATCCACGCGCATCATGCGTATGCCATCCGCCGCAACGCAGCGGTGCCCTCCGCCGTGCTTGCCGTTTGCCTCGCCCTGGTCTTTCCCGCGTCCAGCCGCGCCGCCGATGACGCGCAGCCGAAGGCGGGGGCCGCCAAGACGAGCAAGCAGGCGAGCGAGAAGTACAAGGTGGTTTTTCACGTCACCACCGACGATCCGAAGTTCTGGAACCAGTCCCTGAACAATATGAATCAGCTGCAGAAGGTCCTCGGCAAGGACAATGTGGATATCGAGCTCGTCGTCAATGGCTTCGGTATCGGCATGCTAAAAATGGAGTCCGCGGTGGGCAACCGGGTCAACGATGCGGTCGCCAACGGGATCAAGGTCGTTGCGTGCGAGGAGACCATGCGCGGCCAGAAACTGACCAAGGACGATATGCTCGGCAGCATCGGTTATGTCCCGGGCGGCGTGATCGAAGTGATACAAAGGCAGAAGGCCGGCTACGCGTATCTGAAGCCGTAGGCTCGCACCCGCGCCGGGTGGCTGCGGTCCCGCCCGGCCCGTTCCAGAGCCCGTCATGAACGCCGGGTCCGAACGCCACAGTAGGAGATATCGATGCGTTTTTCATTTTATGCATTTCCCGTGCTGCTCGCCGCCCGCCTGTTCCCGAAAACACGTAGTCCGAAAGGAAACAATATGCAGCGTACTTTGACAGCGGCACTTGCTCTGATTCTGGTTCCCGGCCTTGCCCTCGCGGCCGGGGATTTTGCGCCTTACGGCTCTTCCGAACCCATGAAGGTGAAATACGAACCGGCCAAACTCGCATACGAGTGGTCTTCAACCCCGGAAAAAGCCAAGGCGAATCTGCAGCAACTGATAGATGTATTGAAGGCGGCGCAGAGGCTGCAGCCGCCCGGTTCGAAAATCGAGGTGGTGGTCATCGGCGGCGGAATCGGCGTATTCGCCAAGGAAAACTATGAAGCGTTCCAGGCGCAGATGGACGAGATCAATGAACTCCATGGATCGAATGCAAAGATACCGGTGGAGGTCGCCTATTGCGGTACGTCCCTCAGAGGCGCTGGTTATGCGCTATCCGATATGCACGGTTTCGGCAAAGTGGTTCCCGCGGGCTATCTCGAGCTGGACCGGCTCACGAAGGAAGGCTACAGCCACAGCATGATCATGGACTACAAGACACCCGGTGCCCGCTATTATTTCCAACCCGAGCTCAAACCGAAGGCGAAATAGCCCGGCCGCCGCGCGCTCGACAAAAGTTGTCCCGATGGCAACGCGCTTGCCGCGCGCGCGGGACAAGCCTAACATTTCTACTTTTCCACGATTCGGGAGATGATCATGGTGCGTCTGATCGCTGTCCTGCTGGGACTGTTGATTGCGCTGTCCGCCGCCGCGGACGACGGGGCGAGCATCGTCGCGGCGAAGGGGAAATTCGCCGACGTCAAGGAGGACCTGGTTGCGGCGATCGAGCGGCGCGGGCTGGTGGTCAACTTCGTCGCCCACGTCGGCGACATGCTCGAGCGCACCGGCCGCGACTTGGGGAAGACGAAACGCGTCTACGACCAGGCGGAGGTGATCGAATTCTGCAGCGCGATTGTTTCGCGCGCGATGATGGAAGCCGATCCGCAGCACCTGGTCTACTGCCCTTACACCATCGCCGTCTATACGTTGCCCGGAAAGCCCGGCGTGGTCTATCTGGCCCAGCGGAAGTATCCCCGGACCGCGGCGTTGAAGCCGGTTGCCGATCTGCTTCAGGGCATCATCACCGACGCCACGAAGTGAGAACCTGCTTGGCTTGACCGGAGCAACCTAGGCGCATCTCCACCCGCTATGAAACGCCGGCGCGAAAATTCAGGTCCTTGCTTAACTTCTTTTGCGCCTTGTTTTGGGTTGCCTGACTGTTAACAGATCCTGGTATCAACGCCATTCAGGAGCCGCCCTTTGAAGAAGACGACCTTTCTCACGCCGCAGGACGCGGAAGCCGCGTTCTACGAGGCGCTCGAGCGCGCCGATCTCGACGCGATGATGGAAGTCTGGTCCGAGGACGACGAGGTGAGCTGTGTCCATCCCGGCGGCCCGCGCCTCACCGGCTATGAGCAGGTGCGCGAAAACTGGGCGCAGATTTTCAAATCCGGGCAGCGCCTGCACGTGCATTTGAGCGATCAGGTCATCGTCTCCGGCATGATGGTCTCGGTGCATAGCCTGCACGAAAACATCCTGGTACGGGGCGCGCAGGGCGAGGCCGCGGGCGGTCGCAGCATCGTGGTCACAACCAACGTATATCTGCGCTCCGGCAGCGGCTGGCGCATGGTCGTGCACCATGGTTCGCCTGCGCCCGCGCCCGCTGTCCGCCGCGACGTTCCGGTGGAAGCGCCCAAAGTACTGCATTGATCTTCCCGCGCGAGGCTCACCGCGCGCCGGCTTGCCTGCCGCAACGCCCGCTGGCTTTTTTTCAGCGAACATTCGCGCCCGCTGCGCTAGAATGGGGGCTCTCCGTCCGGCAGGACTGCAAGCCCCGATGAGCTCCGTTCCCGCAGAGATTTTCAAAGCCTATGACATCCGCGGCGTCGTCGGCCGCACGCTCACCCCGGAAATCGTCACCGCCATCGGCCAGGCGATCGGCTCGGAGGCGCGCGCGCGCGCGCAAACGGCCGTGGCGATCGGCCGCGACGGCAGACTGTCCGGCCCCGAGCTGTGTGGTGCGCTGGCGCGGGGGCTGCGCGCCGCCGGCGTCGATGTCATCGACATCGGCATGGCCGCCACGCCCATGGGCTATTTCGCCGCGCATCACCTGGGCTGCGGCAGCGTGGTCATGGTGACGGGCAGCCACAACCCGCCCGACTACAACGGCCTGAAAATGGTGCTCGGCGGCGTCACGCTGGCGGGCGAAGACATTCAGCGCCTGCGGCTTCGCGTCGAAGGCGGCGATCTGACGCAGGGCACGGGCAAGTACTCGACTGCCGACGTGCGCGAGGCGTATCTCGCGCGCATTGCGTCCGACGCCAAGCTCTCGCGGCGCATGAACATCGTCATCGATTGCGGCAACGGCGTGGCCGGCGCAACCGCGCCGGAGCTGTTCCGCCGCCTGGGTTGCACGGTGACGCCGCTGTATTGCGACGTCGACGGCACTTTTCCCAACCACCATCCCGATCCGTCCAAGCCGGAGAACTTGCGGGACGTGGTCGCGGCGCTTGGCAATTCGGACGCGGAACTGGGCCTCGCGTTCGACGGCGACGGCGACCGCCTCGGCGTGGTCACCAAGCGCGGCAACATCATCTATCCCGACCGCCAGTTGATGCTGTTCGCGGACGACGTGCTCAAGCGCAACCCGGGCGCGGAGATCATCTACGACGTCAAATGCACGCGCCGGCTCGCCTCCTGGATTGCCGAGCGCGGCGGCAAGCCGGTGATGTGGAAGACCGGGCATTCGCTGGTGAAGGCGAAGATGAAGGAGCGCCATTCGCCCCTGGCGGGGGAGATGAGCGGGCACATTTTCTTCGGCGAGCGCTGGTACGGTTTCGACGACGCGCAGTACGTGGGCGCGCGGCTGCTGGAAATCCTCAGTCGCTCGTCCGATCCCGGCGCAATCCTCGACGCGCTGCCCGACTCGATCAACACGCCCGAGCTCAACTGGAAGCTGGCCGAAGGCGAGCCGCACCGGCTGATCGATGCTCTGCAGCAAAGCGCGCGCTTTCCCGGCGCGCGCGAAATCATCAAGCTCGATGGCCTGCGCGTGGAATACGCCGACGGCTTCGGCCTGGCGCGCGCCTCCAACACCACGCCGGTGATCGTGCTGCGCTTCGAGGGCGAAACCGAGGAAGCGATCGCGCGCATCCAGGCGGAATTTCGCGCCGTGCTGCAGGCCGCCAAGCCCGGCGCCGAGCTGCCGTTCTGAAAGCCAATCGATTCACCGCAGAGGACGCGCAGCTTAGAACCGTTGTTTTCGCCATCGCTTTTCCTCTGCGTCCTCGGCCGTAACATAATCAGGTCAAATCATGGATGCGTTCAAGGACACGCATTGCGTAGATCGAAGAAAAAGACCGCCCCCGAGCTCGCGCCGCGCGCCGGCCGCACGCCGGGGTTGGCTTGCTCATTTTTGCCCAAGCTCCAGTCGCTTGTTGATGTGTGCGCGCCACTCCGGCGACAGTTCCGGGACTTGGAGAGCCCGCGCTAAAATTAGCGAGGCATCTCCGTCGCCTGCCTTTAGGTAGGCTTCAAAGAGGGTCCTTATCGCCACGTTACCGTACCCGCGTTCCACCACATTCACAGTATCTCCTACTTCGATCAAGCCTTCACGGAGTACTCTCAGATAGAAACCGGTACGCGCGGATTCGGAAAATAGCTTTGGCATTCTCTCGTCGCCAAGTCGAATGCCAAGCTTGAAACAAGGCACTCTAGGCTGAGTTATCGTGAACAAAGCACTTCCTATCTGAAGCTGGTCGCCGATGCACGACTCGGACTCGTCGAGGCCGGCGACGGTGAGGTTCTCGCCAAACTGGCCGTAATCGATTTCTTCTCTGTTGAGAACTCTGCGCCAGTAAGCATAGTGATCGAGCGAATAGGCGTACACCGCCTTGTGTTCACCCCCGTGGTTATCAAGATCCGCCTGCCCGTCGCCGTCCAAGTTGTGCCTCTTGGCGCGGACAGAACCTGTCACCGGTTTCTTGAAAATGCCCGTCTTTATCAATCTGTCTCCGTGTTGCACCTCAACCGGCCGCGAGACATTCACCGACATCAGTTTCATGGGCATCAGTTACCTGCTCCGCATGAGCAAGCTAACGTCCGCCTGAAAGCCGCCGGTTAGGTGGCAAACGTTTGCTGCGCTGACTTCGCCGGGGAAGTCCCGAATAAGCCAACGTCTTGTCGTGCGGTGCGCCGCTACAGATGTAAATCTTGGCGCGACGCTTCCGGCCCGTCCGCGCCAACTAAATATAGGCAGTCCGTGACCGCGACTACAGTTAGATTCCGATGATCTCATTGAGACCCTCGACGACAAGCGCAAGTTCCTCCGGCGTAGAGCGACCGAGCTTCGTGCCGATGCGCTCAACGGACAGGGTTCGAATTTGGCTGATTTTGACCCACGAACGTTTAGCTAACTTCGGAGATTTTAGTTCGTGCGTGAGAGGAAATCCGGCGCGCTGATGTTGGCTGGTCAACGCAACCGCTATGACCGTACCGGAGCGCTCGTTGAACACGTCGTGGCTGAGGATCAGTACGGGACGCAAGCCAGCCTGTTCACGGTCACGGATGGGGTTAAGATCGGCCCAGCGAATTTCGCCTCTCAGTATTCGGGCCACGACTCAAACTCCCGGCCCAAGCCTTCCTCGGCGAGAGCTTTTTCAAACTTTGGATCGAGCTTGGCGCACTCCGATGCAAGGCGGCCACGCTCCATGCGCGCAAGCTTCTCGCTCACGGCCGCCTGAATCGCGCGACTGCGATTGGGGAAAATGCTCTTTGAGACCAAACCGTCAACGCGAATTAGCGTTTCCTGGTCCAGAGTAATCGCTACCTTTACGCTACTCATGTTTCATCTCCGCGGTATGACAATACATCATACCATAACCTGCAGTGGCAAGGAAGCTAAGGAATGAAATGGACTGCCCCTACTCGGGAGGTATCGGATGTGCCAGATCGGAGTTGCAGTTCGTTTCCAATCGCGAGAGGAGGAGTCATGATGAAGATTGCTACCGTCGGGATCGACTTGGCAAAGCATGTATTCAGCGTGCATGGTATCGACGAACACGGCAAGGCGGTGCTAAAGCGCACGATCAACCGGGGCAAGGTCATGGAAATCATGGCCGGCATCGGGCCGTGCCTAGTGGGAGTGGAAGCGTGCTCGGGCGCGCACCACTGGGCGCGGGAACTGGGCCGGTTGGGGCACGCCGCGAAGATCATGGCGCACTGCGGGCCGCGCAGCCGGTGCCGCTAGTGCATAGGCGGCCGCCCAACTTCGCGCGAGACGGCGCGCCTGAGAGGGGAAAGCCAACGGCGCGAGCCGTCGCCTCTTCCACTGCTGCGGCGAAGCGTTCACCCAATCCGGGTTGGGCCTCACTGCAGTACACAACCTCGGCAAGAAATTCCAGGCGTGCCGCCGCGATAAACCGCGCGTGCATCACCGGGCAAGGCGTCTAGCCTCGGCAAATACGCTCTCCGCCGAAAACGTCTCCAGTTCCCCGCGGTCATACGCGGCCACGCGTTTCTCGATTTCTCGATCCCACGTAGCCTCTATTTCCGCAAGCGGTGCATCACGAAGAGACTCAAGAAGTACGTCAGCGAGTCGGGCGCGCTCGTCCGGCGAAAGCGAGCGCGCTTGCTGCTCAAGTTCCTGTAGCGTGACCGACATGGCAGTACCCTCCGAAGGCTGGTCTCATTTTATGCCTGCGCCGGAATGCCTGCATTGTGCACGCTAACCAATCCCTTAAGTAGGTCAGGCACGCTAAATGCCCTGACAAATACCCGATTCGCGGCTGTCGATACTTATGATCAAGGAAGATCGACGTCCGGGCGAACCAGGATTGCGTCGCCGATCAACCGCCGGATGCCTTGCACCCCGCGTGGGTCACCGCGGCGCCTTCCGCGAGCGTCGCCGCGCCGTCCTTGACGTCGAGCGTGGCGCTGCCGTTGCTGTAACGGGTGCCGGAGGCCGAAGCGATTTTGTTCAGGCGGAATTCGCGATCCGGCAGGATCACCCAGGCTGCGGCGCCGTTGTCCAGATAGCGCACGAACAGGCGCTTTCCGCCTTCGCACTGATACGCGCTCGCGCCGGCCGGGGTGCGCGACGGATCCTGCTCCTCATCGCGGCCGAAAGGCCACAGGTTCACGTTTACACTGCTGCAGGCGCTCAACGTCAGGGTTGCGCAGGCGAGCGCCGCCGCGCGGGTGATTCGATGCTTCATGTCCGTATCCTCGCAGGAATGGGATGCTGAAACCAGGTCGTTCCGGATCGCGCTACAGGGTCACTTCAATATTGTCGATCAACCGCGTCTTGCCGAGATAGGCGGCGGCGAGCACCACCAGCTCGCGGTCGGTAGCGGTCGGCGCCTGCAGATCCGCGCGGCGGCGCACCGCGATGTATTGCGGCGCCCAGCCGTGTTGCGACAGCAGCGCCATGGCTTCGAGCTCGATGCGCTGGAAATTGCGCTCGCCTTGGGTGATTTTTTCGCGTGCGCTTCCGAGCAGCGCGTGCAGGCGCGGCGCTTCGGCGCGCTCGGCCGGCGTCAGGTAGCCGTTGCGCGAGGACAGCGCCAGGCCGTCGGCGGCGCGCACCGTCTCCGCCGGGATGATTTCCACCGGCAGCGCGAGCTGGCGCACCATGTCGCGCAGCACCAGGTACTGCTGGTAGTCCTTCTTGCCGAAGATCGCCGCGTGCGGCATGACCATGTTGAACAGCTTCAGCACCACCGTGGCGACGCCGCGAAAGTGCCCCGGGCGGAAGGCGCCGTCGAGGATGTGCTGCAGATCGGAGGGTTCGACCACGAAGGTCTGCGGCTCGGGGTAGATTTCCTTTTCGTCGGGCGCGAACACGACGTTCACGCCCGCGCCCCTCAGCTTGTCGCAGTCGGACTGGAAGGTGCGCGGATAGCGCTCGAAATCCTCCTTCGGCCCGAACTGCAGGCGGTTGACGAAAATGCTCACCACCGTGCACGCGGCCTTGGGTTTGCCGATGCGTATCAGGTCGATATGCCCGTCGTGCAGGTTGCCCATGGTAGGCACGAACACATTGTTGGGCTCGCGCTGGAGCCGCTCGCGTAGCGCTGTGACGGAAGTGACGATGTCCATGTTTATTCGCCTAGGTTGAAAAACTCACGCTGCCCGCGCATGGCTTCGACGCGCGCGAACAGCAATCCGAAATCGGCCGGCCGGTCGACGAAATTGAGCCGTTCCGAGTTGACGATCAACACCGGCGCGCCGGTGTAGTGGTAGAAAAATCGGTTATAACTTTCCCCGACCAGGGCGAGATAGGCCTCGGACATCGGCCGCTCGAACTCGGCGCCGCGGCGCCTGACGCGCTCCAGCAGGGTTTCCGTCTGCGCCTGCAGGTAGATCACCAGATCGGGCCGCGGCGCCTGCGGCGAGAGCGTGGCGTAGATTTGCCGGTACAGGTGCAGCTCGTCGTTGCTGAGCGTGAGGCGCGCGAACAGCGGGTCCTTGTCGAGCAGGAAGTCGGCCACGGTCACCCGGCTGAACATGTCGATCTGGGCCAGGTTGCGCAGCTGGTTGAAGCGCTGGAACAGGAAAAACAACTGCGTCGGCAGCGCGTGGCGCTCCATGTCCTGGTAGAAGCGCGCGAGGAACGGATTTTCCTGCGGATGCTCGAGCAGCAGCTCGGCTTTCAGGTGCTCGGCGAGGCGCCTGGCCAGGCTGGTCTTGCCCACGCCTATGGGCCCTTCGACGACGATGTAGCGGTACTTATCCAAGGTTGGAGCGCGATTCATAAGCTTCAGTTTAACCGCAGCGGACGCAGCGGGCGCAAAGATTCTGTGTCATCGCGCGACAAGCCGGACGATGGGTTGATTGGCGCAGAGGGCCAGCCAGTCCGCGGCGGGCCCTCTGCCAGGGATGACGCAGGCGGGGGCGATTTCCAGCAGCGGCGCCAGCACGAAGGCGCGCTCGTGCATGCGCGGATGCGGCACGGCGAGCCCGGGCTCGGCTATGCTTTGCGCGTCGTAGAGCAGCAGGTCGAGATCGAGGGTGCGCGGCGCGTTGCGGAAAGAACGCTCGCGGCCGAAGCGCCGTTCGATGGCGAGCAGGGCCGCGAGCAGAGCCCGCGGCGCGAGGCCGGTCGACAACCGCGCCACGGCGTTGACGAAATCGGGCTGGTCCGCGTGGCCGAGGGCAGCGCTGCAGTAGAGCGAAGAGGCGGCAACAAGCTGCACTTGTGGCAATCCGGCCAGCGCCGCGAGTCCCAGGCGAACCTTGCTCTCGGGGTTGCCGAGATTGCTGCCTAGGGCGATGAATGCGATGTGCATCGATATCAATTGACTAGCGCAGAGGACGCGCAGGACACGGAGGTTTTTCTTGAGATGCTTTGCTTTTCCTCTGCGACCTCTGCGCTTGGCTAATTCCCCGGTTCATCCCGAGCCGGCGTTCGCTCCGGCGTGTCCGCAGTCTTGCTCTTGCGCCGGCGGCGCGGGCGCTTCTTGGGCGCGGCATCCGCGATCAGCATCGCGTTACGCTCTTCCTGTTCCGCGTCCTGAAAGCGGGTCCACCAGTTGGCCAGTTCCATCGGCGCCTCGCCGCTCTCGGCGCGCAGCAGCATGAAATCGTAGCCGGCGCGAAAGCGCGGGTGGGTGAGCAACACGAAAGCGCGCTTGCCCGAGCGCTGTTCCAGGCGCGGTTGCAACGCCCAGATTTCCTTCATGGTCGTGGTCAAGCGCCGCGGAATCGACAGCTTGTCGGTCTGGGCGTCCAGCACCTGGTCCATGGCGAGGTACAGCGCAGGGATGCTGCGCATGTCTTCGTTCTCGTTAATTTTCCACGCTGCCAACACTTCGTGCCACAGGAGGGCGGCGACCAGGAACGCGGGCGAGACCGATTTACCGGTCTGAATGCGCGTGTCGGTCTGTTCCAGCGCGAGGCGCAGGAAGCGCTCGCCCAGAGGCTGTTCCACGATTACGTCCAGCAGCGGCAACAGCCCGTGGTGCAGGCCTTCCTTGCGCAACTGCGCGAGGCAGGCCGCGGAATGCCCCGAGAGCAACAACTTCAGCATTTCCTCGAACAACCGCGCCGCGGGCACGTTCTCGATCAGGTCCGCCAACTCGCGGATGGGCGCGCGCGTTTTCGGGTCGATGCCAAAGCCGAGCTTGGCGGCGAAACGCACTACCCGCAGCATGCGCACCGGATCCTCGCGAAAGCGCAGGCGCGGGTCGCCGATGATGCGCATGGTCTTTCTGCGCACGTCGGCGAAGCCGCCGTGGTAGTCGAGGACGGTCTCGTCGTGCGGGTCGTAATACAGGGCATTGGCGGTGAAATCGCGCCGCGCCGCATCCTGCGCGCGCGTGCCGTAGACGTTGTCGCGCAGCAGCCGCCCGTGCTCGTCGGCTTCCCCGCCCTCGCCGGCGCGGAAGGTGGACACCTCGACCGTCTCCGGGCCGAACAGCACGTGCACCAGCTTGAAGCGCCGGCCGATCAGGTGGGAACGCCGGAACAGGCGGTGTATCTCCTCCGGATGCGCATCGGTGGCGACGTCGAAGTCCTTTGGAACCACCCCGAGCAGCAAGTCGCGCACCGCGCCGCCGACGATGTAGGCGGAGTGCTTGTGCGTCCGCAGAATCTCGCACACCTTGAGCGCGCCGTGGCTGATGGAACCGCGGGCGATGCCGTGCTTGTCGCGCCCGTATATCCTGGGCGCCGGCTCGGCGCCCATATTGAACATGCGGCGGATGAATTTCTTGATCAAGGTGCGGGAATGAACAGCTTATTGCCGGACCCGCCGGCGGGTCCGGGCGTGCATGGATAAAGGGCCTTCGCATCCACCTGGCTGAGCGACGTAAGGTAGCTGCGGGCCGCATGATACCTCAAATCCGGGCGGCCGCAGAGGCGCGCCGCCTCCGGCGCCCGATGCGGGGCGCCCGGCGCGAACCTAGTCGAGCGCAATGACCTCCCAGCCGCGCGAGCGCGCCGTGCGTTCGAGCGAGGGATCTGGCCGGACGGCGATCGGGCGCGACACCAGCTCCAGCAGCGGCAGATCGTTGTGGGAATCGCTATAAAACCGGCTCTCGGAAAAATCGTCCCAGCGCCTGCCCTGCGCGGCAAGCCACTGCTCGACCCGGGTAACCTTGCCTTCGCGAAAGCAGGGCGTGCCGCTTACCTTGCCGGTAAATCTGCCCCCGCTTTGCTCGGGCTCGGTGGCAACGAGGTGTGCCACGCCAAACTCGCGCGCGATCGGCGCGGTGACGAAGGAGTTGGTGGCGGTGACAATGGCGCACAGATGCCCCTCCTCCAGGTTCCGGGCCACCAGCCGGCGTGCGGCGCCGGTGATGATGGGCAGAATTTTCAGCGCCATGAACTGCGCATGCCAGGCGTCTAGCTGGGCGCGCGGGTATTGCGCCAGCGGCGCGAGCTGGAAGTCGAGAAAGGCGTAGATGTCGAGCCGGCCGGCCTTGTACTGTTCGAAAAAATCCTGGTTGCGTTGCTCGTAGCGCGCGCGCTCGAGCACGCCCTGTTCGATCAGAAATTGCGCCCATTCGTAGTCGCTGTCGCCGTCGAGGAGGGTGTGGTCGAGGTCGAATAGAACCAGTTCCAATTCAGTTCCTCTATTTTCTATATTGCGCGGACGAGAAACCGTCCGCGCGGATCGCCGATTGTGCACGGATGAAAAGCACATCCGTGCACAATCGGTGATCTTGTATAACCCCGCGCGATGCGTATGGTGTTAACCATAACCGTGTTTTTTGTGCGGATGTGCTTTTCATCCGCACGAAAAACACGGTTGGCGCGCGCAGCGCGCAGGTCCGCTGGTGGCATGCGACAATACTCAAGGCGCAGCAACTGGTTTGTCTTTCATCGATTCCAGGGCATCTCTGAGCAATGGCAGGGTGACCGGGCGTTTTTGCTGGAGCGAGTAGCGATCGAGCGCATCGAGGATGCCGATCAGGCTCGCCATGTCGCGGCGCGCATGTTTCAGCAGGTGGGCGATGATATCCTCGGGGAGGTCGAGCGCGCGCGCGCGCGCGTGTTCGCGCAGCGCCGCCGCCTTTTCCGCGTCCGACAAGGGATGCAGTTGGAACGCGAGGCCCCAAGCGAGGCGGCTGCGCAAATCCGCACGCAGGTCGAGCTGCGCCGGCGCGGCGTCGCCGCTGGCGGCGAGCGCACCGCCGGTTGCGCGCACGTGGTTGTACAGGTCGAACAGGGTAATCTGATCGCCTGCCGACAGATCCTGCACATCGTCCATGGCGATCACGCCGTCGTCTGCCGGGCTGTTGTTCTCCATACGGGTGCCCGGCGCGCCGCGAAGATACAGCGCCTTGCGCGCGCCTGCGGCTTGCGTCAGGCCGCGCAACAGGTGGGTGCGGCCGCTCCCCGGCTCGCCCCACAGGTAGACGAAACGCTCCGCGAGCGCGCCGCGCGCGATGTCCCGCAGCGCCTGCAGGGCGGCGCCATTGCGCCCGGGCACGTAGTTGTCCAGAGTCGGTGCCGGTGGCGGCGCTAGTTGCAGGAGCAGTTGCTGCATCATTTCTGGTACAGGCTGCTGTCGCGATACTGGGCGCCCAGATGGCGCAGGCCTACCAGCAAAGCCGCGCTCGCAGGTAGCGCCAACAGAATACCGAAGAAGCCGAAGATCTGGCCGAAGGCTAGCAGGGCGAAGATCACCGCCAGCGGATGCAGGCCGATGCGCTTGCCTACCAGGAGCGGCGTCACCAGCGTTCCTTCCAGCGCCTGGCCGATGCCGAACACGATCCATACCGGGATGACGCCGCTCACGCCGGGAAACTGCATCAGGGCAACCAGGGTCGCGAGCAGCAGGCCGGTGAGCATGCCGACGTAGGGCAGGAACACCAGCATGCCGGTGATGATGCCTATGGGCAGGGCGAACTCCAGCCGCGCCAGCCACAGGCCCGGGACGTAGAGCACGCTCATCAGAACCATCACCGCGATCTGTCCGCGCAGGAATTCGGCCAGCACGGCATCGATTTCCGCGGCGATGCCGGTCAGCTTCGGATGCCAGCGCCGCGGCAGCAAGTCATTGATCCGCGCGAGCAGGGCGTTCCAGTCGCGCAGCAGGTAGAACAGCACCACCGGCACCAGCAACAGATTGACCACGAAGCCGAGCACGGCGAGGCCGCCGATCCGAAGCGACTCGATCAATTTCATACCCAGGCCGTCCGCGCCCTGCAAGTTTTCGCCGATGAGTTTCTTCAGCCCGGCGAGGTCGAACTGCAGTTCCGCCCCGAACCTGGCCTTGATCCAGGGCATGAGGTTATCGTTGAGCTGCGCCAGGAAACCCGGCAGCCGCTCCGACAGCAGGCGCAGCTCGGTGACGAACAGCGGCAGCAGGATCAGGAGCAGCAGCACGAGCAAACCGCCGAGGAGCAGCATCACCAGTACCGCGCCCAGGGCGCGCCGCACCCGGTGGCGCGCTAGCCAGCTCACCAGCGGGTTGCTGATGTAGGCGAGGATGGCGGCAAACAGGAAAGGCGCCAGGATCGGGCTGAGGAAATAAAGCAGCGCAACAACCACCGCGGCGGGGATAAACCACCACAGCTTGTTCGGCTCGGTCAGGATTTTGGGCGTCATTTCGAGTAGACTTCGCACTGCAAAACTTAAAACTCTAGCCGTATCTCGCCAAACATACAAATCTTGAGTACCCCCCCCAAAGAATCCTTGTGTTACCGCGATGCCGGCGTGGACATCGACGCCGGTGACGCCCTGGTCGAGGCGATCAAGCCCTATGCCAGGCGCACCATGCGGCCCGAGGTGCTGGCCGGCATCGGCGGATTCGGCGCGCTGGTCGAAATCTCGAAGAAATACCGCGAGCCGGTATTGGTTGCGGGCACCGACGGTGTCGGCACCAAGCTGAAACTCGCGTTTCAGTTGAGCCGCCACGATACGGTGGGGATCGACCTGGTCGCGATGAGCGCGAACGACGTGCTGGTGCAGGGCGCCGAGCCGCTGTTCTTCCTCGATTACTTCGCCTGCGGCAAGCTCGATGTCGCCACTGCCACCGACGTGATCAAGGGTGTCGCGCGCGGCTGCGAGCTGGCCGGGTGCGCGCTGATCGGCGGCGAGACGGCGGAAATGCCCGGCATGTACCCGGCCGGCGAGTACGATCTTGCCGGTTTCGCCGTCGGCGTGGTGGAAAAAAGCGCCATCATCGACGGCAGCGCGATTTGCGCCGGCGACGCGGTGCTGGGGCTGGCATCCAGCGGAGCACACTCCAACGGCTATTCGCTGATCCGCGCCATCATCGAGCGCGTGCAGCCCGACCTGCAGGCGGACTTCCATGGCCGGCCGCTAGCCGAGGTGCTGCTCGAACCCACGCGCATTTACGTCAGGCCGTTGCTTGCGCTGATGCAGAAAATCAAGGTCAAGGGCCTGGCACATATCACCGGGGGCGGTTTGGTCGAGAACATCCCGCGCGCGCTGCCCGAGGGCGTCATCGCGGTGCTGCAGCAATCCGCCTGGCCCATGCCTGTGCTGTTCAAATGGCTGCAGCAGCATGGCGGCGTCGCCGATGCGGAAATGCACCGCGTGTTCAATTGCGGCATCGGCATGACCTTGATCGTGGGCGACGAGGATGCCGCCGCGGCGATGCGCATGCTCAGCGAGGCCGGCGAAAGCGTCTACCGCATAGGCCGCATCGAGGCGCGAGCGCCGCGCCAGGCCCGGACCGTGGTGGTCTAAAGCGGCATTCGCGCCGACCAACCCCGGGGACAAGGATGATTACTGCGGGAATAGACATTGGTCATGAAAGCGTCAACGTCGTCGTGTTGCAAGAAGACGGCATTCTGGGTCACGCGAGCTTTGTCATCTCGGGCGAAGTCGGTGCTGTGGCGAGGGTGGCATTTGAGCAGACGCTGAGTCAACTGGGCATCGCGCGCGGCAGCATCCAGCGCATCTTTGCCACCGGTGTCGGAAGGGAGAACGTCGCACTCGCCGACGGTCATCGCACACAGATGCTGAGCCATGTGCGCGGGGCTCACCGCTTGGTCCCCGGCGCCCGGACCGTCATCGACGTTGGCGCAGAGGGCAGTCGGGTGATGCGCTGCGACGCGAACGGGAACCTCACCAACTTCGCCCTCAACGACAAGTGCGCTTCCGGCTCGGGCGTGTTCCTGGAGACGGTCGCCGGGATGCTCGACCTGCCCCTCCCCGACATCGGCGGCCTGTCCCTGCGCGCTTCGAGAACCGTCGTTCTCACCTCTACCTGCGCCGTGTTCGCGGAGTCGGAGATCGTGGCGGAGATCCACCGAGGCTCCTCCAAGGAAGCCATCCTCTGGGGAGTGAACGAGGCCATCGTATCCAAAATCGCCGCCACCGCCCGGCGGGTCGGGATAGAACCCGAGCTCGCGCTCACCGGCGGGGTGGCCCGAAATGCCGGAGTGGTCCAGGCATTGCGAGAGCAGCTCAAGGTGGAGGTCGCGGTGCCGGAGCATCCCGAAATTGCCGGCGCGCTTGGGGCGGCAATCCTCGCCCGGCAGCCGATGGGAGCAAAGTAGATGCTCGTGTGCGGCATCGACGTGGGTGCGCGCACCGGGAAAGCGGTGCTGCTCGCCGACGGGGAACTCGCCGCCCACAGCATCATCCGCACCGGGCCGGGGAGCGCCGCAACGGCGGTGGCGGCGCTCGACAAGGCGCTCGAAACGACGGCCATACGCCGGGAGGACATCGAGTTCACCGTGGCCACGGGGTACGGCCGGATCGTGGTTCCTTTCTCCCAACGGCACATGACCGAGATCGCCTGCCACGCCAAAGGCAACCACTACTTCTTTCCCACGGTCAAGACCATCCTGGACATGGGGGGACAGGATTGCAAGGCGATCCGGTGCGACGCGGCGGGTAAGGTGACCAAGTTCCTCATGAACGACAAGTGCGCGGCGGGCACCGGCCGCTCCATCGAGGTGATGGCCGCACTGCTCCAGGTGCGGCTCGAAGACGTCGGCCGGCTCTCCATGGAGGCGAATGACGGGCCGGCCAAGATCAGCAACACCTGTGTCGTGTTCGCCAAGTCCGAGGTCCTGGCCCTCGCCCGCCAGGGTGTTCCCACGAGCGACATCCTCGCCGGGCTGTGCGATGGCGTCGCCGAGCGCGTCAAGGTGCTGCTGCGCGCCGTGGGCGTGGAGGAGGACTTCGTGATCAGCGGCGGGATCTCCAAGAACCTCGGGGTCGTGCGCCGCGTCGAGCAGAAACTCGGGGTCATCTCGCGCATCTGCTTCGAGCCGCAGATCGTCGGTGCCCTGGGCGCTGCCCTGTTCGCGCGGGATTTTCTGGAGAGAAAGCGCTCGAAGGGAGCGTAGCGAGCCTCGACGCTCGTTCGCGCCGTGCTCGAGGCGAGGTCCCTACAGGAGCGACTCGACGAAGGACTGCACTCTCACGTTCAGTTGTTCAATCGAGCCCGGCGTCGCCTCGGCATCCAACCTCAGATGGGGCAGCTTCCAGCGCTCGAAACGCTCCTTCAGGACGGCGTACTCGAACGCGTAGGCGTCGCAGTAGAGCTGGGTTAGGTAGATCATTCCCGTCGCTCCCGCCCTTTCCATCGCGGCGCGGATCCCGAGCGCCCGGTCTTCGAAGGAGTACAGCCCCGGGGCCGGCACGGTACGCAGATACCCGCTGGCCAAGGCGCGGAATGGATCCCCGTCTGCCTCGATTTCGGTGGAACCGTAGCGCGCATTGTGGGTAAAGTCATCCGTCACCACCGTGGCGCCGTACTTCTGGGCCAGCCGAATCAGGTCCACCGACATGGGGATATTGAGCGCGCACAGCATGAGCTTCGGCTCGACGCTGGGCCTCGCCGAGGGAAGCGAGGAGAGCAGCGTCTTCATCAGGGCGTTGTGCTCCTCCACCGGGGTCGTCAGGGCGGAAGCGAACACGTACACCGCGTCCTCGGCCGGGATGCTGGCCCTCACACGGGCTTGGTAGAATTGGCGAAACAAGGAGCGGTTCTGGTTGAACAGCGCGATCGACTTCCGCAAGCCTTCATCTGTGACCCTCGTGCCCGACACTGTTCCGAGTTCATGCGCAAGGCGTTTCAGCTCTTTGGTGAAGTAGTTGACCGCACCCTCGTCGTTCTTCGCGGGGGCGCGGACCAGCCACGCGTGTGGGAAGGTCTTCTGCTGCGCCCAGATGTCCAGGACGTGCCGGTTGGTGTCGCAGACCGTAGACACCATGATTCCGTCCACGTAGTCGAAGACGCCCGCGCCTATCTGGCCGTCCAGGTTCTTGCTCATACCGCACAGGTACGGCAGGAACTCCGATCTCGCCTCGTACTTCGAATCCCTGTCCTCGACCAACTGCAGCGGAAGCATCCCCGCCGCGTGCACCAGCTCCTTCGGCGGCAGTGCGTAGAAACAGGCGATGATCTTCGTTCCCTGTTGCTTGAGCTCGCGCGCCTTCTCGTGCCGCGCGTCGAACAGCGCCTTGAATTGAGCGATCACGTCTTCCTTCCCTCCAGAACTTCGATGAACCCGTCGATCCGCGTCCGGGCATCGTCCCAACTGAACCCGTCGGGGTCCGCCTGGTCGCCCTCGAAAATCAAGATGGGCAGATCGTCGTGTCGCTCCTTGATCAGTTGGCCCAGCTGGTGCTGCCCGATGGACATGGGCCGACAGCTGCGGTTCGAGAACATGACCAGTCCGTCCACCGCGTAGTCCCGGATGGCCCGGTCGAAGTACTCGAACCTCCTCGCGATCGGCTTGTTGCTCAGGATGTTGGTGTACTTCTCCGCCAGCGTGTGGAAGGGCCGATCCAGATCCAGTCTTCCGCTGCTGGTCTTGTTGCCCCAGGTGAGCGAGGTGTAGGGCTCCCAGACGAAGTTGGCACCCTTCTCTTGAAAGTAGTCGATCAACTGCAAATGATGCCAGATGGGAATGCCGTTCCAGATGAGACGGTATTTCTCGCCGCCGTGTGCGGGCGTCTTGCCCTCTTTCGCATCCTGCGCATATTGGTAATAAAGCGCTTCGTAGTAGTCCGAGGTATCCGGCTCCCCCAGCGCCGTCACCAGCGGCAGGATCTGGCCGGCCAGCGCCCGGAAGCTGATGGGCGAAGGTCGATTCCGCCGCAGTTCCATCATCTTCGTCCAGTAGTAGCCCGCAAGGTCCGAATGCTTCACCGACGCTCGCAGCTTGTCCATGTCCAGGCGGCAGGGGGTGTTGGTCTCGATGAATCTCACCATTTCCACAACCTGGTTCTCGTAGTAGTCGATGTACTCGGGTGCGTCGGGGGCATCGGTGGCAGGCATGTCCATGTAGCACGTGGGCAGCTTCAAGTGGTCCTCGATGTGGGCCCACCAGGTTAGATGAAGGCAGCACATGTTCACGTCCGTCACGGCGATATTCGGCGGCGGGATGGGTCCGAAGGGAGTCTGCTTGGTCCAGGAGATCCCCAAGCCGCAGCGTGTGTAGGAGCAGATGGTGTTGGTGAGCCCGCGGGTTCTCGCCTCGTCGAAGAACACCCCCGCCTTTCCGATGCCCGCAGAGATCGCGGCCAGGCTCTCGGGGTAGACGGGATACACGCCCATGGCGTGCATGACTTCGTTCGGAATTCCGGCGCTCGCCAAGCAGATCGGCTGTCCTGCCTCGGCGGCAGCGATCATCTTTCGGTACGAAGCCCCGGCGGTTACCTTCCTCTGAATTGCCTTCAAGTCCACTTCAGCCATGGCTCGCCTCCTTGACAATCTGTGCATGCGAGCGATTGTACACCGCGTCGAGAACCCATAGCGTTTCTGCCAGCACGAGATGAGACACCCACGCACCTTTAACCAATGATCCTGTTCGAAATCACCTCCATTTGTCCTAGAGGAGGGGTCCGGAAGGGGCCCGGAATGAACACTAGCGTGCGTGACCGGCGTTACTGGCGCGCGGGGCGGCTCTGCGCGATAATTGCCGCTCCATCAACCAGGAGTAAATTCCATGCAAACCCTTCAACCACCGGGCTGGGCCAAGCCCAAAGGCTATTCCAACGGCATCGTCGCCAAGGGGCGGCTGGTTTTCGTCGCGGGCCAGGTCGGCTGGAACAACGCGCAGGAGAAGTTCGAGACCAGCGATTTCGCGGGCCAGGCGAGACAGGCGCTGAAAAACATCGTCGCCATACTCGCCGAAGCAGGCGCCCGACCCGAACACATCTGCCGCATGAACTGGTACGTCGGCGACGCCAAGGAATACAACGCCAGCCTCAAGGAACTAGGCGCGGTCTACCGCGAGGTGATCGGCAGGAATTTCCCGGTGATGACCGCGCTGCAGGTGGCGGGTTTTGTCGAGGCGGGCGCGAAACTCGAGATCGAAGTCACGGCGGTGCTTCCCGAGTGAGGAGCCCGGAAGGGGCCCGGAATGAATCAACTTGCAGCCACCAGAGGAAATTTGATGCTCCGGCCCCGGTGGATCCTGCCTAGCGCCATCGCTCCACCGCGCAAATTCCGGTAGCCAGGGTAGTCGTTTACAATTCAATATGCAGGGGAAAGGAAAGGGAGCGGAACTGATGCACCGGATTCCCGTTGTCGAGACCGAATGAACAGGAGCGTTCCGTGATCGAAAGAAATCTGTTTGGCAAAGAACATGATTTGTTTCGCGAAACCGTGCGGCGCTTCATCGAAGACGAGATCGCGCCCTATCATGCGCAATGGGAGCGCGACGGCTGTGTGCCGCGCGACCTCTGGCGCAAGGCCGGAGCGGCCGGGCTATTGGGCTGTTCCATTCCAGAGGCCTACGGCGGATCGGGCGCAGACCATCTTTTCAACTTCGCGCTGGTCGAGGAATTCGGCCGCTCCGGATTCAGCGGCCCTGGCTTTTCGGTGCACAACGAAATGGTCATGCCATACATTCTGGCCTTCGGCACCGAGGAGCAGAAGCGCCGGTGGTTGCCGCCGATGGTGAGCGGCGACGTGGTCGGGGCGATCGGCATGACCGAGCCGCACGCGGGCAGCGATCTGCAGTCGATACGCACGCGCGCGGTGCGCGATGGCGACGACTACGTGATCAACGGGCAGAAAGTGTTCATCTCCAATGGCCAACTTTGCGACATGATCGTGCTGGCCGCCAAGACCGATCTCGGTGCCAAGCGCGGCGGTATTTCACTATTCATCGTCGAGGCCACGCGCGCGGGCTTTGTCCGCGGCCGGCGTCTGGAGAAGCTCGGGATGAAGGCACAGGACACCTCGGAGCTTTTTTTCGAGAACGTGCGGGTGCCGGCGTCGAATCTGCTCGGACCCGAGCACGGCGGCTTCAAGCTTCTGATGAAGAACCTGGCGCAGGAGCGCCTGACCCAGGCCATTCGCTCGGCCGCGGTGGTGGAGGCGGTGCTTCAATCGACCATCGAGTACGCCGCCGAGCGCAAGATGTTCGAACAGACGCTGGCCGACTTCCAGAACACGCAATTCAAGCTGGCTGAAATCAAGACCGAGGTCACGGCGGGCCGGATATTCGTGGACAAGTGCATCGAGCTGTTCCTGCAGGGCAAGCTCGACGGTACCGATGCCGCCATGGTGAAGCTGTGGATGGCCAACCTGCATTGCCGCGTGGTCGACGACTGCCTGCAGATGTTCGGCGGCTGGGGCTATATGTGGGAATACCCGATCGCCCGCGCTTACGCCGACGCGCGCGTCGTGCGGATCGCGGGCGGTTCCGTCGAGGTAATGAAACAGATCATCGGGCGCAGCCTGTTCGAGCCGAAAAAGCGATAGCAAAGCGTGACCGAAGGCGGGTTGTGATTGAACACGTTGGCCTGGACGATAATGTGCTAAATTGGGCGCGGGGCATAGCCTGTTCGGGCTTATATGATAGGAATAAGCGGCAAGTTTTCGCGCAAATTGATTTGCCTGGCGGTGGCCTCGGCCTGCGCGAGCACTGCTTTTGCGGGTCCTGCAGGGCCTATGGTCGGCGTGGGCAGCGCTACCTACGCTCCGGCGACCCTGACCGTCACCTCCACCACCGCGCGCACGCAAATCAGTTGGCAGAGCTTTAACGTGGCCGCCAACGAGGTGGTCAGATTTGTGCAGCCAAGCGCGCAAAGCTCGGTTCTCAACCACCTGTTCAGTCCGCAGTCGCTGAACATCCTGGGCGGCCTGAGTTCCAACGGCAGCGTGTTGTTCATGATCAATGGCATGGTTTCCGGTTCGGGCGTGAACCTGGACCTGGCGGGCGTGATCAATACGTCCTTGCGTTTGCCGCGACTGGCGCTCGCGGCGAGCGGCGTGGCGCCCGCAGCTCAGCCGCGCCCTCTGGCGACCCTCGCCGATGGCAGGATTTATGTGATCAGCCAGGACGAGCAGGCGGTGACTACGGCCGGTTGGGATGTCGTGCTCAATCCGGGCAAGACCATAGAGCTTGCCAATGCGTCGATGCCGAATCTGCGGGTGGAGCTCACCGCGCCGCATGCCGAAGCGATCAACTTGAGCCGCCTGGTCGGGAACAAAGGCGACAGCGGCATTTTTGCCGGCTTGTTCCGCGTGCCCGCCGCGGCGCGCCAGGCTGCGGAGCAGGGTGTCGACGCCGTGTTGACTGCTTCGGCGGAAGAGCACACGCCGACCACCCCGGACGTTGAAAGGTTCTACCGCTACGCGCTCTTGTACGCATGGTTACGGAGCGAAGCGCCGCAGGATGAGGGCGGTATGATGAAAGTCGCAGCCGCGGCTAGCGCCCGGATGGTTCTTCCTGCTGCCAAATCCAGGCCCAGCTTGTTGCCCCAGGCCATCGAAATCGGTGCGCCTGCGCAAAGATCACGTGAGGCCGCCGTTGCGCTCTCTTCCTTGCCGGTTCCTGCCCCGCCTGAACCGGTGCCGACGCTGGAACCGCAGCCGATTCCGGCCGCGGGCGAGAACGAGTCGGAACGCAATCGCGTCGCGCTGTTTGCGCTGGCGCCGGCACTGCCTGCGGTCGAAGTAGTGGCGACGCTGGAACCGCAGCCGATTCCGGCAGCGGGGGAGAACGAGTCGGAACGCAATCGCGTCGCGCTGTTTGCGCTCGCGCCGGCACTGGCTGCAGTTGAAGTAGTGGCGACGCTGGAGCCGCAGCCGATTCCGGCAGCGGGGGAGAACGAGTCGGAACGCAATCGCGTCGCGCTGTTTGCACTGGCGCCGGCACTGCCTGCAGTTGAAATAGTGGCGACGCTGGAGCCGCAGCCCATTTTGCTTCGCCAGCCGCTAGAGCCCGAGGATATCCGCACGCTTGTCGGCAGCCAGCTTGCCGCGGCGCAATCGCCGGTCCAGCCCAGGCTCGCGCAGGCCTCGGACCTGGAAGGCGAGCATGGACGAGGTCGCGGAGAGCGCAAGGCGGGTCCGGCGGTGATCGTGGTGGCGCTGGCGCAGCACAGTGCAACTCCTGCTCCCCAGGAAGATTCCAATGTGAAAGAGGTGCGAATCGAGCGCCGTGCGCCGCGTTATTTCACGGACTACCGCGGCGCCCTGTTTTTCATGTAGCAACGCCGGCAGGCGTCACCTGCCCTGAGCGGCGAATTTATTGCCCCTCGCCGTTGCGGTGCTCCCGAGTTTGTTGTAGATTGCCCGGTAGTTAACCAATAATACCGTTCTAAATCCCAGTCATTTGCCGGGAAGGAGGAGCCTGGAATGAATATAAGTACCCCTATGCGCACTCCAAAAGTCAAAACAGGTTTATTCCGCACGCATCGGCCCGCCAATTCAGGGGTGCCCGGCGGATTGATTTTCCTACCTCTATCGCTCGTCATTGGAGACAGGTAGGGATGGAGCATAAGCCGGTGATGCTCGAACATGCGATTGAAAGGCGGCTCCTTTTTCACGAGGCGGATCCGGCGGGGATCGCCCAGTTCCATCAGTTGTTCGCCTGGATGCAGGAAGCCGAGCAATCACTCTTCCGCTCTCTAGGATTGCCATTAAAGGAGTATTGGGCGTCCGGCGGAAAGAGGAAGTTGGGTTGGGCCAAGCATCACGCGTCGCTTGATTTTCTCCGCCCGATCCTGGTGGATGAGAAAGTGAAACTTCGGCTTCGATTGAGACGGATGACCGAGCGGACTCTGGCTTTTGATGTGGTGATCGAAGGCGAAG
Organism: Betaproteobacteria bacterium; assembly: GCA_016234705.1. Classification (GTDB taxonomy): domain Bacteria; phylum Pseudomonadota; class Gammaproteobacteria; order Burkholderiales; family SG8-39; genus 2-12-FULL-64-23. The sequence goes on along the minus strand of JACRAS010000178.1, from coordinate 32,035 downwards.
GCGAGATCAAGGCCCGAGGAAAGCTGAGGACCATCTGCATTCAGGGGCGGGAGGATAGTTTTAAGGCCGTTCCCATTCCTAAAATCGTGCGCGAAAAACTCATGCTTCTAGAGAAAGAAACAAAAAAGAAAGACAGGTAATAGTCCGAGCGACAACGGCAGAAAGCAGGCTCCCGGATGAGCCAGGTCTCCGATCTCATAGCCAGCGGAACCCGCAGCGATGAGCAGGCCGGCAAAAGCCCGAATAGGGCAGCCAGGAACTCGGGTTTCAATTCTCTAAGGAGGCGTGGATTCAGCTCGAATGATGGATCGGGCGGCACGATCTCAGCGCATGGCGGGTAGGTTGATCTTTAGCGATACCGATACAACAACGGGAGATCGTTCAATGAAATGTCTGTTTCGCGTCATCAGCCTTGCTTTCTTCATGATAGGTTTGGCCGGGTTCGGCGAGGCCCATGCACAGAGCTATCCCGGCAAGCCGGTCCGCATGATCGTGCCGTTCGCCGCCGGCGGGCCCACCGACCTGTTTGCCCGGGTTATCGCCCAGAAACTCTCGGAAATGTGGGGCCAGCAGGTAATCATCGACAACCGGCCGGGAGCCAGCGCCATCATCGGGGCCGAAGCGGCGGCCAAGGCAGCCCCCGACGGCTATACCGTGCTAATGGCTACCAGCAGCTCCCACGCCGCCAACGTGAGCTTGTTCAGCAAGCTGCCCTATGATCCGGTGAAGGACTTCGCTCCCATCAGCCTGATGGGCACCACGCCCCTCATCCTGGTAGTCCACCCTTCGCTGCCCGTCAACTCGGTGAAAGAACTCATTGCCCTGGCCAAGTCCAAGCCGGGGCAGATCAATTTTGCCGGAGGCAGCACTTCGGCTCAGGCCGGCGGTGAGTTGTTCAAGATGCTGGCCAATGTGAACATGGTGCATATTCCTTACAAGAGCAACGCTCCTGGATTGGCCGACCTCATCGGCGGGCAAGTGCAAATCATGTTCGACGCCCTGAATACCGCCTTGCCGCAAGTGAAGGCCGGCAAGATCAAGGCGCTTGCCGTTACAGCGGCTACTCGGACTTCGGCAGCTCCCGAGTTGCCTACTATGGCGGAGGCAGGTGTACCGGGTTACGAGCTGGTGCCGTGGTTTGGCCTGTATGCTCCGGCCGGGACACCGAAGGACATCGTGACCAAGATCTCGGCCGATGTGGCCAAGGTCGTCAAGATGCCCGATGTGGCGGAAAAATTCCGCAGCCAGGCCATTGATCCGGTAGGCAGTACCCCGGAACAGCTCGCCACCTATCAAGCAACGGAAATCGTCAAGTGGGCAAAGATCGTTAAAGAAGCGAACATGAAGGTGGACTGACAGCCGATGTGTCTGCCTAGCGCAGGCATGTTGTCTGCGGCCGGGCTTATCCCTGTTGGGGGCGAATTGATTTGTCCGGTGTTGTAGCAAATAGCTTGTCCGCTTTCTGTGTTGCGCCGGAACACCTTGATCGTTATGCGGTGGCCTTGCGGGTCGGCATGGAAGCCTATTTCAACGCCCACGACATTCAAGGTCCGGAAGCCTGTCATGCGCGCCTTCAGCAACGTGGTATTCCTGAGCGCCGATCTTCAAGAGGGGACCCAAGCTTTTCTGGAAAAGCGGGCTCCGGTTTGGACCGGAAAATAATTTTGACTACCGTATACACACTTTGGTAGCCCAAACGGGTTCATTGCGCATGCATCGGCCCGCCAATTTAGGGGTGCCCGGTGGATTGATTTTCCTTTCGCTTCGGCGGTGCCGGCATCATGCGGGAATATCCCGTCGGGCGCTTTCACCGGGATGCCCTCGTCTATGTGATCGGCGAAGGGACCAGCGAAATTCAACGCAACGTCATTGCACGCAACCTGGAGATCAAGATATGAAAGAAGCAGCCACCCTGGAAATGCGCGGCGCCACGGCGCTGATTACATTCAACCGTCCGCAGCAGAAGAACGCCCTGGACATCGACATGCGGGAGACCCTCGCCAAGCACGTCGTCACGGTACGGGACGATCCTGCGGTCAAGGCGGTGGTCCTGACCGGAGCCGGAGACGCCTTTTGCGCCGGGGGGGACTTGAAATCCCTGTCCTCGGAAAAACGCCCGGCGAGCGCCAGCCGGAACCGCATCCGGCGCCTGCATACCTGGTTCCAGGAACTGGTGAATCTGGAAAAACCGGTGGTGGCCGCAGTGCACGGACCGGCTTTCGGCGCCGGGTTCAATCTGGCGCTGGCCTGCGATTTCATCCTGTGCTCCCCGCAAGCGCGGTTTTCCGCGGTGTTCGGACGCATCGGACTGGTGCCAGATTTGGGGGGATTTTTCCTGCTGCCCCGTATCTTGGGTTTGCAGCGCGCGAAGGAATTGATTTTTTCCACGCGAGTGTTGGAGCCGGAGGAAGCCCGGCAATTGGGGGTGGTGTACGCCATTCATCCGGCACCGCAATTGCTGGATGCCGCCCTGGAATTGGCCGGCCGCTTCCACAATGCCTCCACCGACGCCATCGGCATGGCCAAGAATGTCCTCAACCAAGCGTTTCACCTGGATCAGCGGGCTTTGGCGGAAATGGAATCCTATGCCCAGGCGCTAGCGGTGGAAACTTCCTACCACCAAGAAGCGGTAGCCCGCTTCAAGCGCAAGGAGCCGCCACTGTTCCAGTGGGGAAAGAAGGGCGGAAAATAACGGCGGGTACGTGACCGATCGGCAATGGATTTCGTCCATTGCCGATCGTTATCCTAGCGGGATTTTTTGCCGTGCTGGATCATGGCGTAGGCCGACGCGGTGAAGGCTGATGAATTGATGGAAGGCCGCACTTCGGCGGGCCGTATCGTATTGACCATGTAATTTTGTCGAAGGGGAGCGAAATGAGTTTCGAATTGACCAGCGAACAGGTCCAGTTGCGGGATGCCGCGAGAAAATTGGCCCAAGAGAAGTTCAAGGAAAAAGCCGGTTACTGGGACAAGCACGAAGAATTCCCGGAGGAGAACAAAGAGACTTTGTGCAAACTGGGTTACCTCGGCCTCAGCATGGACGAGAAATATGGCGGCTCCGGGCTGGGGTTGGTGGATACTTATTTGGTGGTGGAAGAAATCGCCAAGGTAGATATGACCACGGCTTTGCTCGTCCACGACCAGAACGTTTCGCCGCGCATTATCGCCAATTACGGCAGCGAGGAGCTGAAGCGACGGTTGATCCCCCAATTTATTAGTGGAAAAGCGGAATGCAGCATTGCTTGGACCGAGCCCCAGGCCGGTTCCGACGCGACGGCCATCACCACCAGCGCGGTGCGGGATGGGGACGATTACATCGTCAATGGGCAGAAGATCTTCACCACTTTCGGCGACCGGGCGGCCATGCATCTGGTCTACGCTCGATTCGGCTCCTCCAAGGGGGCTAAGGGCATCGGCACCATTATCGTCGAGCGGAACCGTGCCGGAGTCACGGTTCATTCCCTGGAAGGGAAAATGGGAGCGCGCGGCGCCAACGAGAACGAAATGTTTTTCGACAACGTTCGGGTGCCGGCTTCCAATGTGGTGACGCTGGGGGACCCCGCCAGTTCCAAGGGATTTGTCCAACCTCTGACGATCTACAACGCGACTCGGGTGGGAATGGGGGTATTGGCCCTGGGAGTGGCGGAAGGCGCTTTCGATCTCGCCCGCGAGTACATGACGGTGCGCGAGCAATTCGGCCAGAAGCTGTGCGAGATGCAGGGCTTGCGCTGGATGATGTCCGACATGCTGATCCAGATCGAGGCCGCCCGCTGCCTGTGCTACAAGGCGCTGGCCCTGGTGGATGCGGGCAAGCCGGATCCCTGCCTGTCCTCCATCGCCAAGCTGTACGCCACCGAAATGGCCATCAAAGTGACTCTCGATTGCCAGCAGATGTTCGGCGGTTATGGCTATTTCGGCTCCTTGCCGCTTGAGCGCATGGTGCGGGACGTGCGTATGCTGACCATCACCGGCGGTACCACCCAGACCCAGAAGAACGTCATCGCCGGCTATATTTTTCCCAACAAGTAGATTCTCCTATTGCTGCTCCTACGGCGCGTATTGGCGGGACGGCATGGTTAACGTACTTTTGGCCTTGTGGCCGGCATCCTATCCGCATACGGTGGCCAGGCTGGATAGACAAAACCGTAGCAAATAGCCTGCTCTCGCTCAAGGGGGCGGCATCGAGGCCGATACCCTATGTCCGCTGCTTCGCTGTTTTCCTTTCCCCGATTCTGGAAAGGCCTGGCCCCTAATGTGCGGGGCGCCGCCTGGATTTTGCTGGGCGCGTTGAGTCTGGTCCTTATGCACACCGTCAGCAAGGCTCTGGGCAAACGCTACGACCCGCTGCAGATGGCTTTGTTTCGCTGCCTCATCAGCATGTTGCTGGTGTTTCCGCTGGCGGCGCACGGCGGTTTGTCGGGCCTGCGCTCCCGCTATCTGAAGATGCATCTGGGGCGCTCGCTGTTCGGTTTGGCCAGCTCGGTAGCGGCCTTCTATGCGGTGTCGCGCCTGCCCCTCGCCGATTTCACCACCATGAGCTTTACCCTGCCGCTGTTCATCACGCTGCTAGCCGCGCTGACGCTGGGTGAGCGCGGCACTTGGCAGCGCTGGCTGGCGACCCTCATCGGTTTCGCCGGCGTGGTAGTGACGGCGCGCCCCGGCGGGGACTTCCAGCCGGCGGCGCTGGTGGCCCTGTCCAGCGCCTTCTTCGGGGGTTGCGTCATCATGGTCATCAAGAAAACCCCGATCACCGAATCGGCGTGGGTGATGCTGCTTTATTCAAACGCCATCAGTTGCGCGTTGATGTTGCTGCCGGCGCTGAGCGTATGGCGCATGCCCGGCGGAATCGATCTGCTGCTGCTGGTGCTGATCGGCGTTTTCGGCATGATCTCCCAGGTGACTTTCATTTTCGGCATGCGCGAGGGCGATGCCTCGGCGCTGGCGCCCTTCGATTATATGCGGCTGGTCTACGCCGCTTTGATCGGTTGGGTGCTGTTCGCCGAGATTCCCGACCAATGGTCGCTGCTCGGCGCGGCCATCATCATCGGTAGCACCTTCTACATCGGCCGCCACGAAAACCGCCTCGTCCGCGAGAAGGAGGCCGTCCCGCTGTGACCGGGCACTAGCCCAGCAAGGCCGCCGCGCCGAGGGCGGCGAAGGCGAGGGCAGCGGCTTCCCGGCTCTTCCACGCTCAGATCCTTGATCTCCAAAAATCGGTCCGCCGTCAGGTGTCGGTCTTGTAATAGTCGGGGACGGGAATGGTGAAGGTGCTGCCCCACATGCGCTGCCCGCCGTCTACCTGAATCACTTCGCCGGTGACGAACTTGCCCGAGGACAAGGCCAGATAAGCCGCCGCCTGGGCGATATCATGGGCATCGCCGGCGGTCTTCATGGGATTGGAGGCCCGCAGGAAAAAGTTGCGGGCTGCCTCGGAATACACGTTCAGGCCGTCGGTGGCGATGGTGCCGGGAGCCACGCAGTTGACCCGGATGCCCAGCGGCGCCCATTCCACCGCCACGGTTTTGGAAAGATAGATCACCCCGGCCCGCGCCGCGCAGGTGTGGGCGCAACCGGGCAGGCCCCGGTCGATGTTCGCCACGATGTTAACGATGTTGCCACCTTGGCCGTGGTCCCGCCAGCGCCGTGCCGCCGCCTGCATCATGGTCCAAGTGCCGTTCAAGTTGGTGTCGATCACCGCGTTCCAGCCCTTGACCGAGTAGTCCAGGGCCGGCTGGGGAAACTGGCCTCCGGCATTGTTGATCAGCACGTCCACTCGGCCAAGGGTTTCCCATGCTTTATCCATCAAATTGGCCACCTGATCAGCGTCGCGGATGTTGGTGGGGACCACCAAGGTGCGCCCGCCGAACCGGGCGATGCCCCGCTCGGTTTCCCGCAAGGGTTCTTCCTTGCGGCCGGCCAGCACCACATCGGCCCCCAGTCGGGCGAATAAATAACTCATGGCGCGACCCATCCCCGAGCCGGCGCCGGAAATCACGAACACCTTGTCGGCCGCGACACCGGGCGCATAGACCGTCTCCAGGCTGGCCAACTGCTCGTCGCTGAAACCATAACGGACAAATGCTTGGTCCATGGAACTCCTCCTCAATCGAATAGGCGACGGGGTTGCCCCCGTCGCCCTCTCACACCATCGTAGGTGCGGTTGCGCATACGGCGGTTCATTAAACATGCTGGAAGCGCCGCTGGGTATCCAGCAGGGATACCAGCCCTGGTATCGTGACACGTTAATTACGAAACCTACAATTCGGAATATACAGGACTACCATTCTCCATAAGCATGCACCGTTATTAATGTGTATTCGTTCGACGGTAGCGCCCGAATCAGGGCTGAGCGGGGGCCGCGATTATACAATGAAGCCGTGCAAATTCCGCTGGTCGCAACCCGGTCTGGCCCGGGCGGCCGTCGCAGGTTGTTGATTTGTCTCGAACGTCATGCGTAACACTACGCGGGTGGTAAAATTTCGGCGACCGAATCTTGCGCACCCTATGACTCCTGCCTTCGTCCATTTACGCCTGCACAGCGAATTCACCGTCACTGACGGCATCGTGCGCATAGACGCGGCGGTGGCGCGCGCCGCAGAAGACGGCATGCCTGCGCTCGCGATTACCGACCTGGCCAACCTGTTCGGCATGGTGAAATTCTACAAGGCCGCGCGTGCCGCGGGGCTGAAGCCGGTCATCGGCTGCGATGTCTGGATCAGCAATGAAGCCGAGCGCGACAAGCCGTCACGCTTGCTGCTCCTGTGCCGCAACCGCAAAGGATTCCTGCAGTTGTCCGAACTGCTCACCCGGGCCTGGCTGGAAAACCAGGCGCGCGGGCGCGCCGAGATAAGGACGGATTGGTTGCGCGATCAGCGCGCCGACGGGCTGATTGCGCTCTCCGGCGCGCAAGCCGGGGATATAGGCAGCGCGCTCGCGCAGGAAAACGGCGCGCAGGCCGAGCGGCTTGCGCGGGACTGGGCGCAATTGTTTCCGCGGCGCTTCTATATCGAGCTGCAGCGCGCCGGTGGCGCATCCACCGAGCCCTACATTAAGCGCGCGCTCGCGCTCGCCGGCCGGCTGGAATTGCCGGTGGTCGCGACCCACCCGGTGCAGTTCCTCAAGCCCGATGAGTTTCTCGCCCACGAGGCGCGGGTGTGCATCGCCGAAGGCTACGTGCTCGCCGACCAACGCCGGCCGCGCCTGTTCACGCGAGAGAGCTATTTCAAGACCCAGGCGGAAATGGCCGAACTGTTCGCCGATATTCCCGAGGCGCTCGCCAACAGCGTGGCGATCGCGCGCCGCTGCAACCTCACGCTGGAGCTGGGCAAGAGCAAGCTGCCGCCGTTTCCCACCCCGGCGGGGGTGAGCCTGGACGCTTATCTCGCGCAGCAGGCCGCGCAGGGGCTCGCATTGCGCCTGGCAAAAATCTTCCCCGAGGACAAAGAGCGTGCCCGGCGCGAGCCCGAGTACCGCGCGCGCCTGGAATTCGAGATAAAGACCATCACCCAGATGGGCTACTCCGGCTACTTTCTCATCGTCGCCGACTTCATCAACTGGGCCAAGTCGAACGCAGTGCCGGTAGGGCCGGGGCGCGGCTCGGGCGCGGGTTCGCTGGTCGCCTATTCGCTCGGCATCACCGACCTCGACCCGCTGCGCTACGACCTGCTGTTCGAGCGCTTCATCAACCCGGAGCGGGTATCCATGCCCGACTTCGACATCGACTTCTGCCAGGACGGCCGCGACCGCGTCATCGAGTACGTGAAGAAAAAGTACGGCGCCCAGTCGGTGTCGCAGATCGCCACTTTCGGCACCATGGCGGCGAAGGCGGTGGTGCGCGACGTCGGGCGCGTGATGGAATGGAACTACGGCCGCACCGACGAGCTGGCCAAGCTGATTCCGTTCACGCCGGGCAAGCTGATCACGCTCGCCATGGCGCGCGAGATGGAACCGCGACTCGCCGAGCGCGAGCAAAGCGACGAGGAAACGCGCGAGTTGCTCGCGCTCGCCGGGCAGCTCGAGGGCTTGACGCGCAACGTCGGCATGCACGCGGGCGGTGTGCTGATCGCCCCGGGCAAGCTCACCGATTTCTGCCCGCTGTACACGGCCCAGGGCGCGGAGAGCGTGGTGTCGCAGTTCGACATGAAGGATGTCGAGGCCGTCGGCCTGGTGAAATTCGACTTCCTCGGCCTGACTACGCTCACCATACTCGACTGGACGATGCGCCACATCCGCGACCGCCGGTACGGCGAGCCGCAACCGAAGTTTTCGCTGGAGACGATCCCGCTCGACGATCCCGCGATCTACAGGATATTCGCCGGCGCCAATACCAGCGCCGTGTTCCAGTTCGAATCGCGCGGCATGCGCGACCTGCTGAAACAGGCGCGGCCGGACCGCTTCGAGGACATTATCGCCCTGGTGGCGCTGTACCGTCCCGGTCCGATGGACTTGATTCCGGAATTTATCGAGCGCAAACAGGGCAAGCAGCGCGTCGAATACCTGGATGCGCGCCTGCTGCCCATCCTCGGCCCGACCTACGGCATCATGGTCTACCAGGAGCAGGTGATGCAGATCGCGCAGGTGATCGGCGGCTACAGCCTGGGCAGCGCCGACCTGCTGCGCCGCGCGATGGGCAAGAAGAACGCAGACGAGATGGCCGAGCAGCGCGACATCTTCGTCGCCGGCGCCGAGAAGAACGGCGTGGACAAGAGAAAAGCGAGCGAACTGTTCGACCTGATGGAGAAGTTCGCCGGCTACGGCTTCAACAAATCGCATGCCGCGGCCTATGCGCTGGTTGCCTGTCAGACCGCTTACCTGAAGGCGCATTTCCCGTCCGAATTCATGGCCGCCAACCTGTCGGCGGTGATGGACGACACGGACAAGGTGCACGGCCTCCACACCGACGCGCTGGCAAACGGCCTTAAGATGCTTCCGCCCGACATCAACAGCGGCGCATACCGTTTCGTGCCGGTGGACGGGCAAAGCATCCGTTACGGTCTGGGCGCGGTAAAGGGCACGGGAGAATCGGCGATCGGCGCGATCGTGCGCGCACGCGAGGAGGGAGGGCCGTTTCGCGACCTGTTCGATTTCTGCGAGCGCATCGACAAGCGGGTGGTCAACCGCCGCGTGGTCGAGGCGCTGGTGCGCGCCGGGGCGTTCGATTGCATCAACCGCGACCGAGCCGGCCTGTTCGCCTCGGTCGGCATCGCGCTCGAGGCGGCGGAGCAGCGCGAGCGCCATGCGCAGCAGGTCAACCTGTTCGGCGACGCCGGCGGCGCCGGAGCGGAGCGCCCGGCGCTGATTCGGGCCGAGTGCTGGGACGAGGGGCGCTTGCTGAAGGAGGAAAAAACGAGCCTCGGCTTTTATCTCTCCGGACATCCCTTCAGCGCCTACCGCGCGGAGGTGCAGCACTTTGTGCGCGGTTCGCTCAAGAACCTGCAACCCGGCGCCGGCTTCGAACAACAGCAAAAGAGCCAGCTCATCGCCGGCGTGGTCGAGTCGGTGCGCATCCAGCGGACGCAGAGCGGGCGCATGGTGATCCTGAACCTGGGCGACGGCAGCGCCGCGCAGGAAATCACCATCTACAGCGAGGTGTTCGACCAGTACCGGGACCTGTGCAAGGAGGACAAGCTGCTGGTGATCGAAGCCAAGGTAAAGGTAGTGCGGCGGGCCGCCGCAGGGGAGGAGGGCGACGTCAGCTTCCTTCGCATTATCGCGGACAAGATTTACGACCTGGCGGCTGCGCGCAGCCAGTTCGCCAAGGGTATACGCTTGTCGATCAACGGCGAGGCCAGCAGCGAAGGCTCCGCCGCGGCCGCCCACGTGAGGGATCTGCTCACGCCTTACCGTCAAGGCGCCTGCGCGGTGAGCGTGTGCTACCGCAACGGCGCGGCCAGTTGCGAAATGCGCCTGGGCGAGGATTGGCGCGTCAGGCTTGACGACGCTCTGATGCAGTCGCTGCGGGAATGGCTGCGACCCGAAAACGTGCAGGTGGTCTATGCGTGAGTGTCGATAGGCCCCGGGAACGGCCTATTGCGTCGGCCGGAGTTCGAATCCGGTGAACGTGCCTTCGGCATTGGCGACATCGACGCGTTCCACGCGAGCGGCGGGCGGGCCGAGCCGCGCCCAGGCGAGCAGCGCCTCCACCGCTTCGGGCGTGCCTTCGATCATCGCCTCGACGCTGCCGCCGTGGCGGTTGCGCACCCAGCCGGTAATGCCCAGACGCTGCGCCTGTTCGCACAGGTGGTAGCGAAAGCCCACGCCCTGCACTTGGCCAAAAATGTCGAGATGCCTGACCATGCGTACCCAGACCTGCTGACGTGCCCGACAATATAGCGGAAACAAACGCAAACGGCGCGCCTTCCCGGGGCCCACGCAGGGGCCGGTCTCGACCAAGTACGTGAACGCCGCCTGCGAAGCCGCGACGCGGCTCGGACTGGTGGTGGTGGAGCGCTCCGCGATGCTGCGGCCGGAGGACGTGTGGGAAGTCGTGGGCGGCCGGCTGCAGCGGCGCGACACGATCCGGCGCGAGGACGTTTCGCTGCGTGAACTGAATCCAGCGGACCGCGAATTCATCCACGCGGACCCGCCCTGCAGCGTCGGTGCGCGGCGGTTCATCGCGGGCTTCGGGGTCGATGGGAATCGGCGGCTGACGCTGTCGCTCAAGGACCTGCACGAGGGCAATCGATCCTACGTTCAGCTTTCGGGGGGCGAGCGCCTGCGCCTTCCTCTGCGGGATCTGCCGATCGTGAAGCTGTAGAGACCGCACGATGAAAAACGACTACCTGCACGTTGCAGCCTACCTGCCACGATCACGCGCCAACGGTCCGGCGCTGCGCTCGGTCCTCTGGGTGCAAGGGTGTCCGTTTCGCTGCGCCGGTTGCTTCAATCCGGACTTTCTGCCCTTTGCCGGTGGTCGGGTGGTCGCGCCGAAGGACGTGGCGGATTGGATGCTGACCGAGTCCGAAGCCGAGGGCGTTTCTTTCTCCGGCGGGGAGCCGTTCGCCCAGGCGGGAGCGCTCGCCGACGTGGCCGAACGCGTGCACGCGGCCGGCAAGGGCGTACTGGTGTTCACCGGCTACGACGCCATCGAGCTTCGATCGAGCCGCAACCCCGGCTTTCGCCGCCTCCTGCAGGCGGCCGACCTGCTGGTGGCCGGGCGCTATCGCAGCGAAATTCCGGGCCGGCATCCGCTGCTCGCGAGCGCGGACCAGGAACTGATGTTCCTGACGGAGCGCTATCGTGGGGCTGATTTCGGTAGTCGGCGCCGAACCGAGTTCCGCATCGCCGCCAGTGGCGCGATCACGGTAAGCGGGTTTCCCGATGCGACCTGGCGGCTGGGCGCGAACGAGGCGACCGGCTGAGAGCAAGGAGATCCAATGGCATTCAAGGACGAGCTGAAGCTTCATTTCGATGCGCGCATCGCGGTGGTCAATGTGGTCACGAGCGAGGAGGCACGTGTGCTGCAGGAACTCACCGAGCTGGCGCACGCATCCGGCTGGCCGGAGGGCGAAGGCCTGTACACCTGGGATGTCGCCGACCAGTTCCGTTGCCTCAAGCCGGCCAAGGAATCCTTCGACACCAAGCGCGAGGCAACGCCGGACACGATCCTGCGCACGATCGAGGACTTTGCCGGCGGTGCAGCCTTCGTGCTCAAGGATTTCCACCAGGTATGGGAGGCGCGGCGCGGCGTGCTGCGCGGCATTCGCAACCTGGCCGCGCGCCTGCCGGAGAGCGCACCGCGCAAGAACGTCGTGATCACCACGCCCGAGCTGTGCCTGCCGGCGGAGCTGAAGCACGATGTACCGGTGCTGGAGCTCGCCAAGCCCGACGCGCGCGAGATGGACGCTTCGATCGAGCGCACCGTGGGCGGCGCCGGCGCGCTGCGCGGTGTAAACCCGCGCTGCGCGGCAAGCTGGTCGAGGCGGCCCTCGGGCTCGGGAGCACCCAGGCACGCTGGGTGTTTCAGAAAGCGGTCGTGTCGAGCCGCGGCGGGCAGCTCGACGAGCGCTGCATCGACCTCATCACCGCGGAAAAGCGCGCCATCATCCGCGAAAGCGGCGCCCTCGAACTCTATCCACGCGTTGAGAGCGCCGACCGCGTCGGTGGCCTGGATGCGCTCAAGACATGGCTGGAACAGCGCCAGCTCGCGTTCGCCGAAGAGGCGCGCGAGTACGGCCTGGACGCGCCGCGCGGAGTGGCGCTGATCGGCATCCCGGGCACGGGCAAGAGTCTGTGCGCCAAGGTCGCCGCCGGCATGTGGAAGCTGCCGCTGCTGCGCCTGGACATGGGCGCGGTCTTCGGCGGACTGGTTGGGGCCTCCGAGAAGAATATCCGCGAGGCGATGCAGATCGCCGAGGTGATCGCGCCCTGCGTGCTGTGGGTGGACGAGATCGAGAAGGCCTTCGCCGGATCCACCGGCGACAGCGGTACTTCAAGCCGGGTGCTCGCGACCTTTCTCACCTGGATGCAGGAAAAGCGGGCTCCGGTGTTCGTGTTCGCCACCGCGAACTCGATCGAACGGCTGCCGCCGGAATTCCTGCGCAAGGGGCGTTTCAACGAGGTGTTCTTCCTCGACCTGCCGACCGGGCAGGAGCGCGAGCAGATCCTGCAGGTGCACCTGGAGCGCAAGGGCATCACCATGATCCGGCGGCGCTTCGACCTGTCGAAGATAGCGCGCGCCACCGAGGGGTTCGTGGGGGCGGAGCTGGAGGCGGTGGTGAACGATGCGATGTTCCCCGCGTTCATGGACGGCAAGCGCGAGATCGAGACCGCCGATCTGGTGGCCGCCGCGGGCGACATGGTGCCGCTCGCCAAGTCGCACCGCGAGCGGATCGCGCAACTGCGCGAGCTGGTGCTGAGCGGCCAGGCGCGCAACGCCTCGCGCGGCACGGTGAACGAAGAAGTGAAGGTGGAGCAGGTGCGCGGCGAGCGCCGGCTCGATATCGGGTAGACAAATAACGTCTATCCACAAGGAGGCCGATGCCATGTCACATTTCACCCAGGTACAGACCGTGATCCGCGACCAGACGTTGCTTGAGGAAACCCTGCGCCAGTTAAATTACCAGTTCCAGTCAGGTGAGCGCGTGGTGATCCGGGGCTACCAGGGCAACCAGGAGTTCGCTCAGGTGGTCATCGACACCGGCGGCGCCTACGACATCGGCTTCCAGCGCCAGGCCGACCAGAGCTTCGCCGTGTGCGCGGACTGGTGGGGCGTGCGCAACAAAACGAAGCTGCGCGAAGAGAGCTTTCTGCAGGAGCTCAACCGCACCTACGCGCATCTGGCGGTGAAGCAGCAGGTGATAAAGCAGGGGCTGATCATCGAGGAGGAAAACATCTTGCCGAACGGCGAGATCGAACTGGTGGTGTGCGAGCGGTTTTAGGAAACCGAGGAAACAGGAGAGTCGTGATGGGCATCAAAAAGGTGAGAATCCGCATCGGCCTGGATGGCCGCACGCAGTTCAAGGTCGAGGGCGGGCAAGGGGCGGACTGCATCGATTTCACCCGCGCCCTGGAGCAGGCGGTAGGCAGCGTCGAGAATCGCGAATTGACAGCGGACTACCATGAGGCGGCGACCGAAAAGGTCCGTGACGAACTGAAGGAGCGAGGGCTGTAGGCCGGTTTGCAATCGACAGGGGAAACCTTCGCGTGGCCAAGGCATTCGTCAAGGATCTGAGCGCCTGCATCCGCGCCGGCTACCCCATCGTTACCATCGTTAGGCCAGTCCTTGAGCGCCACGTGCAATGCAATCAGCGAACGCCGGGAATCGACCCCTGGTACGGTTCCTCGGCCCCTCCGACGAACAGCCATTCGCCGCGATTGCAGTGGATTGGGGCTGCCGCCGGCTCAGTTCGGCCATGACCGGACGGTCAGTGGATCAAAAAATCCAGTCTAGAAAGGCCGGTGTCAGCCACTGACCGGGCGCTCGCGAAATAAACAGAGTTGTAGACAACGACAACGTTTGACCAGATTAGATTACGCACAGCTCAAATCTGACCTGTCTTCCCAAAGCCGCGGCTGCGCTGGCTAGCGTAGTCAGCGTCAGGCTGGTATCCGTTTCATCCAGCAACCGGTTCAGTGCGGCACGGCTGGTATGCATTTTCTTGGCCATCGCCGTCTTCGTGAGCTTCTGGACAGCCATCTCCTGCTCGATTTGCCAGGCAATGACGCGCTTCACCGCAACTGCCGTGGTTTCTTCGAGTATGGCCTCTTCGGCGAGGAAATCGTCGAAGCTGCTGCCAATATGGGGATTGCTCATTTCCGCCTCCTCAATTGTTTCAATCGATCTTTCGCCAAATCTAAATCAGGCTTTGGCGTCTTCCGTTGCTTCTTGATGAAGGCGTGCAATAAAATCATGATGTCGCCTTCGTTTGCGAACAGCGTTCTCGCAATTCGGGTATCCAGCCTTGATCGCACTTCCCAGATGTCACCACCGAGGTGATCGACCAGCGGCATACCGAGGGGCCAGCCAAATTGCACGGTCTTGATATTCTCCCCGATCAGTTTCCGGTCGGTTGCCGAGAGCGTTCGTAGCCAATCACGAACAGGCTCTGTACCGGCCTCGGTCATGTAGAACCGAACAAAAAGGATAGGTTGCCGTTCCATGCAGGAGTGTATCAATATTGATACGTTTAATCAATCAGTGAATTGCCTGCCTCTCCTTCCCCTGTCGGTAATGCGCTAGCGTGCTGCGCGGCATTCGCAACCTGGCCGCGCGCCTGCCGGAGAGCGCACCGCGCAAGAACATCGTGATCACCACGCCCGAGCACTGCTTGCCGGCGGAACTGAAGCACGATGTACCGGTGCTGGAGCTCGCCAAGCCCAACGTTTCGGAACAGTAGTGTCCGGTTAAATGTGTGTTGATTCGTGTGAAAGCCAATACTGGCGCGGCTTTTCAGCCGATTTTGCTTGGTGCCGATTTGAACTTTGAATCTTCATTTTTGTGTAGTTTCCCTTGGGTGATATTCCCTGGGGCGAAACATGAATGTCGGCAAGACGTTGTTTGCGCAAGTAATGGAATTCATTCCGTGGACGAGTTTTTACCACTAAACTTGCCCCGATCGCCCTCCGCCGGGGATGCGCAGGGGAGTGGAATTATCATAACGTGCATTGCGCGAAATTTTCGGCCAGGTTCAAGCACCGGATTGCGGCCTCCGGCAGGCCGTTTCGACTTCGTGGCCGAATTGATTCCACTATCCCTCTACTACGATAGCAGGACCACCTTTTAACCGTCGAAGTTAACCGGCGCGCATCCGTTTTAAACGCGTTGGACGGGTGCTTGAGTGGGCCAAATCCAGCAAGCCACGCAACGCAGCGTTGACGGATTCTTCATTGGGAAATGCTTTCGACACGGCGGGATCAATGACAACTACGTTGGATTCGATGGCCATGCGACGCGCGTACTTGCCGCGCACGATAGGGCCCAAATCAGCGTGAGTGTATTCCGGGCGCAGCCAGTCATTGGCTTCGGTTTTAGCCTTCTTCATAAATTTTCCTTTCAGCCCGAGTCATCAATCACGCACTAATGATTCGAACAGTGCTGCCGCGTTCAGTGGGGGAGACCGTGACAAGCCGTTCATGAGCCGACAAACCGAAAGTAATGAATCGGTGTTCCGCTACCGAATGCTCCAGATCGCGCGCGGTAGCACATAAGTCGTCTTTGAACGCAGTCACCGCCTCTTCGAACGAGACCCCATGCTTGCGCAGATTGGCTGCCGCCTTGGCCGGGTTCCATTCAAATTTCATTTAGCGATTATGCCTCAGCGAACGGCATCAAGATAGACTGAGTGAGCGGGTCTCACCGCCAAAAGCAAACGGGGTTGGCGCGCCTGAATAAAACAGGCAATCTTGCGAAGAGTCAATAGGGGGCACGGGTTTCCGGCACATTTGCGTCTCACTGTGCGGCGGGCCAGGGCCCGTCGTTGAACGCCCGCGTTAACGCGTATCGATTCGACGTTCGCCCGCACGGGTGGCGAATGGCTCGTCGATACGCTCACGCGGCCCGGAGCCAGTTCTCGACTGCCAGCCCAGGGATGCGCAGGAAGTGGCGGAGATTGTCGGTGACGCAGACGGCATTCGCCGCGATTGCGTGTGCTGCGATCATCGGATCGGTACGCCCGATCTGCTGGCCGGTCTGCCGCAGATACCGCTGAATCATGAACGCCTGACGGGCCGCAGCCGCATCGAATGCGGCGACGCGCATTACTTTAAGGCAGCCCTCAAAGGCAATCCGTTTTGCGCGCGGTTCGCGCGCACCGGTGATGCCGGTAAAGATTTCTACCGCGGTCAACGCCGAGATTGCAAGCGATCCGCGAGGCGCGGTGGCAATCTTCGCGCGGATGTTTTCGTGGCCCGCTTCTTCCTTGAGCAGTGCTTCGATGATGCAGGTGTCGAGCAGATACCTCACCGCTTGAAGTAGCGGTCACTCAGCTTCGGAGCAAAATGCCATGGCCCAGCCGCCTTCATCCGGTCAAGCGCACGCAACACCGACCGCCCATAAGCAGTGGATTTCCGCGTGGTCTCAGATTCCCGTTCGGGCGCGCGGCGTGCGCTCGATCTGCGTGCTGTTGCGGTGGTCATGATTGCTTCCAGGTAAAATTAATTGGTTATTATTTTACACTGTCCGCGGTGCTAAATGGGGTCGGACCCGTGCAACGCATAACACCCCTCGCAATGTGGAGTTCCACATAAGGCCGAGGAGCGGACCTACGCGACAATGTGGCTGATAGCGTGTTCTAGATCGAAGGCAGGCATTGTCTGTCAGATCTGGCCGCGACCAGTAAACTTGTCATGTCAGCGTGTGGCATCCCCACGCGGGTTCGACATTAATTCCGACAGCTTGCGTACTCGATTGAGCACGCAGTGCGGGATGGTGGATAGCCACCGAATCGGCTCGGCGCCGGCAGTCACAGCCAGCATGGCAAGTAAGGTGTCAACCATTTAGGTGGGCAATAAATATATTTGCATATCGAAGCGTTTTACACTACAATATGCAAATGAAAAAAGCATCCATAACGTCGCCTGTCACGCCGCTCCGCGGCGCAGCAGCAAAATTCGTCGAATCCAAACTCGCCGCCGGTGTGGTTGCATTTTCTCTGGATGAGTTGGTTGAAAACACCGGTTTATCGATCATCGCGGCCAGAAACCAGCTACTGAGGCTCGGGAACAAGGTCGTCAGGGTCAGCCCGCGGCAGCAATTTTTTCTCATCATTCGCCCCGACCATCAAATCATAGGTTGTCCGCCTGTCGAATGGTGGCTGGACGCCTATTTTCGCTGGCTCGGGCGCCCGTATTACCTGGCGCTGCAAACGGCGGCCGCCAGTCATGGCTCCAGCCCGCAGGCTATTCAAGTCACGCAAGTCATGACTGATCTTCCCCGTCGCGACCTTCGCATCGGAAGGGTTCGGGTCCACTTCTTTGTTAAACGTGCTGTTGCAAGAACGCCAACGAGGCAACCAATCGGCGCCTATGCGCCGCTTTGCGTTAGCACGCCGGAGGCGACCGCCTTTGATCTGGTGCGCTACGCTCCGAACATCGGTGGGATCGAGCGATCGGCAGAGACCATTGCGCCCATGATTTCCCAGATGCAATCGTCTAAGCTCAGAGATGTCTTGGAGGCCGAAGACGAAACAACCACGGCGCAACGGCTTGGATTTATTCTGGAGGCGCAGGGAGCGGATAAGCTCGCCAAAACCATTCACGCCTGGCTACCGCAAAAATTGGCATCGATTCCGCTCGCCACGCACGCGCCGGAAAACGTCAAAACTATTGCTGCCAATAACCGCTGGTATATATTCGCCAATACGATGAGCCTCTCGTGATTCAGATTACGCAGCAGGACATCCTTGCTCACCAAGCTGTCGATTTCGTTCAACAATGCGGGCAGGTCGGTTCCAAGGTTGGCCAGTTGAAGGGCGACTCGGAGAAGCCGGCCGGCATCGAGGTGGTGTGGATACCGCCGAAGCGGTCACCTGAGATGGCCGCCTGACGCGAATTCAGGCGGCCGCCAGTTCCTCATTGCGCCGCTTGCGTGGCGCCTTCGGCCTCTTGATCGTGACGTGCGGCTCCAGGCCGGCGACGGTGGCCATGTCGATCAATGCTTCCAGTGAGAACAGGCTGATCTTGCCGCGCACCAGGTCGGACATGCGCGGTTGCGTGATGCCGAAGAGCTTGGCGGCCTTCGCTTGAGTACTGCCGCTGGTCTTCACCCAGCCTTGCAGTGCCATCATCAACTCAGAGCGGGCACGCATGCTGGCGGCCTGCTGCGGCGTGTCTTCGATGGCGTCCCACACACTGACGAATCGCGTTTGCTTTTTCATGGCTGAGTCCTCATCAATTCCTTGTATCGTTTCCGCGCCAGTTTGATGTCTTTCTGGCTCGTCTCCTGCGTCTTCTTCTGAAAGCAGTGCAGGACATAAACCGCGTCGGCGAGCTTCGCCAGGTAAATCACGCGGAAAGTTCCCGCCTCATCCCAGATACGAATCTCCTTGACGCCTGCGCCGATGCTGGGCATGGGCTTGGAGTCGTCGGGTTCCTCGCCCCGCTGCACCTTGTCCAGTTGAAACCCGGCATCCTGGCGGGCTTTGTCAGGGAAGGCGCGCAGGACCTCGATGGTGTCGCCAAGGAATTCAGCGGGCTTGATCGTCATGGGTGGAATATACAATAACTTGTAACTATGGCGCAAGGGGCAGGAAGAAAAGCCCCGGCCGGAGCCGGGGCGGTGTGGCCGGACTGGCGCGGATTGGTCGCCCACAGAGAAATCCGGAGAAGAGAATGGAGAACGACCATGAAAGGGTTGCTCACCCGCACATAACCTATTTTCGCTGGCTCGGGCGCCCGTATTACCTGGCGCTGCAAACGGCGGCCGCCAGTCATGGCGCCTGTTGCTGGGCTGAAGCGCGGCGGGCGCTAATTGCCCGCAATGCGCAAACCTTCCCGTTCGGCGGCACGCGCGAGGCGTCGATCCAGACAAACAAACTCGATCGTTTTCGGCCCGCGCCAGGGCGTGCACAGCGCCGCCGCCAGTTGCAAGCCATCGGCACTGGTGGTCTCGTGTTTGCGCAACAGGCCGCACGCCAATTCCCGCAGTCCTTGGGCCGGCTCGATTTCATACCGGGCTTCGGACAGCGATTCGAGTATCGTCCGGGCACGTTCCCCGCCCGGTTCGTCGAGTTCGCCCATTCTCTCCAGTCGGGCAATCGCGGAGGGGCATTCCATCCGAGTCCCCCACCAGACCACGATTTTCTGATCGTTCGCGCGCAGCTCGCCCATGCCCCCGACGCCGCTTGTTCGACCGGCAGCGGCACCAGCGCCGAAGAATCCCGGAACCACTTTAGCGGCCTTCGCGGTGGCGATGCCTGCGTTGATCATAGAGGCGATCGCGGCTCGAATGCCAGCGAGGACACTTCCAGTTGCCAATGCAATTGGTGGTGGAATGCTTCTTAGCGCGGGCGGGGACCTGACTGCTGACCAAGGACGCTTGGCTTCCCCCGGGTTCGGACCCGGCCAGACGCTTCAGAACAACAGTTCCACGGGTGGCGACAGCGCAAGGTCCTTTGCCCGCTTGGCGAGTCGCTGGTCGAATGTCGCGAATCCTGAAGCGCGCGAACTGCGCGCCATGTGCAGCGCGTCAGCGAAATCGAGGCCCTGGTCGAACGCGTCGAGCGCCATCAGTACCGCGCTGCGGTCCTCGAGCGTGATGTGCTCGATGCTCGACAGCACCCTCAACACGCGGGAAATGTCCGTCGGAGGCAGTCCATAGAACCCGCGCATGACCCACTCCAATTCCATCAGCACGGTCACCGCGACGAATGCCCGCTCAGACAACGCTGCGACCGCGGAGGGTCTCTGTTTTGCGGCCTGCGCGTCGTCGTCGTCGTCGATGAAGAACCGGGCCAGGACGTTCGTGTCAAGGGCTCTCATGGCTTGCCGGGCCGCAAACGGGCCAGCAGTGACGCAGGGTCGAAGTCCTCCAGGCGACGCGGCACGCCGTGCGCCGGGGCTTTCACCATGCCCGCCATCCCGGTCAAGTCAGCCGTTGAAACCGCTCGGATGACGCGCAACTTCAGGCCGTCGGATTCTTCGAGCACCTCGATCCTTGCGCCCGCGCCCATGCCGAGTCGGCGCCGCAATGCGGCGGGCAAAACGATTTGGCCTTTCGAGGAGACTAAGAGTGTCGGCATGTTCGTACCCAAAGCAGGTTGATGTCAGTTATCCTAGATCGGCTTACATAGTAAGTCAACGATTAGTTGCCCGATTTTAGGCCGCGCGACGGCTTCACGTTAAGCGACGGGTGCGTGGAAGACGATCGGCCGGCCGCCAGAACAGGCTGCGGCGTCAATTAAGCGGATGCCGCCAGCGCAGGCCCTTAAATCGGCTGAAATCCCGGTCGGTAGTGATCCACTCGCAGCCTGACTCGATGGCCATTGCGGCAAGGTAGGCATCGGGGACCAGATTGCCCTTCGCTTCGGCATCGATACAAAGTGCGCGAAAAATCTCCCAGTGCCGGCGCCCGGGAGCGACCGGGACGCAGTTCGGCCGGCCGCGTAATTGCTCGGTGAACGCCATCGCGGCTGGCAGGGAGCTCGGTTTGGTGAAAACTTTCGGGTGGGTCACCACCCGCACGAATCCGCTCAACACCAGTTCCGAGATGCCGTACGACGCGTCGCCGTTGATGACCTTCTCGACCCATTCACGGCATCCGGCGTGATGCGCCGTGTCTTCGCGGTGCGCGTACACGAGCACGTTCACGTCCGGAAGCACCATTTCAGGATTCCATCAGGTCGAGCAGCGATGCGCTGTCATCCAGATCCACGCGGGCCCGTATGCCGCCGCCGCTGACCGTTTTCAATCGGACGGGCTTGGACTTCGTTCGCACGTTTCGGCGCGCAAGCGATTCCCGCAATGCTTCTTCGAGCACGGCAGTAAGCGTCCTGCCGGATTCGGCCGCGTGCCGCTTTGCTTGGGCGAGAAGGTGTTCATCGAGTCGCACGGTGGTTCGCATGCATCAAAGCATGCATGACGCGCATCAATATGTCAAATGAGCGATAGCAGAATCAATCCGCTAGTTAGTGAAAAATGGGGTTTGAAATTATAACAAGCACATTCTGGGGGTCTATCGACCTAGATCCCGTCGCAAAAAGTTCATCTTGCCGGGAGCAGATGAATGACGTTGCTGCGGCTGTTTTTCGTCAATACGGCGCCGCTCGCTCCAAGGCAGGTAGCAAAGCAATTCTGCCGAAAAACGAGATTTGGCTCGCTTTGAAGCGAGTCGCTGGTCCCCGACCGCAGAAGGCCGGGAATCGAAGCAGCAGACCGGGGTCTGCCGCCCTATTTCGACTGGCTGATGATGTACTCGACCGCAGCCTTGACGTCGGCTTCGGTGGCGGCACCGCCCTTGGGCGGCATGGGCTTCTTGCCTTTCATGACGGAAGCAGTCAATGCAGCTTCGCCCTGCTTGATCAGGGGCGCCCAGGCTTCCTTGTCCCCGGTCTTCGGCTTCATCGCCGCATGGCAGCCCTTGCACGACTTGTCATAGACCGCCTTGCCGTCCGCGGCCGCAAGCTGTCCGCTGACCATCAGTGCCGCTACCGTTCCAGCCAGAACCATCACTCGTTTCATGTTGCTCTCCTTTTCGCGTTGATATATTTCATTTGGACTCGACCGAACAAGCCCGCCGGCAGAAGATGATTTGATGCAGCAGCCACCCTCTGGTTTCACAAAACTCATGCGTTTCAAGAGTGAGCGTGCGTCGCTGCGTCCGCCCAGGGCGGAAACAGCCGGGTCAATACGTACAACAGGCCGAGCGGCGCTATGGTGAGCAGGATCGCCATAAGCGCGCCTTCCTTGCCGAAGAAAGGCATGTGATAGGCAAGCAGCCCTTTGCCGGTCTTGGAGATTTCCTGCCCGCCGATGACCACGTTCCAGCGCATCATGAACACGGAAAACAGGACCAGGCAGGCGCATACGGTGACGCCGATCACCAGAGCGCGCCCGGTAGTGCCGCGCCAGATCATGTAGGACAGCCACAGGAGCGGCGCTATCATGCCGATCGCAAATTGCAGGAGGAAGTAGGGAATCAGGAGCGGGCCGGTCACGTACTCCATGATGATTTCGATGCCTTCCCGGCCCTTGTAGACCAGGTTGGCGAAGGCCAGGGCCTCCAACACGATGGCGACCATGATGAAGGCCCAAATGGTATACGCGAGGCCCTTCACACATGCCGCATCGATCGGTATCTTGCGCAGCTTGCACGACGCCACATAAAGCACGACCAGCAACGCGACTCCGGAGATGATGGCCGAAAAAAGAAATATCACCGGCATGAGATCGGAAGACCACCATTCGCGCGACTTGAGCGAGCCGTACATAAACCCGACATAGCCGTGCAGGCCATGCGCCGCGGGAATGCCGATGACGGCAAGCGCGAAAATCCACTTCCTGTCGTAACCCATCACACGCTCGGACACATCATGGGAGCCGAGCGTCAGCAGGCCATAGAACTTTCCCAGCAGGCCAGTCCTTGTTTGCGCCTGGCCCACGATGAAGGGACGGTAGGCAAACCAGCCTTCGAGTATCAACAGCGCGACGTAGAAGCTGGCAAAGAAGCCGAACATCGCCATGGCGGAGGTCAGGTGCGGCGTGATGGTGGAATTGAATGCGCGTTCCGGATGGCCGAGGTGCAGCAGCAGCGGCGTGGGCACGAAGATCATGAAACTGAGCGAGGTCAGCAAGGCCAGGTGCGCCACCGGCTTCAGCCGCTCGAACCCGAACACCTGATACAGGCTGGAGACGGTAAACGCGCCGGCAACCAGCCCGGTGAGATAGGGATAGACGGCGATGAGCACGGACCATTCGAACACCGTTTCGTTCGGATAGACCCAGCCCGTGTATGGGGCGAAATGAATGATCGGTTCCACTAGTTCACCTCTTTGTCGATGCCTACATAAAATACGTTCGGAGCATTTCCGGATTCGGGTCTGAGCACTTGCACGCGGTTATTGCGTATGAACAGGCTGATCGGGCTCTGCTTGTCCTTTTGATCGCCGAAAACCCGGGCGCCGACCGGACAGACCTCGACACACGCCGGCTCGAGTCCCTTGGTGATGCGGTGATAACACCAGGTGCATTTGTCCGACACCCCCTTTTCCTCGTTGAAGTAGCGCGCGCCGTAGGGACAGGCCTGGACGCAGTATCTGCAGCCGATGCAATAATCGTGGTCGATCAATACCACGCCGTCCTCGGTCTTGTAGGTCGCGCCGACCGGACACACCTGCACGCAGGCCGGATGCGCGCAGTGGTTGCAAAGCTTGGGCACGAAGAAGGCCTTGTCGACCTTCGCATCCTTGTAGCGGTTGGCAAAGCGAAATTCCTTCTCCGAACCGGAGGCCTGGATGTTGACCGGATCCTGCTGGCTGTCGATGCGCACCGCTTCCTCGCCTTCCAGGTGGACGTAGCGCTCCACCCAGGTGCGGAACTGGTGCGCGTTGCGCGGAACGTCGTTTTCGTTCTTGCACGCCTCGACGCAGCGCAGGCAGCCGATGCACTTCGTGGCATCCACGCCGAAACCCCATTGGTGCTTGGTCCAGTCGTAATCCTTGGTGGGGAAGGAACCGGCATCGGGTGGCGCCCCAGTTTTTGCCGCGACCGCCGGGACCACACCCAACGTTGCGGCACTCACCACGACGCCAGCGCAGGTTGCGGCGCCGCCGAGCTTGGCGAGGAACGCGCGCCGCGCTTCCAGCGTGGGTTTTGAGTCTTCTTTCTTCATGGTTTTGCCTTCCCTTGCTTAGGTGACTGACAGTTCTGCGCAGTGTAGTACGCGGCCAGGTTGGCGATGTCGGTGTCGCTCAGGCCCCTGCTAACGCCCGCCATCATCGGGTCTTTGCGCAATCCGGCCTTGAACGCCTTGAGCACGTTCACCAGGTAGCCCGGCTGTTGCCCGGCGATGTTCGGCCAAGCAGGATTGCTGCCGATGCCGGTCTCGCCGTGGCAGGCCACGCAGTTCTTCGCCAAGACTTTTCCGGCGGCGGCATCGCCCGCGGGTTTTTCGCCCGCCGCCCCTTTGCAGCTCAAGCCGGCGTAATAGGTCGCGAGATTCTGGATGTCGGCAGTGCTCAGCGCCTGCGCCAGGGGCGTCATTGCGACGTCCTTTTGATCGCCGGACTTGTAGGCCGACAAAATCCGCGCCAGGTAGGCGGCGTTTTGTCCGGCAAGATTCGGCCAGGTGTCGTTCGGGCTGATTCCGGCCTCGCCATGACAGGCGGCGCAGTCGGCCGCCTTCTGTTTTCCGGCCGCGGCATTGCCTGCGACTTTCACCAGGGCGGCGGCGATCTTGGGCGAATGCGGGTTATGACAGACGGTGCATTGCTGGCCGCTGGAATGCTGCGCCACCTGGATTTGCGGCTGGGTACGGGGTCTTCCCGGCATGGCCTCGTGACACAGCGTGCACAGTTTTGCCGCATCTTTCGGGATCGGCAGCTTGCCTTTCTGCGGATGCCCCAGCGCCGCGCCGTGGCACACTTCACAGGTCACCGACTTGTGGTTACTCGCCGACCATTGCGCATGGCGTTCGGTGTGACAGTCCTTGCAGTAATGCGCGGTCTGCAACACCGGCTCCTGGGCGGCGATCTCGATAACCGAGTTGGCGCGGTAGTGGCCGAACCTGTAGAAGGAATCCGGGACGAGAAACGCTATTGCGATGCTCGCCGCTGCGACAAAACCTAGGATCAAAGACACCAGTCGAAAAATATGTTTGGGCATGCTCGCCTTTCAGTTCATTTCGTTAAATCGTCGAGATCCGAGGCAGATGGCTTGCGCTCGGTGAAGAATTTGGCTCGTTTCAATTCCGCATAGGTACCGGCGAAGTAGCTGGTATTCGAGTACGCGTTTCGGGCAAATTCATCGGCTACCGCGCGTGCTTCGCCCTCGCTGTTGGCGAAAACGATCACGCGGGCGCTGTGGTCCAAATAGCGCAGGCGGCGGTCCTTTTCGGCCTTGCTCACTTCGCCCGCAAGGATAGCCTGCGCGCCGGGCACGGTGCCCGCCGCGTATTCGGCACGGCCGCGCGCATCGACGATGAACGAATTGCTGTCGCGAGCAACCTGGCGGAATCCATGCAGACTGGTCTCCGCTATGTTGCCGAGGGCGCGCCAAACGGGCAGGCCAAGCTGATAGCGGCTTATCCTGGTATATCCCAGACGCAGCAGATCTTCCGACCGAAGCCGGGCGCGGTCGCAAAACGGGCCGTTGGAATACACGACGATGCTCATGCTCCGGTCGGGAAAGGATTGGGTGAAGCGTCCAAGCTGTTTCTGATCCAGGACTAGGCTTCCCGGAATATGTGCAATATCGTATTCCTCGGTCGTGCGCGCATCGAACAGCGTCGCGCTCCTCTTTGCCAGTAGCGCCTTGAGCTCGTCAGTCGCAAGCTCGGGCGTTTTCGCGTTCTGTTCTTCCAACGTGGTTTCGTACACGCTCGGCCGCGCTTTTGACGCAAACGCCGGCGCGCAGGAGAGACAGGCGGCGATTGCAGCGAGAGCGAGCGCCGCTAACCGGCTGCTTAGTTGATCTCCAGCATGCTTGGTCGAAAGCGTAGCCATGCCGACTATGGTGACGAGTTGGGCAAGAGCGCGCAATGGACCATGGATCCAATTTTGATCTGACGCTCGGGCCTTTGGTCCGAGACCATGGGCGATGGTGGCTGCGCTCGGCGGCTGTTAGAATGATTCGCACGCCCATGAACATGTTAGCCAAACTCAGCCTTGTACACCGGTTCTTGCTGATCGGATTTCTGGTTTTGCTTGCCGGAATGGCGCTGATCGGCCTCTGGGTGGGTCGCCAAATCGAAACCGGGGTTGTCAATGGAACCGGGATCGTGACCAATTTGTACCTGGACGGCGCCGTGACCCCGCACGTGCAGTCGCTCGCCAATGCCGACAGGCTCGATGGTGCCGATCAACTTGCGCTCGACCGCATGCTCAGCGGCAGCCATTTGGGCGAGCATATCGTCGCGCTCAAGATTTGGGGGCGCAACGGCCGCATCATGTACAGCAGCGCCGATCCGTCATTGGTGGGACGGGTGTATCCGATGGAGCGGCCGCTGGAGTCGGCGTTCGCGGGCGAGGTGCGCTCGCGCATCGTGGAAAAGAACGAGCTCGCGAGCGAACTCAAGAGCCTGCCCTGGTCGCGTCTGATCGAGACCTATGCGCCGCTGCGCGCCGAAGGCGACCGCTCGATTCTCGCAGTCGCCGGATTTTTCCTGGCAACCGACGACTTGGAGCAGGGCGTGAGCGTCGCAAAATGGCGTAGTTGGGGCATGCATGGTGCGGTAACGCTGGCGATGCTGGTGCTGCTGGCGACGCTGGTGAGGAAGGCAAACCGGACCATCGCGACGCAGCAGCGGGAGCTTGGCGAAAAGGTGAACCAGCTAACCGCATTGCTGGTGCAAAACGAGCATCTCCACGAGCGGGTGAATCGGGCCGCGGCGCGCACCATGGCGCTGAACGAACAGTTTCTGCGCAACATCGCCACCGATTTGCACGACGGGCCGGGGCAGGGATTGGCGCTGGCGTCGATGCGCATCGAATCGCTTGCCGACGTGTGCGGGAACTGCGAGCATTCACTGGGCCGCAACGGCAAGGTGAGCGAGGATTTTCGCACCATCCACCTGGCGCTCCAGTCTGCGCTCGCCGACCTGCGCGCCATCTTGCGTGGGCTGCAGTTGCCGGAAATCGAGCAGCTTTCGCTGGCGGAGACGCTGCAGCGCGCCGCGGATGACCATCAGCGCAAAACCGGTGTCGCCGTCCCGGTCACGCTTGACAATGCCCCAGATGCGGCCCCGTTGCCGGTAAGAATCACGTTGTTCCGGGTGCTGCAGGAATCGCTGGCCAATGGATTTCGTCACGGCGGCGGCCACGCCCAGCGCGTGGCGGTGAGCGGTGCGGATGGCCGCGTGAGCGTCGAAGTGGCTGATGCCGGCAAAGGTTTCGATCCCGACGCGTTGAAGGCGGACGGTCATTTCGGGCTCGATTGGATGCGCGAGCGGGTGGAACTGCTCGGCGGCAGTTTCGAAGTCCGCAGTGCCATCGGTCGCGGCACCATCGTGCGCGTGTCGCTGCCACTGTGGCAGTTGGAGAGCGCCGATGGCTGACGGCATCAGCATCCTGGTCGCGGACGATCATCCGCTGTTTCGCGAGGGCGTGGTGCATAGTCTGGCGTCCCAGCCGGATTTCGAGGTTGTCGGCGAGGCCTGTTGCGGCGAGGACGCCCTGCGCATGGCGTGTGACCTTGTCCCGGACGTCGTGCTGCTCGACATCACCATGCCCGGCTGGGGCGGAATTGTCACCGCCGAGAAGATAACGACCGCCTGTCCCACCACCAAGGTAATGATGCTGACGGTGATGGAGGACGAGAGCAAATTGCTCGCTTCGTTCAAGGCCGGCGCCCGCGCCTACGTGCTCAAAGGCGTTTCCGCACACGAGCTGGCGCGCGTGGTTCGCTCCGTTGCGCAAGGGGAGGTCTACGTCACGCCGTCGCTTGCCGCGGGGATTCTGGTCACGCTCACCCGCGGTCCCGCGCCGCAGGATCCCCTTCAAGGGTTGACCGAGCGCGAGTCGGCGATTCTAAAGCTGGTGGTCGAAGGGTTGACCAACCGCGAGATCGGCGACCGCCTGCATCTGTCGGAGAAAACCATCAAGCATTACATCACCAATATCCTGGAGAAACTGCATGTGCGCAGCCGCATGGAAGCGGCAATGCTGGCGGTGCGCGCCGCCGGCCGCGACGTCGCCAAGTAGGCTGTTTGCGGTTGGAAATAGGGCTCCGGGAGCGGGCACATATCATGGCTTCATGCTACAATTCCAACCTGCGTTTAAGTGCAAAAAAAAGCTTGGCATCCCGGCAGACTCGATCCAGATTTCGACGAGCGGAAGCGGCGGCCGATGGCCACGCAGGCGGGGGATATTGCGGATTCAGTTGATCGTTCGAGGGAACGTTGATGAAACGAAGCGCGCGGATTGTTTTCCTGACGATGTTCGGCGCTGGCCTTGCCGGGGGCTTGCTGGCGACCGCGGGGGTGGCCCAAACCATCAATCTGGGTGCCGCCAATAGTGCGGATTTCAAAATCGTGTACGCGACAGCCCAGGACGTGGCCGAAGGCAAGCGCGTGGCTGAAACCATGTGCGCCGGTTGCCACGGCCTGAACGGGATCGCCAAACAAAAGGGCGTACCCCATATCGCGGGGCAGCGGCCGGTCTACCTTCACCTCGAGATGAAGATTTATCAGGCGGGCGGGCGCGGCAGCAACCCCATGGCCAATACGGTCAAGTACATGAACGACGATGCGATCATGAAAGTGTCCGCATACTATGCGAGCCTGGAGCCCGCCGACCCGAGCGGCGGCGGCGCCAAACCCGCCCCGGCCAGACCGGGTGCGCTTAGCGCCGGCAAAGCGGCCGCCGCAGGCTGCGGCGGATGTCATGGCGAGGCCGGGATCAGCAAAACCCCCGGGATGCCCAGCCTGATCGGGATGGATCCGAAGTATTTCATTGCGGCAATCAAGGCCTACAAGGGCGGACAGCGCAAGCATGACATGATGAAGACCCTGGTATCGGGCCTGAGCGAGGCCGATCTCAATAACATCGCGCTTTACTATGCGCTGCAAAAACCGGGCAAGGCGCAGACGCCGGCACCGGGCAATGCGGCGGCGGGGAAAGCAGCCGCCGCCGGTTGCGTCGGTTGCCACGGCGAAGGCGGCGTGAGCGGCAGCCCGACTACACCCGGCCTCGCCGGACAGGACGCACAGTATTTTTTCGATGCGATGCGCGCTTACAAAGACGGATCACGCAACGACGCGACGATGAAAGGTCCCGCGACTTCGATCGACGAATCCAGCGCAAAGAATTTGGCTGCATACTACGCCGGCCAGGCACCCCAGGCGCCCAAGGTCGGCAAGCCCCTGACCGTTGTGGAGTGGGCTGAGCGCTGCGACCGCTGCCATGGTGTCAATGGCAATAGCACCGATCCGCGTTCGCCCGGTTTGGCCGCGCAGCGCTTGGAATATCTGGAACGGGTGCTGCACGCGTACAAAAAGGGCGAGCGCAAGAGCAAGGAAATGGCAGTGATGTCCGAAGGCCTGGATGACGCGCTGGTCGACGGCCTTGCCGCCCATTATGCGCGGCAGAAGGCGCGCGGCCTTGCCTACCTGATTCTGCCTCCGCCCCCCGTATCCAAATAGAAACCTGCCGGAACCTTGGCTATACCCGCGTCGTATTTCGAACTTTCAGCCCACCCAATAAACGGATAGATCATGAGTGAGACGCCACTGCATCGCCATTACCTGCATTTCTCGGAGCTGCCCACCAGCGTGCGCGTCATGTACACGGCGGTGCTGCTCGTCTTGGGGCTTGCCTACATGTTTGCCGCGATCTATTTGTTCCATACCTACTCCGGGCGCGACGGAAACCCGATGGATATGTCCTACGACGATCTCGTCATTGCCTATTCGGGCAGCGGTAAGGGTTCGCGCCTGGAATCGGCGCTGCGCGGCCCGATGTCGAACATGCTCCCGCCCGACGAGCTCAACGTGCTTGTCTCCTGGGTTCAGCAGGGTGCCGACAAGGCGAAATATGAATCCGCGATCAAACCGATTATAGAAAAGCGTTGCTCGAGCTGCCATGACGGCAGTAATCCGCACTTGGCGAACTTGAATGGCCTGGACAACCTGAAGAAGGTGACCGAGCAGGACACGGGAACCGATATCTTCACGCTGGTTCGGGTGTCGCACATCCACCTCTTTGGGCTAACGTTCATCTTCTACTTGGTGGGTACTATCTTCAGCCACGCTTTTTGGCGGCCGGTCTGGCTGAAAGCCGCTATTGTCGCATTGCCTTTTTTGTGCCTCGCGGTGGACGTCATATCCTGGTACTTGGTCAAGCTGTATCATCCCTTCGCTCTCGTGACCATGGGCGCGGGCGCGCTGCAAGGTTTATGCTTTGCTTTCATGTGGGTCGTTTCGATGTATCAGCTGTGGTTCTCGGGGACACCCGAAGCCGTGGAGCACCGGCACGGCGTGGACGAGATCGCGGTGGGTTGAAGCATAAGCGCGCCGCGTGCGCCAACTGCGCTTTCTGTACGGATAACGAGAGGGATAGCGCGGGGGTTTTGTACAAGATCGTCGATAGCGCGCGGATGCGCTTTTTATCCGTGCGCTATCGACGATCCGCGCGGACGGGGCGCCGTCCGCGCAAGTTCTATCGCCGCAGTTCGATGTATCCCCACATGCCCGCCGACGCCGGCAAGCGACCATTGCGCGCTGCGCGCGCCAACCCTGTTTTCTGTGCGGATGAAAAGCGCATCCGCACAGAAAACAGGGTTCTGGATAAAGGCAAGAGCGGCGTGGGGTTGCTTTTGTCTGACATCACTGACAAAAACAAACGCCGCCGGGCTTTCTGCCACGGCGGCGTGTCTTCAGTGGGACGGGCGATTAGCCGCTTGACGGCAATCGCTATGCGGCGAAGACCTACTTCGCCGGTTGGCTCGCGTACCAGGAGGCGAGGCCTTCTATGATGGCATTGCTGTAGGGGAAGCTCATGTTGTGCATGGTGGTGCTTTCGCGCTTGCCATCGCGATAGCCTCTCAAGGCCATCACCAGATAGTCCTTGTCCTGGCCCCGCATCTTCGGCGCCGCCATGGAAGGACTGTCCTCCTGGTCATGACAGCGGTTGCACTTGGCCGCGATCTCCTGGATTGAACTCGGTATCTGGTCGCCGGCCTTGGGCTGCTGGGAAGCATAGAACGCGACGATGTTGTCGATGTCCTTGTCGTTCAACCCGGCCACGTAGCGCTGCATGCCCCAGTTCTGGCGCGTGGTCCGATAGGACTTGGTCGCCTTTGCCAGGTATTGCGCATCCTGTCCGGCGAGGTTCGGTGTTGCTGCGTCGATGCTGACGCCGCGCGCGCCGTGGCAGCCGCCACACATGGCGCTGAGCGGCTCGCCGGCGGCCGGATCGCCGCGCGCAGGCGCAGCGCGCTGCACCGGGGTCTGCGCTGCGAAATACAGGGCGAGGCTCTCCAGGTCCAGTCTGTCGGAATCGCGCATGATCGATTTCATCGTGGTCAGCTTGCGATCGTCGCGGTGATACTCGAGGATTGCGGCGATAAGGTAATGCGGCTGCTGGCCGGCCAGCGTGGGCGTTCCCGGTGTCTTGGCGTTGCCGTCTTCGCCGTGACACTTGGCGCACTCGGCCGCCAGGGCTTTACCCTTTTCGTAAGGTGAGGTGTGCTTGACGTCCTTGGCGGCGGCGCTCGGGGCGGCTGGCAGGCCGGCAAAGTATGCGGCCACATTGCGCATATCCGCCTCGCTCATCTGCGTTGCGATGTCCCTCAGGGCGGCGTGCGTGCGTTTCCCGTTCTTGTATTCGTTCAGGGAAGCGAGCAGGTAGCGTTCGCGCTGCGCTGCCAGATGCGGAATCGCCGGCGCCACGCCCCCGCCGTCCGCACCGTGACAGGTCCTGCAGGTCTTCTCGGCCAGCGCTTTGCCGGCAGCCACATCGCCCTTCATCGCCTTGACGGCGGTGTCCTTCTTTTCTGTGCAACCAAGCAACGCCAAAGCCAAAACCAAAATGCCCAGAATCGATTTTTTCATGGAGAATCTCAAAGGTTAATTAACGCATCAGCCGTTTCCGACCGTCCGCTTTCCGTACGGTTAATCGCGCCGGAGACCTCACACCTCACGCATAATTATATGCCCATATCGACCGGAAACATAGTCGCCAAGCGCCGGTCCAGCATCCATCACAGATGAATCTCGCTGGCGAACCAGCGCCGGCGCGAGACCCGCCATGCGCTTGATATCGAAGCGCACCCTGTCCGCGCATCACCTGCCGGCCACGTCCCCGAATACGCCGATCAGCACGAACACCAGCAGCAGCAAGCCGAATGCGATCAGTGTAAAGCCCAGGATTTTCGATCCCAGCGTCATCGGTTGGGAAGGCGCATCAACCAGGTATTTTTCGAGTTCGCCGGAGGCGACCATCCGGTC
>JACRAS010000179.1 GCA_016234705.1 Betaproteobacteria bacterium | reverse complement strand
GCTTCCCAAGCTACTGACACGGGTTCGATTCCCGTCGCCCGCTCCAACGTCGCCCTTTGTCCGTTGTTGCCCAATCGCGTCCTAAATGATGCGGTGCCGCGAACGCAGCAACGTGCCAGATTCAGACATCGCGCCGTTTCATTCGATCACCTCGTCCGCCCGGGCAAGCAACGTGGGAAGCACCGTGAGGCCGAGCGCGTTGGCGGTCTTCGGGTTGATCACCAAATCGTATTTCGTCGGAGCCTGCACTGGAAGGTCGGCCAGTTCCTCGCCTTTCAGGGTACGGTTGATGGCAGCCTGTTGGTCAATTCCGCCACGTTCGAAATCTTCAGATTCGGACGCACACTTTTGCGCTCCTCAATATGAGGCCGACAAAGGCTAGCGTACGGTTAGCGTGTGAACAGCGATTACAGCCGCTTCACCGCAAGCTTGCGGACCTTGAGCACGCCCGAGCCGTATTGCAGCGTGAACGGCCCTTCCTCGAACATGCCGTTGTGTAATTCGGCGGTCTTCTGGCCGTTGAGCATCACAGTGATGGTGCGGCCCTTCGCCGTGATCTCCATCGTGTTCCACTTGCCCGCGGCCTTGGGCATCGGATTGACCTCGGTGAAATAGACGATCGCACCGGTGCCGTAGGTCGGGTCCTTGCGGCCGTCGAAGATGTTGACCTCGTAGCAGCTCTTGGCGCCGATCTGCGCCGGATTCTGGCAGCGGATGAACACGCCGCTGTTGACCTTCTCGTCCGACCAAAATTCGAGGTGGATTTGGAAGTCCTTGTACTTGTCCTTGGTGACGAGGTGGTTGGTGCCCTTGTCGGCCGACAGCTTATCGGCGACCAGCTCACCGTTCTCGACCCGCCAGTTGGCGCTGGGTCCGACGCTGTCCAAGGCGGGTACGGTCTTGCCGTCGAATAATTGAAGCCAGCCCTCGCCGGATTGTGCAGCGGCCGGCGAATACGCAAACAGTCCGAGTAGTAGCGTGGATGCAATCGTCGCCCAGGATTTCATGACGCTCCTCCCACGTGGTTGTGCCATGTTAGTTGCACAAACATTAGCAAACGGCCAGCCATGGTGGAACGGGGTCGTTGCGGGTACACCTACGCCGTTGGCTTGCCTTTGCGCGAGGATCGCCGCGCCACCCAGAACACCGAGAAAATTCCTGTCGCCGCACGGTCGCCCCCTAGGCTCAGGAGGGAGCATCTTAACGGCTCAAACGAGTTCTTTGATAGGGGCTAGAACGAGCTTCGCTAATGCAACAAGAAATCCTGGCCAAATGACGAGATGGGTCAAACGCTACGTAGCAATTCAGCCCCGGCACCGACCCTTATCCGTTGTTGTCCAATCGCGTCCTAAATGGTGCGATGCCGCGAACGCTGTCATGTGCCATTTGCTGCCATTACCCCCCTTCCGCGAATGTGCGAACGTGATGTAGGCTGATTGTAGAGTTGCCAGTGGGACATGCCGAAATCCCTTATTCAATGGCAGCGCCGATGTCATCGGCTGGCAAGCATATAAAAATCAACCGACATCTGTTTTGCGGGAGCCATCAATACCCGCATCCAGAATTTCGTGGACAATTCTTGAGGGGGGACGCCATGGAACTTAGACGCCGTCAATTTCTACATATGGCAGCGGGTGCTGTCGCGCTTCCGGCCATCTCTCGGATCGCATGGGCGCAAGCCTATCCGTCGCGGCCAGTGCGCATCATTGTTGGCTTCGCAGCTGGCGGAGCAACCGACATTGCCGCGCGGCTAATCGGCCAATGGCTCTCCGAGCGTCTCGGGCAACCCTTCGTCATCGAGAACCGGCTGGGCGCAGGGGGCAATATCGCTACTGAGGCAGTCGCGAGAGCAGCCCCCGACGGCTATACGCTCCTTTTGACCGGTCAACATGACGCGGTCAACGCGACCCTCTACGACAAGCTCAATTTTGATTTCATCCGCGATTTTGCACCCATCGCAACCCTCATTCGCCAGCCTTTAGTCATGGTGGTGCATCCATCGGTTCAGGCCAAAACTGTCCCGGAATTCATAGCCTATGCCAAGGCCAATCCAGGCAAGATTAGCTTTGCATCAGCGGGCAACGGGACCCCACCCCATTTGGCCGGCGAGTTGTTCAAGATGATGGCCAATGTCGACATGATGCATATTCCTTATCGCGGGGGAGCACCGGCGGTGACCGATCTAATCGGTGGACGGGTGCAGGCCTTATTCATCTCGGCGCTCTTATCGAATGAGCACATTACAGCAGGCACATTACGTGCGCTGGCCGTGACCACGACGACGCGCTTGGAAGCGCTGCCGGAAATTCCGACTGTTAGTGAATTTCTCCCGGGATATGAGACTAGCTTTTGGGCTGGCGTTGCCGCGCCCCGGAACACGCCCACTGAGATCATCGACAAGATCAACAAGGAGATTAACACTGCTCTGGGCGATCCCAAAATAAAGGTGCGTTTCGCTGACATGGGCGGTACGGCGCTCGGAGGCTCGCCCGTCGACTTCCGGAATCTTATTACTGGCGAAACCGAGAAGTGGGCGAAGGTGATTAAGTTCGCGGGCATAAAGCCGGTTTGATCCAAACGCCACCGACCGCTCATTCCATAGGCTCCCGTTCCACGAACCTCACCGGCGGTAAGGCCGTTGTGGGTCAATAAGCGACATTATAACAATACTGGGCGATTAAATTTGCTATAGTATTGTCAGAATTCAAAGGGGCACGTCATGAAACTTCCACGGCGGCAATTCCTGCAATTCGCCGGTGCCATTGCTATCGCTCCCGCCCTCTCAAAAAACACATCAGCACTCGATTATCCGTCGCGGCCGGTGCGTATCGTCGTCGGCTTTCCTCCTGCCGCCACAAGCGACATAGTAGCTCGCCTGATGGGGCAATGGTTGTCGGATCGGCTCGGCAAATCATTCATCGTTGAGAACCGGCCTGGCGTTGCCGGCAATATAGGCACCGAGGCGGTCGTTCGCGCCTCACCGGACGGATACACGCTGCTCCTCGTCGGTCCGGCAGCAATGAGTAATGTTACGCTCTACAACAAATCCAATTTCAATTTTCTCCGCGACATCACCCCGGTCGCAAGCATCATACGCGTGCCTGGCGTTATGGTGGTTCATCCATCGTTTCCAGCCAAAACCATTCCCGAATTTATCGCTTATGCCAAGGCTAATCCGGACAAGGTAAACATGGCGTCGGCAGGCATCGGCAGCGTGCCCCATGTTTCTGGCGAACTCTTCAACATGCTGACTGGCATTAAGATGGTTCATGTGCCGTATCGCGGCACGCCGCTCGCGTTGACAGACCTGCTCAGCGGACAGGTGCAGGTGATGTTCGGTGTCCTGCCTTCGTCAATCGAGTTTATTCGGTCGGGCCAGCTCCGAGCATTGGCGGTAACTTCCGTAATGCGCTCGGAGGCGCTGCCGGACATTCCAGCCGTACGTGATTTCGTGCCAGGATACGAGGCGAGCGCAGTGTATGGCCTCGGTGCACCGATAGGTACACCCGCTGAGATCATTGACAAGCTCAACAAGGCGATCAATGCAGGGCTCGCCGATCCCAAACTAAAGTCACTGCTTGCCAACCTGGGTGGCGTTGTTCTTGCCGAGCCTCCCGCCGAGTTCGGGAAGCTTATGGCGGATGAAACTGAGAAATGGGCCAAGGTGGTGAAATTCGCTGATATCAAGGCGGAGTAATCCGGGCAATTTGGGTTTTATTTTACATATTCCACGTTCCGCAAATCCCGGCTTGTCTGAAACCACCAACATCCAAAGCGAATGCTATTCGCAATCGTCAATTGACGGTGGCGAACCGCCGCTTCGAGTCAATCGCTGCATAATTTTATCAGCCTCCGGACCGACCTTTGTTCGTTGTTGCTCAATAGCGACAAGCTCGTCGAGCACGCCAACCTGGTTAGTCCACTTTGAAAGCCATATAGTAAAAAATTGACAGTGATCGTTGGCTAACAAAAGGGAGGTCGTTCGTGGCTGAAACTCAAATCCGATTTGACGACGGAGAGTCGTACGAACGGTATATGGGGGATTGGAGCCAGCGGGCAGGCAAAGTTTTTCTTGAATGGTTGGCAGCGCCCTCGGGCCTGAAATGGATCGACGTAGGCTGCGGCAATGGTGCCTTCACCGAACTCCTTGTTGAGCAGTGCAAGCCAGCCGCGGTTCACGGCATTGATCCTTCCGAAGGTCAACTTGCCTTCGCGCGCAGCCGGCCTGCAGCGCATCTGGCAAAGTTTGACCTTGGGGAAGCTATGGCGCTTCCGTTCCCGGCAAAGGCGTTCGATGCGGCCATAATGGCGCTGGTGATATTCTTCGTTCCCAATCCCGCCAAAGGCGTCGCCGAAATGGTGCGGGTGGTTCGTCCGGGTGGTGTGATCGCGGCCTATGCTTGGGACATATTAGGCGGCGGTTTCACATTAGAGCCGGTCCGCATCGAGTTGCGCGCGATGGGGATTAAGCCTGCAGATCCACCGAGCGTCGAAGCGTCTCGAATTGAAGTAATGCGTGATTTGTGGACGAAAGCTGGTCTCGACGCGGTTGAAACACGGCAGATAACCGTGCAACGCACATTCTCGAATTTCGAGGAGTTTTGGGCGATCACTGTATCGGGTTCGCCTAGCCTACGCCCGACACTGGCGGAGATGTCGCCTGCCGATGTTGAACTGTTCAAGATGCGAGTTTGCGCGCGCCTTCCCGCCGATGCCGCAGGACGTATTACTTACGAATCACGCGCGAACGCGGTGAAGGGACGTGTACCTGTTTAAGTAGATATTACAATTGTGCGGTGTCGGGTCATTCACGTCATAGCCGGCGGTGCCCAAAATCGCCGTTTGTCCGCTTTACTCCGTTAGCGACCGTTTTGGGTATGGGTCCGAAAAGCTCGCAACATGCGCCGCTTGCCAGGTGGACTATTGAGTGAGTTTCTCACCGTTGCCGCCACATACATTATCATGGTGCGCCAAACGAGAGAGACTCATGGTGCGCCAAATGAGAGAGAATAATCGGAGAATAACGACTCTAACCCATTGATTTGGCTCATACGCAAACAGCTTCCCAAGCTGCATACGAGGGTTCGATTCCCTTCGCCCGCTCCACCAACGATTTGTATTTGTTCGCAATAGGTTTTTTCAACGAGGCGCGGACGAAAATGCCGCCCGGCATTGACGCGGTACGATGTTGATACAATATTGGCCATGAGCTTCTACGCGTCAGTCATCCGACCGCTGGCATTTCGCTTGGATGCGGAGCGCGCGCACCATCTGGCGATCGGCCTTGGCGCGAGCATGCGGGCCTTGGCCCGGCCGCTGTATCGGCTCAACGCCATTAAGGATCCGAGGCTCGACACCGTCGTCGCCGGCTTGCGGTTCCCGACGCCGCTTGGCCTGGCAGCGGGCTTCGATAAAAGCGGCACGGCGATTGAGATGCTCGCCGCCTTGGGATTCGGCTTTGTCGAAATCGGTTCCGTTTCCATCGATCCATCGTTCGGCAACGCGCGCCCGCGCTTGTTCCGGTTGCCGGACGATCGCGCCATCGTGGTGCACTACGGCCTGCCGAACGATGGCGCGCGCACGATCGCCGAGCGGTTGGCGAAAATTCATCTGCCGGTGCCGCTCGGCATCAA
This sequence comes from Betaproteobacteria bacterium, assembly GCA_016234705.1. GTDB lineage: Bacteria > Pseudomonadota > Gammaproteobacteria > Burkholderiales > SG8-39 > 2-12-FULL-64-23. The sequence goes on along the minus strand of JACRAS010000179.1, from coordinate 11,503 downwards.
TCTGGTGAAAACCAACCGTGGGCTCGGCGCTGCCCCGGAAAGCGGGGATCAGATCATCAACGAATATGTCGCGGCTGCGCGCGTCCTTGCGCCGGTGGCCGACTATTTGATGCTCAATCTCAGTTGCCCAAATACCGAGGACGGCCGCGACTTCTTCGCGGACGCCGGGCATCTGCGCGCCTTTCTCACGGCATTTGGCGAGTTGCAGCCGAGCGTCCCGGTTTTTCTGAAAGTCTCGCCGCTTGGCGGCATCGCCACCATCGAACGCGTGCTAACGGCGGTTGAGGACCACGCTTACATCTCCGGTTTCATGTTCAATCTGCCGCCGGTCAAGCCCGACGGCTTGAAGACGCCGGAGCGCATCTGGCGCGCGCTGCCCGGTGCGGTGTCGGGTCCCCCGGCGGCCGCACTCGCCGATACCTGCATCCGCGAAACGTTTCGTCGCATGGACCGCAAGCGTTATGCGATCGTCGGCGCCGGCGGCGTCGGCACGGCCGAGGACGCCTATGCCAAGATGCGGCTCGGCGCCACGCTGGTGCAACTGCTGACGGCGCTCGTCTACGAAGGCCCGGGCGTGGTCCGTCGCATCACGCAGGGCCTGGTGCGCCTGGTCGAGCGCGATGGGCTGCGGCATATCTCCGACGTCGTCGGTGTCGACGCGTAGGACCTCGCCACCCTCTGGGCGATACAAATGCTTGCCGCCGCGCCTAACAGACGCGCATGAACCGCTCGATGCAGGTGGCGAGCACTTCGTCGCCCGAACGCTTCCACCAGTTCTCGGCGGAAAAGATCTCGACCTCTTGCAAGCCGCGATAGCCCGCAGCCTCGATCATGCGGCGAAGGCCGGGCAGGTCGATCACGCCGTCGCCCATCATGCCGCGATCGAGCAGCAGGTCCCGCGTCGGCACCAGCCAGTCGCAGATGTGATGGGCGAGGATGCGCCCGTCTCGGCCGGCGCGCGCGACCTGCTCGGCCAGGTCGGGATCCCACCACACGTGATAGGCGTCGATGGCGACGCCGACGCCGACGCCGAGCTGGTCGCACAGATCGAGCGCCTGCGCGAGCGTGTTCACGCAAGCGCGATCGGCGGCGTACATCGGATGCAACGGCTCGATCGCCAGCGGCATGCGCGCGGCGCGGGCGTGCGGCAGGATCGCTGCAAGTCCGTCGGCTACCATTCGGCGCGCGTCGGCGAGATCGCGCGATCCGGGCGGCAGCCCGCCGACCACGAACACAAGGCATTCGGCGCCGATGGTCGCCGCCTCGTCGATCGCGCGCTTGTTGTCGTCGATTGCGGCCCGACGACCGGCGGCGTCGGCGGCGGGAAACATGCCGCCGCGGCAATAGCCGGTGACGCGCATGCCATTGTCCTTGATGACCCGCGCCGAGTCGGCGAGCCCGATCGCCGCAACTTGGTCGCGCCAGGGATCGACCGCCCGGATGCCGTGGCGCGCGCAGGCCTCGACCGCCTCGCGCAGGTTCCATTGCTGCCGCACGGTTGCGAGATTGATCGAGAGCCCCTCTGTGTGCGTGCTCATTCTTTCACCAGGCTTGCTGGCGCCGGGCTCGGCGTCATGGCGTTCCAATCCGGCGTCGTGCCGACGGCGAGGCCGGGCGCGCGCGCCAGCGAGCCGAGCGCCACGGCGCCATCGCGGATGGCGAGCCGCGCACGGCCATTTTGAGCGCGAGCATAAAGATCGGGGTGCGCCGCGAGAAATGCATCCTGCTCGGCCTGCGGCGCGCCGGCCATGCCGTCGACATATTGGTGCCCGTTGCGCTCGATATGTTTGGCGCCGACGAGGGCGGCCAGCGCGAGATCCTGTTGAACGGCGACGCCGGCTTGCGTGGTGAGATCCTCCGCCGACATGAAGTATCGCTCCGCGCCTTCCTCGACGTTCCAGTGCGCCACACGCGCCCGGTTGAGCAGCGCGCGGTAAAAGCCCTTGCAGGATTTCGACGAAATGCCGCGATAGCCGAGCGCGCGCGCTTGCGGGAAGACGCCGATATCGGCATCGGATTCATCGACCTCGACCGGCACTTCGCGCGCGAGCGCATGGATCGGTTCGCTCAGCGTGCGGCCGCGCGCAATTGGCTGCTCGATCAGCAGGATGGCCGCCTTGAGGCGGGCGAGGCGCGGGTCCTCACCGATCCGCCGCCACAGTTCGATCACGGCGTCGACGTGCTCGAACTGCTCGTTGCCGTCGAGCGTGACGAAATACGGCTGTGCGATGCGCTCGAGAACCGCCGCGATGCCGGCGAGGCGCTCGATATCGACGTCGATGCTGCCGCCGACCTTGAGCTTGAAATAGCGGTGCCCGTAGGCCGCGATTGCCTCTTGCAAACTTTCCGGCAGTCCGTCGTCGAGACGTTTGCCGGCTGTGTCCGCCCGCGTGAGCGCATCGACGAGCCCGACGGTATGGCGAATAAAAATGGACGGCGCGGGACGCAAACCGTCCAAAAACTTGTCGAGATCGAAACTCGCGAGATCGGGCGTCGTTTCCGCCGTAATGCCCATCCGGTTTTCACGCACCAGCGCGAACGCCGGAACGCCGTCAAGCCGGCCGAGCGCGTCGATGATCGCGCGCTCCAAGAGCGCCAAGCCGAACGAGGCAACGAGACCGTTGAGACCGGCGCCCGTGCATTGCGCACGGTGGCCGGGCTCGGCGGCGACGGAGAGTCCAAACGCGGTGCTGGCGCCCGCCGCGATCAGATGCCGCCGGGCGAAGATGAGCGAGCGCCGCAACTGGTCGAAATTGTCTTCGTTCGAAAGCTCCGGCGATTTGTCGAACCATTTCGGCACCAAGAGCTCGGCGGAAATTCCCTCGCCCAGGCGTCCATCGGCGAGCCGCACTTGCGCCCGCACGAAGAGTTGCGGCGCCTCGGTCAGCGTGACGACGCCGAAACGAAAGGGTAGGCGCAATCTGACCTGTCGTTCGTGAAAGCTCGCCGCGACCAGGCGAAGCTGGGGTGCGCGGTTCATGGTGTCGGCGCCTCGCCCAAGCCGCGCAGATAGGCGATCGCGCGCGCGGCACAGGCCGGCCCGTCCGGCTCGTAGATGAAGGGTTCGACGGCGGCGTCATGCCGATAGCCGCTCGTGCGCAACGCCGCGAGTACCGGAGCGAAATCGAGATCGCCGTCGCCCGGTCCGCGCCGGTTCGGATCGTTGAAGTGGATGTGGCCGATCAGGCCGCTCGGCAGCCAGCGCTGGATGAGGTCGGGCACGCTCTCGTTCTCGGTCAACGCCGCGGACGAACAATCGATCATCGTTTTCACCGCCGCACTGCCAATTCTGCGCACGATCTCGGCCGCTTCCGCGACCGTGTTGATGAATGGCGTCTGGTTGCGCGACAGCGGCTCGATGCAATAGACGACGCCTGCGGCTTGCGCATCGGCGGCGACCGCCGCGAAGCTTTCGATGCCGCGCTCGCGCCCGGCCGCCTCGTCGCCGGGTTCGAGCCGCCGCTGATCGGGCGAGCCGTGCACCAGCACGCCCGCGCCGAGGTCGGCGGCCAGAGCGCAAAGCCCGCGCATCGCCTCGAGGGTGCGCGCCCGCACCGAGGCATCGCCGGCCGTGATCGACAGGCCCGCCGGCGTCCGTAGCAGATAGTGCAGGCTGGTGATGGCTATGCCGGCATTCGCCGCGGCGCGCCGCAATACAGCCCGCTGCGCGGCCGGCAGCAGGTGCGGCTCCTCCCCGAGCGTGAACGGAGCGATCTCGATGCCGTCATAACCGAACAGAGCGGCAAGCGCGCACTGCCGCTCGAATGGGAGTTCCTCGACCACTTCATTGCAGAGCGATATTCGCATGTTGCCTCAGCGCGGCGAACCGCCGCCGCTCCGCTTGCCGCTTGCGACCGCGGTCACGCCCGCCCAAGCCCGCGACGCGGCGCGGTTTACGATGGAAAAATTCATCAACACCGTGGCTGCGATCAAAATAAACATCACGAAACTGATCGGCCGGATGAAGAATGGCGTCAGGTCCCCGTCGCCCAGGACAAGCCCTCGGCGCAGGCTCTTTTCCAGCAGATCGCCGAGTACGATACCGAGCACCAGCGGCGCCATCGGGAAATTCAGCTTGCGCAGGAAAAAGCCGATCACGCCAAAAGCAAGCATGACGTAGACGTCGAACAGCCGCGAGGCGATTGCAAAGGAACCCACCACGCACAGGACGAAGATGATCGGCATGACCAGCGTTGCCGGGATCTGCAAAACCTTGGTCAGCAGCTTGGTGAGCAGAAGCCCGTAAATCAGGATGCCGAAGCTTGCGATCAGCATCATGGCGACAACGTCATAGACGAATTTCGGATTTTCAACCATGATGAGCGGCCCCGGATTCACGCCATGGATCAGCATGGCCGCCAGCAATACCGCCGCTGGTGCCGAGCCCGGAACGGCGAGCGTGAGCACTGGGATCACCGCGCCCGGCACGCAGGCGTTGTCGCCGGTCTCGGCCGCCATCAGGCCTTCGATCGAACCCTTGCCGAACAACTCCTTCTCCTTGCTGGCGCGCTTGGCCGCCGCATAGGAGCTCCATGCCGCCACGTCCTCGCCGACTCCGGGTACGATGCCAATGCCGGTTCCGATCAGGCCGGAGCGAATGATCGTGCGCCAGTATTTCGTGATGTCGCGAATTTTCGGAATGACCGTATCGAAGGTGTTGATCGTCACCGGCCGCGCCTTTTCCGCCATCACGGTTAGCACTTCGGCGAAACCGAATGCTCCGACGAGCGCCGGCACCAGCGAAATGCCGCCGGAAAGATCGTGGATCCCAAAGGTGAAGCGGTCGAAGGCGTAAAGCCCGTCCTGTCCGATGCCTGCGATGAAGAGGCCGAGGAAGCCGGCCATCCAGCCCTTGAGCGGATCGTTGCCGGTGAGGTTGCCAGAGACCACGACGCCAAACACGGCGAGCCAGAAAAACTCCGAGGCGCCGAACTTGAGCGCCATTTCGCCCAGTACCGGCGTGAAGAAAGCGAGGCAAACCATGCCAATCCAGGTGCCAAGCACGGAGCCAGATGTGGCAATTCCCATTGCGCGGCCGGCGAGACCCTGGCGTGCCAGCGCGTACCCATCGAGGCAGGATGCGGCGGAGGCCGGCGTGCCGGGAATATTGAGCAGGATCGCGCTGCGGCTGCCGCCGTAGATCGCGCCGACATAAGTGCAGATCAGGATCAACAGCGCGTCGCTTGATGGCAGCTTGATGGTGAGCGTCGTCATCAGCGCGACGCCCATGGTCGCGGTAAGGCCGGGCAGGGCGCCAATGACGAAACCGACGAAGGATGCGGTGAGCGCATAAAAAATCGACGCCGGATTCATGAAGCCGACAATCGAATGACCGAACGCGATCAGCCCGTCGAGCATGGCGTCGGCCTATGGCAACCGCACCAGGAATAGATCCTGGAACAGGTGATGGATAGCGAGTCCCGACACCAGCCCAGCAACAAGCGCGAGGATCGCGCCGCGTGTGAGCGTGCCTGCGGCTTTGCGCTCCTCGTACTGATAGATAAAAACGAAAAGCGCCACGAAGATTGTTGCGGCCAACCAGAGTGGCAGCCCGTGTCCCACCAGCCCGATCGCAAAGACGAGACAGAGGATGAGGGCCACGATCAGCCGCCAATCGTCCGCAATCCGCACTTGCGGCAGATCGATGTGGGCTAGCGCGCCTGCACGTAACGCGCGCACCATCAGCAGGATGGCCATCAGCGCGATGCACAGGCCGAGTGCGCCGGGGACCAGACCGGGCACTGTGTAGATCGATATCTTGAGATGTTCCAGGCGGTCCATCTGCCAAGCGCCGATGGCGATCGCAGCGGCGACGACGAACCAGACGGCGCCCGTGAGCAGGTCGGCGAATGGCGTTGGCTTTTCTACTGCCATGGATGCCCGATGTTACGTCAAGCGCATCAGCGCGATGTGTAGGCGCAGCCGCTTGGCAGCGGCTGCGCCTTGTTCGGGGGTCGATCGGAACCTGCCTCTTGCTTCAGGGCTTCGGGATCCCGACCGTGTCCGGAGCGACTTTCGACTTGCCGGCATCGTGCAACTGCCAGGCGGTGGTCTGAATTGCCGGCATCACAGCCTTGAGAGCGGCATCGCCGTAAGTGGGAGCCGCCAGCGCGCCATTGCTGGTCGCATATTTCTTCAGCGCCGCCGACTTCATGATGACGTTCTCCCAAACCATGTCGAGCGTCTTGAGTACGGGTTCCGGAGTGCCCTTGGGAACGAAAATGCCGAAGTAATTGGCGTCGGGCTTGAAGCCGGCGATCGAAGCCGTGATCGGCGGGATGGTGCCGTAGCCTTCGAGCTCAAGCGGCTTGTCGGAGATGACCGCGAGCGGAGTGATGCGCTTGGCCCGGATCATGTTGGCCTGCTCGACCGCAAGCTGTGTCGTCATTTCGACCTCGCCGGAGACGACGGCGATCACCGCCGGATTGCCACCGTCGTAGGTCACGTGCTTGTAGGTTAGCTTCAGCGCGCGGGTGAAAGCCTCGATGGCTGCATGGCCGGAAGAGTTGATGCCGGCTGTCGCGACCGACACCTGGCCGGGCTTCGCCTTCATGGCATTCACGACATCCTGAGCGGATTTGTAGGGCGTGCTGGGATTGACGCCGAGCACCGACACGTTGGCGACGTTGAGATAAAGCCGCCAGTCGGAAATCTTGGTGTCGAGCAGGCCGCTAACAACGTAGGTGCCGAGATCCTTCGCCGCGCCCGACGTCCAGGTGTAGCCGTCCTTAGGCGCCGCAAGCGCGTTCTTGGTTCCAATCGATCCGGAGGCGCCGGGTTGATTGACGATCACAACCTTCTGGCCGAGCGCTTTTTCGATCTCGACGGCGGTCACGCGGCTGACCTGGTCGGTCGAGCCGCCGGCCGCCCACGGCACGATCAAGGTGATCGGCCGATCCGGCTTCCATGGATAATTTTGCGCCGAGGCTGCGCCGGAAAGTCCGAGCGCGGCGGCCGCGGCAAGCGTCAAGATTCTTAGCATTGTATCCTCCTGGTCGGTTGCCTTTTCATCGTCTCAACTTTTTCGTCTTGGGCGCCGGATTCTGTCGTCCGGCTTTCGTTTGAATCTGCAAACTAGGCCAGCCCGTGGGTCGCCAGCAGTTTCGTCATGCGCGAAGCCGCGAGATCGGGATCGTGCAGCACGCGCGCCTTGTCGGCGAGACGGAACAGCTCGGCGAGATGCAGCAATGAGCGCGCGCTCTCCTGCCCGCCGACCATGATGAAATGATCCTGCAGGCCGTTGAGCCAGGCCAGGAACACCACGCCGGTCTTGTAGAAGCGCGTCGGGGCCTGGAAGATGTGACGGCTGAGCGGCACCGTCGGCTCCAGCACGCCGTGGAAGCCCTGGATATCCCCGGCCGCGAGCCGCGCCAGTCCGGCCGAGGCGGCCGGCGCAATGGCGTCGAAAATGCCCAGCAGCGCGTCGGAATAGCCGTCCTCGTCGCCGGCGATCAGTTCGGCATAGTTGAAGTCGTCGCCGGTATACATGCGCATGCGCGGAGCGCGGTCAGCAAAAGTGGGAACCGGTTTTGCGTCCGACCGCGCTCCTTCATTTAAATTTGGCGCGCAATCCGGGCGGCTAACCGGATTCCACTTAGCCTGATTGCGCGCCGGCAGCTTGCGCCGCATGGCGATCTCTTTGTCCTTTGACAGCAGGGAGATCTTCACGCCGTCGATCTTGGCGGCGTTGTCGTTCATGATGGAGAGGCAGGTTTCCATCGCCGCGGCATGATCCACCGCCCCCCAATAGCCCGCGAGCGCAGGGTCGAACATCTCGCCGAGCCAGTGGATGATGACCGGCTCGCGCACCTGCCGCAGAATTCGACCGTAGACGTGCGCGTAATCCTCGGGAGTCTTCGCGGCGGCGGCGAGCGCGCGGCTCGCCATTACGACGAGCTTGCCGCCCATCGCTTCCACCGCCTCAATCTGTTCTTCATAGGCCCGGATGATGTCGTCGATGGCAACGTCAGGTCCGGGCGCCAGTTGATCGGTGCCGACGCCGCAGCAAATCTTCACGCCCGGCCGCGTCTTCGCCGCTTCGAGTGCATGGCGGATCAGCTCCCTGGCGGCCGGCCAGTCGAGGCCCCCGCCGCGCTGCGCGGTATCCATGGCTTCCGCCACACCGAGGCCGAGATCCCAAAGGTAGTGCCGGAACGCGATGGTCTTGTCCCAATCGACCTTGGCATCGACCCACGGGTCGATGTCGGCAAGCGGATCGGCGACCACATGCACCGCGGCATAGGCGATGCGGTTGAAACGCGTGGTTTCCGACTTGGACGGGAACACGATTGGCTCGCCGGTGGTGTACGGCGCCAGCTTGCGGTCCTTGGTCGGCAGCAAAATGGTTGCCACGCCTTGCTCCCGTCAGATTTTCAGTTCCGGCACGTCGATCCAGCGCCGCTCCGCCCAACTCTTGAGACCGAGTTCGGCGAGTTGCACGCCTTTGACGCCTTCGATCAGGCCGTGATGCCACGGCGTATCCGCCACTACGTGACGAATGAAATTTTCCCACTGGATCTTGAAGCCGTTTTCGTAGACGAAGTTTTCTGGAACTTCCTCCCACTGCGAAAAGAAGTCCATCGTCTGCGGCACATCCGGGTTCCAGACCGGACGCGGCGTGTTGACGCGATGCTGGGTCCAGCACTTGGTCAATCCGGCCACGGCCGAGCCGTGCGTGCCGTCGACCTGGAAGGTCACCAGATCGTCGCGCCGCACGCGCACGTCCCAGGATGAATTCATGTGGGCGATGACGCCGCCTTCGAGCTGGAAGGTGGTATAAGCCGCATCGTCGGCGTCGGCCTTGTAGGTCTTGCCTTGCTCGTCCACGCGGCTCGGAATGTGGGTGGCGCCGAGGCAACTTACCGCCTGCACCTTGCCGAACAGATTGTCGAACACGTAGCGCCAGTGGCAGAGCATATCGAGGATAATGCCGCCACCTTCGGCCTTCTTGTAGTTCCAGCTCGGGCGCTGCGCCGGCTGGCCCCAGTCGCCCTCGAACACCCAATAGCCGAACTCGCCGCGTACCGCGAACATGCGGCCGAAGAAGCCGCTATCGCGCAGCATCTTGATCTTGCGCAGGCCCGGCAGGAACAGCTTGTCCTGCACCACGCCATTCTTGATCTTGGCGAGCTTCGCGAGCTTGGCGACCGCAACGGCCTTGTCGAGGCTGTCGGCGACCGGTTTCTCGCAATAGACGTGCTTGCCGGCTTGGATCGCGCGCGTGAGCAGATCGGCGCGCATCTGGGTGGTTGCCGCGTCGAAGAACACCTCATCGCCGGGATTCTTCAAGGCGGCGTCGAGGTCGGTGGTGGAGCGCTCGATGCCGTAGTCGCGCGCCAGCGCTGCGACCTTCTCGGCGTTGCGCCCGACCAGGATCGGGTCCGGCATGACGCGGTCGCCGTTTGGCAAAGCCACACCGCCCTGTTGGCGGATCGCCACGATCGACCGCACCAGGTGCTGATTGAGCCCCATGCGCCCGGTGACGCCGTACATGACAATGCCGAGCCTGCGCGTCGCCAAACAATCCTCCCAAGGCCGTAAGTAACCGGATGGTTATGAATGCAGCATGGGCGGGTTTTCAGGTCAAGAGCGCCGTAAGCCCCTTCAATTGCGCGGCGCGAGATAGGCCAGCACCACTTCGACGATATGGCGGCCGCGCGTTTCGAGGCGCTCGGGCGTTCCCAGATCCTTGCCGAAGATGGTCGACAGGGTAAACCGGTTGGACATGTAGAAAAATCCAAGCGAGGCGATGGTGATATAAAGATCGATCGGGTCGATGCCCGAACGGAAGGCCTTCTCCTTGACGCCGCGCTCAAGCAGTTCCGAGATCATCCCAACCAGTGGCGCGTGAAGATGCCGGATACGCTTCGAGCGCTTGAGATAATCGGCGCGCAGCATGTTCTCGGAGCTGAGAAGGCTAAGAAACTCCGGGTGGTCGATGAAATATTGCCAGGTGAACAACACGAGCTTGCGCATGCCATCGACCGGACCCAGATCGCGCAGATTGAGACCGACCTCCGCCGTGCGGATGGCGGCATAGGTCGCTTCGAGAACGGCGAGATAGAGCCCTTCCTTGTCGCCGAAGTAGTGATAGAGCATTCGCTTGTTGATGCCGGCGCGTTTGGCGATGGTGTCGACGCGGGCGCCGCTGAGCCCCTTGGCAGTAAATTCTTGCGTCGCAGCGGCAAGGATCGCGGCGCGCGTGCGCTCGGGATCGCGTTGCGCGCTCGGCCCGCGCCGCGCCACGCGGGACTTAGAGACCTTCGCGTTCACCGTTCGTTTCCCGCGCTTTTGATGTCTAGCTGGCACCGATCCCCACCGCGTCCGACACGTAGCCCTCCCAAAAATCAGATCGGCAGTATTGATGGTGTGGTCCACCGAGAACAAGAGGGAATCGAATAGCGCCATCGCGCTCACCATCCCAAGCTGCATAGGAGGGTTCGCTTCCCTTCGCCCGCCCGCGGTAGCTTTAGCGAAGGCGGGCGGCTGAGATTAAATATCCAGCACCACGCAAGACAGAACCGCTGAGTAGTGGACGCCGGCGGCCGTCAGCACGAAACCGTGCCAGATCGCGTTCTGAAAGCGCAGGCTGCGCCAGACGTGAAAGATGACGCCGATGGAATAGAGTGCGCCGCCGATGGCGATCAGCCATAGCGTCAGCGGGCGTAGTGCTTCTGCGACCGGCGCGTAGGCCAATAGCCCGCTCCAGCCGAGGACCAGATAGAGAACGATCGAAAGGCGGTCAAATCGTCCCGGCCAGCGCAGCTTGAGCGCGATGCCGACGGCGGCGGTCAGCCAGACGACCGTGAGCAAAACGGCAGGAACGGACCCGCTTTTCATCTGCAACAGAAACGGCGTGTAGGTGGCGGCAATCAGCAGATAGATCGCCGAATGGTCGAAGCGGCGAAGCAGCCATTTGCGCGGCGACACCGGCCAAAGATTGTAGGCGGCGGAAAGGCCCAGCATCGACAACAGGCCGATAACATAAATGACGACCGATCCGGTTTCGACGCCGCGCGCGGCGCTAAACGCAATCGCCAGCAGAACGACGGCGCCGGCAATGCCCGAAACGACGCCGATGGTGTGCACGACGCCATCCGCGATGATCTCGGCGCGATCATGGTTCGAGGCGACCCCGGTCGGCGGTGCTGCCAGGTTCATCCATGAGAATAGACATTCTATTGCGGCCGATTTTGGCCGCAGCTTACCGCCCGGCCGCCCTATTTTGCTTATGACAGCGCCAGCGCGAACTCGCTGATTTCCACGTCCGGCAGCAGCCGCTTCACGTCCTCCTCGCGGCACAGTTCGGTGCCGGGGCTCATCACGGCCGCCGAGGCCGCCGCCACCGCGACCCGAAACGCCTGCTCCGGCGGCTTGCCGGCCGCTAGCGCCGCGACCATGCCGCCGACAAAGCTGTCGCCGGCGCCGACCGTGCTCACCGCCTCGATCGCCAGCGGCCGCGCACGCCAGGCTTGCGTGGCCGTCACCAGCAGCGCGCCTTGCT
>JACRAS010000183.1 GCA_016234705.1 Betaproteobacteria bacterium | reverse complement strand
CGGCGCACCCAGCAGCCGCGCGCCGGATAACGCTGCGCCTGGTTCTTGAGTGCCGGCGTCTTGTCGGGCGGCGGCTGATACCATTCGGTGTCGTAGTAAAGCTCGACGGTGTGGCCGTCCGGGTCCTTGCAGACGAAGGTTTTGCCGTGGCCGAGGTCGCCGTCGCTCCAGCCGACATCGAAGCCGGAACCTTTGAGCGCCGCCGCGCGCCGCTCCAGCGCCTGCGGGCTACGCGTGCGGAAGGCGCAATGCGCCATGCCTGAGGTTTTCGAGGCGGTGAGCTTGAGCGAATAGCGCTCGTAATCGTCCCAGCCGCGCAGAAAAACGCTGTCTCCCTTCTCGCCGCTCTGGGTCATGCCCATCACGTCGATGAAGAACTTGCGGCTCTCGTCGAATTTCGGCGTCAGGATTTCGACATGGCCGAGATGGGCGATGTCACGCATGGGTTCTGGCTGCAAAGGTGTTGCTCGCTGAAGGGGTTACGGGTTTCGGGCGCTATAAGGACATGGGCCTTTGCCGCGGTCAAAGGCGAATTACGGGGCGATTGACCGAGCGATCGACCGGCCAGCTCCCGAGGCCGCCGAACGGGATTACACGGGCCCCCTTCGTTGTTTTTACAGGTATGATCGGGCAAGATCGCACCAAGCGGGCAACCCCGCGATCCGTCGGATGGCGTGGAGCGCTTCGGACGGGCTAAAAAAACTCAGGGAGGATGACATGCGCAAGTTCTTGTCGATTTTGGCGATGTTTGCGGCCGCGCTCTCGCTGCCGGGCGCCGCGCAGGCGCAGACCAAGTTGGTCGTGTCCATGCCCACGACGCCGCCAAACGTCGTGCTCATGCCGATCTTCATCGCCAGGGAGCTCGGCCTTTACAAGAAGGGCGGCGTCGACCTCACCACCATTCAGCTCGAAGGCGGCGTCTACGCCTATCGCGCCATGGTGGCGGGCAATGCCGACATCGCCGCGGCGCCTGGGCCGTTCGCCACCGTCGGCCGCGCCAAAGGCGCGCCGACCAAGATGATCCTTGCCTTCGCACCCAAGCTCGAAGCCTCGATGGTGGTCAACAAAGACATCAAGTCGATGGCCGATCTGAAGGGCAAGCGCATCGGCATCCAGGAGCCGGGAGGCTTCGCCGACACGCTCAGCCGCGGCGTGTTGCGCGCGGCCAAGATCGATCCCAAGGAAGTTTACTTCGTCAGCATCGCGTCGGAAGATGTGCCGGCGCTGGTCGCCAATCAGGTCGACACCGCGATCCTGCATGTCGAGCAGGAAATGATCGCGCAAAGCAAAGTGCCGAGCCTGCACGCGATCGCGCGCATGTGGGAAATCCAGCCGAAGAATCTCTACAACGTCATGACGGTGACCGAGAAGACCGTTGCCGAAAAGCGCGCCGCGCTCAAAGCTTTCGTCAAGGCCACGATCGAAGCCACCCGGCTGATCTACACCGACAAGGCCAAGGTGATGCCGACCATCGTCAAATTCACCCAGTTGCCGAAGGACGTGGCCGAGAAGACGCTCGACTACCTGATCAGGGAATGCATCTGGGACGCCAATCACGGCATGAGCGCGACGCGGGTGGGGTTCACCGCCGACCTGATGGAACGGGTCGGCAATATCCCGAAGGGCAAGGCGCCGAAATACGACGAGCTGATCGATCTGTCGTTCGCCACCGAGGCGCTCAAGGAACTCGGCGAATGGAAGGGCCCGGTCTGCCCTTCGGAAAGCTGAGAACCGCGTAACGAGAATCCGGCAGGGCGCGCGGGAACCTTCCGTCGCGCCCGCCGGTTGATGCTGCAACCGACGGAGCGCATGCGATGAGCGTCGCCAACGAAGTTCACACCGGCGTCCTCCCGGCGGGGGTGTCGTCGCAGGCTACGCCCAAGCCGGTGCCGCTCTGGATGCACCCGCGGTTTTATCGTTACGGCTTCCTCGCTTTCATCTTGATCGTCTGGGAGCTGGTGGGGCCGCTGGTCAATCCGATCTTCTTCTCCTATCCGTCGAAGATCGCGCTCGCGTTCTACGAACTGACGTTCGTCAGCGGCGAGCTCCAGTACTATATGGTGGAGAGCCTGCTGGTCCTGTTCTACGGGCTCGGCTTCGCGATCATCGTCGGCGTGCCGCTGGCGATCCTGATGGCGCGCTACCGTCCGGTCGACTGGGCGCTCGATTTGCCGGTCAACGCCATGTACGCGACGCCAATGGTCGCGCTGGTGCCGTTGTTGGTGCTGTGGTTCGGCATCTATATGCAGGCCAAGGTGATCGTGGTGTTCCTGTTCTGCGTGTTTCCGGTGCTGATCAACACCTATCAGGGCGTGCGCGAATGCGACAAGAACATGCTCGAGGTGGCGCGCTCGTTCCGCTCCAACGAATGGCGCATGTGGCGCGACGTGCTGTTCCCGTTTGCGCTGCCCTATATCGCCGCCGGCATCCGGCTGTCGATCGGCCGCGGGCTGGTGGGCGTGGTGATCGCCGAGTTCTACACCACGATTTCCGGCCTCGGTTACATGATCACGCGCTACGCCCACATCTTCGACATGGACAAAACCTTCGTTCCCATCATTCTGCTGATGTTCCTTGGCGTGTCGCTGACTTCAGCGCTGAAATGGGTCGAGCGGCGCATCGCGCCCTGGAGCGACGCCAACCGCTAGCGCGAAACCTTTGCATGACGGCGGCGTGGGTGTCCTCGCGGCAGTCGATAAGCGTTTTGCTCCGTCGCGCGAATAGACTTTGCGAATGCCGTCGCAGTTGGATTCGCAATGTTCTTCAGAACAGCAAATGGCGGGCCCAATCGATGAACCGGGTGTCGCGCCTGCTCCGCCAGGCGCATGGCTGGACGTGCGCCGCACCAGCGTCTTGGGCAGCGCCAATAAGCTGCAAGAGGAAGGCCTGATCACCTACAAGCGCGGCGTCATCCGCATTGTCGATCGCAAGGGCTTGGAGAAACGTTCGTGCGAATGCTACGGCGCCGTGCGAGCCGCCGTTGCCGAGTCGATGCCGCGATGATAGTGCCTACGATCTATCTTTTGCTTCAGTTGATTTCGTAATCTTGAGCAAAAGATCAGGGACAAGCCGCTCGGAAAATCCGGACAGAAATCCCCAAACCAACACCTTCGCGAAACCATCCGGGGGCTTTGGGCCGTAATTTTGAACAAAATCTTTGAACGCGTCGCAGGTCAAATCTTTGTAGCAGTCAAACTCGGGAAACAGGGTGCCTTTAATGTATCCTGAAGCGAAGGCGACGTAGAGAACCGCCGCGGCAATTGCTCCTATGAGCATCGGCACCAATGAATAGATAACCAGGTAAAAGCTGTGAAGGCGTGGTCCATCTCCGACCAGCGCTTTTGGCAAGTCCTCGTATCGATAAAGCCGCATCAGCGAACTGAAAAACGCGCCCAAAGCTCCGGCCAAGATCACGGTTGGCAACAAAGAAATTTTTATGACCGAAATCGCCAGTAGCACGATTATGAATAACGTTGCGATAAATACGCAGAGCAGCACTTGGCGATAAGCTTCTAACAACGCCTTCGGCGGCGCGTTATTTCTTGCCGCCAAGTCCGCAGCAGACTTTTGCTTTGAAACAGCCATCTAACTTCACGCTGAAATCAGATTTTCCATAATAATATATCATACAGTTTAATTCACGTCCTCCGGTCTATCGACGTAAACCAGCCCGGCCTTCGCCAGCCCCTCGCGCATCTTGTACATGTCGAGGCTGAGCTCGCCTGCGGCCAGGCGCTTGCGCTTGCCGTCCTCGTCGTCGTGGCGCTTCTGCGCTTTGTCCGCCGTCTCGACCGCCAGCTTTTTCGGCACGATGACGACACCGTCGTCGTCGGCCACCACCACGTCGCCCGGCTCGACATTGACGCCCGCGCACACCACCGGAATATTGACCGCGCCGAGCGCGGCTTTCACCGTGCCCTTGGCCGAGATCGCCCTCGACCACACCGGGAAACCCATCTCGGTCAGCGCCTTCACGTCGCGGCAGCCGGCGTCGATGATGAGCCCGATGACGCCGCGCGCGACCAGTGCCGTCGCCAGCACTTCGCCGAACATGCCGTCGGTGTTGTCGGCGGTGCAGCCGACCACCAGCGCGTCGCCCTTCTGGCACTGCTCGACCGCGACATGGATCATCCAGTTGTCGCCCGGTTGCAGCAGCACCGTGACGGCGGTGCCGCAGACGTAGGCTCCCGTGTAGATCGGCCGCATGTAGGGTTTCATCAGGCCGACGCGGCCCATCGCCTCGTGCACCGTGGCCGAGCCCAACTTCGCCAGCCCGTCGGCGGCAGCGCGGTCGGCACGCTTGATGTTTCTGTAGACAACGCCTAGTTCGAACATGAT
>JACRAS010000180.1 GCA_016234705.1 Betaproteobacteria bacterium | reverse complement strand
CGACGTGTTCACGGTGACGGTGAACATGGCGGGCTTGCCCGGCATCGCGGTGCCGGCGGGCTTGGACGCGCAAGGCCTGCCGCTCGGCCTGCAACTGATCGGCCGGCCGTTTGACGAGGAGACGTTGTTCTCAGCGGCGCATGTGATCGAGCAGGCGGCAGGGCGGTTTAGCCCGGAGACGTGGTGGTGATCTAGCGTTTGTTGGTCTCTTGCACCGGCGGCAGGTCGCGATCGCTCTCGACGGTTTTCTTACCGCCCAGTTCGCCGCCGCTGAAGATGAAGATTGCCGCCACCACGGCGACGATGCCGCCGATGATGATGCCGAAGGTGCCGTTGTTTTTGTCCATGACGTTTATCCAACGTCTGCCGGGTGAAAGCGGTTCCTGATAGTTTTGTGCGCTGCGATTTCGGCGAAAGCGTCGCCAAACCGACGCCGAATTCAGGCCATTTCGGGAACGACCGGGCGGCGGCCTGCCGCCCCGGTAAGCCAGGGCGTGAATGCGATTGATAACGCTCAATGAAAAGCTTGGCTTGGCCGAGAGGTATCGACATACTGATCGAAGGTGGGGGAGCAAACCGTGAGCGAGAGCGGCACACGTGCCAGCGTACGCGAGCTCTACGACGCCTATGGCCGGGGCGATGTCGAGCGCTTGGCCGCGCTGATCCATGACGATATCGATTGGGTTATCTACGGTCCGGTCGCGGTGTTTCCGTTCGCGGGTGTACGCCGCGGCCGCGCCGCGGTTCTGGAGGCCCTCGCCGAAATCGCAAAATCCTATTCGCTCGTAAGTTACAATGTGGAAGTCACCATCGTGGATGGCGACCGCGCCGCCGTGATGTCGGACGTATCCTTCAAGCAGCGCGCGACCGGCCGCATTTTGCGCTTCCGCGTGGCCAATTTCCTGCGTATCCAGAATGGCCGTCTCGTCGAGTTCCGCGAATTTGCCGATAGCTTCGACCAGGTCGAACAGGCGCTCGGCCGCGTGGTCGAGATTTAGACCGCGGCGCACGGGCAGACCCATGACGAGCGGCAGCGATCCCAGTTCAGTGCGCGCGACGGTGCTGGACGTGCAGGACGCCTTTCGCAAAGGCGACTATACACGCATCGCGGCGCGCTACGACGACGACGTGGACTGGCTGTTCCACGGGCCGCCCGCGGTTTTCCCCGAGGTCGGACGCCGCCGCGGCAAGGTCGCGGTATTCCAGGCCTTCGCGGCGCTCAATACGCTCTACCGTTTCGACCGTCACGTTACCGAGCACCTAACCGTGGAGGGTGAGTGGGCGGCGGGAATTGCCGACGTGACGCTCGTGCAACGCGCGAGCGGGCGCACGATCCATTGCCGTATCGCCAGCTTCTATCGCGTGCGCCAGGGCCGCGTGATTGAGTATCGCGGCTTTACCGACAGTTTCGATGCGGCCGAGCAGGTGCTCGGGCGCGAATTGCCGCTCTAGCCGCGCGACGGTGCGATCAGCTACGATGCTACCGCGCCGCCAATATGATAATCGGTCGCACTGGGTCGGCGGTTAACGAAAATCCCACTCGGCACGCGTACGGTTCCATCGTGAGATCAGCATGATGGTTTCGTATCGCGTCATCGCACGGTTAGCGGCGCTCCTCGTCGTCGGTGGCTGCGCCAGCTTGAACAACAATCCGGTCAACAAACCGGTATCCGATATCAATGCGGCCGCCGCGATTGGCCGCAACGATCCCGCCTATGCCGATGACTTACTGGTTGGCCTGTCATTCTCGGGTGGCGGCACGCGGGCGGCGGCGTTTTCCTTCGGCGTGCTCACCGAGATCGATCGCACCCGTGTGCGAAGCGGGCAAACGAGCGTCTCGCTGCTCGACCATCTCGATTTTATTTCGGGCGTGTCGGGCGGCTCGGTGACCGCGGCCTATTTCGGTCTCAAGAAACGCGCCGCGCTCGAGGATTTCCGCGAGAATTTTCTGTTGCGCGACGCCGAAGAGTCGATCGAACTCGGTGTCAATCTGGTGTCGATCTCGCGCGCGGTCGCCGGCGGGATCAACGAGTCCACGCAGTTTCCGCGCTGGCTCGACGCCAATCTCTTCCATGGCGCAACGCTCGGCGAATTCCGCGAAACGCGGCGCCCGCGCATCTGGATCAACGCCTCCGACATCTATAACCGCACGCCCTTCGTGTTCGGTGCGACCGCATTCCGCATCATCTGCAGCGATCTCAATAACTATCCGATCTCGAATGCGGTGGCGGCTTCCGCCGCGGTGCCGGTCGTATTTGCGCCGGTGGTGATCAAGACCTACCCGCAGGAGTGCAATTCGAAGCTGCCGCAATGGGTCGAGCATGCGCGGCGCAATCCGAATGCGGCGCCGCTGCTGAAAGCCTTCGCCGACGGGCTCGCGCGCTATCACAAAGGCGAGGTCCCCTATATCAAGCTGCTCGATGGCGGGCTGGTCGACAATTTCGGCATTTCCGGCTTCACCATCGCGCGGCTGTCGTCGCAAACACCGTATGGACCGTTGACCCCGAAGCAGGCGGTCGCCTTGCGCCGGCTGCTGTTCATGGTGGTCGATGCGGGCCGCGGGCCGGGCGGCGATTGGGTGAATGCGGTGGAAGGCCCGCGCGGCGCCGACCTGGTGATGGCGGCCGCCGATACCGCGATCGATGCAGGCGTGCGGGTCGGCTACACCGTATTGGAAACCACCCAAAACGAATGGCAGGCCGCGCTGGTACGCTGGCGCTGCGGCTTATCGGCGGCGGAGCGGCGGCAGCTCGGCGCGCCGCCCAACTGGAATTGCCGGGATTTGAAATTTTTCATCGGCCGGCTGAACTTCGACCAGCTCGATCCGGAGCGCGCACAAAAGCTCAATACGATACCCACGCGCTTCAAGCTGCCGGCGGAGGACGTCGATCTGCTGATTGCCGCCGGCGCCGATTCCTTGCGCTCGAACGGCGTCTTCAAGGCCTTCCTCGCCAGCCTGCGTTGATTGTGAGCCCTTGTTGTCAGGCGCGGCCCGCTCGGCTAATCGATTGCCTGAGGACCGCCGATGCCATGAGTTCCCGATGAATACCGCCGCCAAGACGTCGAAACTGCTCAAAGGCGCGACCGGCGACTGGGAAGTCGTCATCGGTATGGAGGTGCACGCCCAGGTCACCTCGAAGTCGAAGCTGTTTTCCGGCGCCTCCACCGAATTCGGGGCTGCGCCCAACAGCCAGGTCTCGCTGGTCGATGCCGCCATGCCGGGCATGCTGCCGGTGATCAACGAGGAATGCGTCAAGCAGGCGATCCGCACCGGGCTCGGCCTGCAGGCGACGATCAATCTCAAATCGGTGTTCGACCGGAAGAATTATTTCTATCCCGATCTGCCGCAGGGCTATCAGATCAGCCAGTACAAATCGCCGGTGGTGGGCGAGGGCGCCGTGGTGGTCGATCTTGCCGATGGCAGGAGCGTCACAATCGGCATCGAGCGGCTGCATCTCGAGCAGGACGCCGGCAAGAGCCTGCACGAACGCCATCCGACCCTTTCTTACGTCGACCTCAATCGCTCCGGCGTCGCGCTGATGGAGATCGTGTCGAAGCCCGACCTGCGCTCGGCCGAGGAGGCGAAAGCCTTCCTCAGCAAGCTGCGCTCGATTCTGCGCTATCTCGGCACCTGCGACGGCGACATGGAGAAGGGCTCACTGCGCGCCGACGTCAACGTCTCGGTGCGCAAGCCGGGCGCGCCCTTGGGCACTCGTTGCGAAATCAAGAACGTCAATTCGATCCGCTTCATCGGCCAGGCGATCGAGCACGAGGCACGCCGGCAGATCGAGGTCATCGAGGACGGCGGCTCAATCGAGCAGGAGACCCGCCTGTTCGATGCCGGCAAAGGCGAAACGCGCTCCATGCGCTCCAAGGAAGAAGCGCATGACTACCGCTATTTCCCCGATCCCGACCTGCTGCCGCTGGAAGTGACGCAATCCTACGTCGACGACCTCAAAGCGCACCTGCCGGAACTCCCGGACGAGAAGAAGGCGCGCTTCATGCGCGATTTTGCACTCTCGCCCTATGACTCAGGCGTGCTGGTGGCCGAGCGCGAGACCGCGGATTATTTCGAAACGGTCGCCAAGGGACGCGACGCCAAGACCGCGGCCAACTGGGTGATCAACGAGCTGTTCGGACGGCTGAACAAGGAAGGCAAGGACATCGCGCATTCGCCGGTGTCGGCCGACCAGCTCGGCCAGATGCTCGACCTGATCTCCGACGGCACGATTTCCGGCAAGATTGCCAAGGACTTATTCGAGATCCTCTGGGCGGAAGGCGGCGACCCGGCGACCATCGTCGAGCAGCGCGGCATGAAGCAGGTCACCGACCTGGGCGCGATCGAGAAGACGGTCGACGAGATCATCGCCAAGAATCCGGACAAGGTCGCCGACGCCAAGTCCAATCCGAAGGCGATCGGTTGGTTCGTCGGCCAGGCGATGAAGGCCTCGGGCGGCAAAGCCAGCCCGCAGGCGGTCAACGATCTCTTGAAAAAGAAACTCGGACTCTGACCGCTGCGCGCAATCGCGCGCGAGCACGGCGCGCGTCACGCACTTGCGCGCGATCATGTCGGCGCACCGACGCGCGTTGCGCAAAATTTCCGATCGAAATCGGAACTCAAGCGCGCGGCGGTGCAAAATTTTGGCAATGGCGAACGGACGCGCCGCGAATCACTTGGCACTGATTCGCTCGTTTTTGATCGATTCCGGACATTCACGAGCCTCGCGCGAGGCAAATTGTGCAAAAATTTTTTGCGCTGCATTTGCCTCGCATCATGTCAACAGCAGCGCAAAATTTTGCGCGCATGCGCACGATTCCGACTGCTGCACGACGCTGACGGCGCACAATCGTCCTTGCAAGAAGTCCTTATTCCATCGATGTTTTTGCAACATGCGCGCGATGTGTGCGCAATGTTGCTCAGCGTTTGTTTACTACGATGTCGTGTGCGCTGTGTGCGTCGTTGCGTGTGCGCGCGCTGCGTTTTGCGCGCCACATACACACATCGTTAAGTGGAGTCAGTGTTTTTTTCATTGCTCTGTAGTAAATGGAGTGCAGTGCGTGTCGATCCCCGACCGTACTGATGCGACACCCGCCATGATCTATGGCTAGGAGGGCAGCAATGGCTAAACGTAGAAAGAAGAAAGCAGCGGCGAAAACGGCGAAGAAGAAGGGCCGGAAGAAAAGGCTCTAGTCTTCTGACGCTGCTGCTCGATCTTCGGCCATAGTTGTCGAAGATTGCGTCATACGGGCCGGTGCGCGCGGAGTGATGAGCGCAACGCGGTTGCCCTGCAGCGCTCCGGACCCGATGACGACAGAGGGCGTCGGCGAGACTGTTGGTTTCGCCGACGCCCTCAGTGTATCGACTGCACGCGTGCGGCCGTTTCTATTTCTCAAATCGTGAATGCCGGTCGCGCGTCAGTTCGCGGACTTGAGCCGCTTGTTGCACGCGCTCCAGTACTTGGGCCACGTGGTGCCCTTCTAGATCTTTCCGGCGGCCTTGGCTTCCTTCCATTCGGCGCCGCATTTCTTCTGACGCTCGCGCATGGCCGCTTGGCCGGCGCTCGGCGCTTTCTTCGGCTTGGCATCGGTTTTTTCTGCCGCTGCCGGCGGCGCGTACTGCGCGGCCGCGGGTTGCGTCAGTTGCGGCAGCGGCGCCGCGATCAGCCCGGCGGCCAGTGCGGCAGCGAACATGGCTTTGGTCATAGCTCCCTCTCATTGCGCTGGCGGGCTGCCCGCGGCCGTCATGACCGAAGCGGCGCAACCCTGGGCCCAGAGTAGCCATCGCTGGTTGTGTTCGTCCAGTATGGTGGCGGGGTGGGCGGCCCAAATAGCAGGCGCATCAGGGCCGTTCGGGTGGTTGCGGATCGCTCGCGGCGGGCCTAGGTCTGACCGCGATTTTCCGTCAGTTTGAAGGGCAATGGAGCAACGACATGGCGCGCGGCAAGGCGAAGCGGGCAGCGACAGCGAAGGCGGCCAAGAGGGCAAAGCCAAGGTCCAAGACGAGCGCCAAGACGACCGCCAAGCCGATCGAACTCTATTACTGGCCGACGCCGAACGGCTTCAAGATTTCGATCATGCTGGAGGAATGCCGGCTGCCCTACAGCTTGATCCCGGTAAACATTTCCAAGGGTGAGCAATTCAAGCCGGATTTCCTGAAAATCGCCCCCAACAACCGCATGCCGGCGATCATCGATCCCGCCGGCCCGGGTGGGCGTCCGATTGCGATCTTCGAGTCGGGTGCGATCCTGCAATATCTCGGGCGCAAGACCGGCAAATTCTATCCGCGCGAGGAGCGCGCGCGCGTCGAGGTCGAGCAGTGGCTGTTCTGGCAGATGGGCGGGCTTGGGCCGATGGCCGGGCAACTCAACCACTTCAAGCATTACGCCAGGGAGACGCTTGCCTACGCGATCAAGCGTTATGAGGACGAGGTCAACCGGCTGTACGGCGTGATGAACATCCGCCTCACGGATCGCGAATTCCTCGCCGGTAAATATTCCATCGCCGACATGGCCTGCGTCGGCTGGGCCAATCTGTGGGAGCGGCAGGGCCAGGACATCAACCAGTTTCCGCACCTGAAGCGCTGGCTGGAGACGGTGAAGGCGCGGCCGGCGGTGCAGCGTGGCATGGCGCTCGGGCGCGAACTGCGCCAGGGCGTCGACATGAAGGATCCGAAAGTGCAGGCGGTGCTGTTCGGCCAGCGCGCGCGCACCGGCTGAAGCGCGTTTACTGCGGTCCAAAGCGCGCGCTTAGTTGCTGCGCTTCCAGGTCTGTCCCTTGCACAAGATCGCCAGCACGCAGCCTTCGACATGGGCGGCGTTGGCGCTCTGCACTTTCAGATGCGCCTGGTAGGTGCGGCCGTCGTCGGCGTTGTAGATGAGCCCCGACCATTTATCCGGGCCACTGGGCGCGAGGCCGCGCACCACCTGCAAGCCGAGCAGGGGACGCGAGCGCTTGGCCGGATCGGGATTGTGCTTGTCGGTTTTCGGTTTGCCGGTCGTGGCGTCGGTCGGCTTATCAAGCCACACCAAGGTGCCACACAGCTTGCCGGCGCAATTGGCGATACGGACCTTGGTGGCGCCGTCCTCCGACAGCCAGATACCCTCCGGCGTGCCGGCTGGCGCGGCGCTTGAAATCAATGACAGGCCAAGCACGGCCGCGCATCCAAATTTGATCGCAATCGTGGTCGCACATTTCATGACTTGCAGGCCTTGGTTCGTGACGCCGGTTTCGCCGGCCGCATGGCCTGCGCGTATCCCGCCTCAGTCAAAGAAGTCGGGCGGTGGTTAGTTCCTGCTGAATCGGCGCGGTTAGCAATTTGTGACCACCCACCGAAACCGGCCATTTGCGGCGCTAATACGGCATTTCGCGCGCGGCACGGCGCCAAGCGTTCATGTTCGATTCATCGCGATACTTAAACTGCTCTTCAAATCTTCTCCGCAAGATCGCGCTCGCTCGGACGGGAAAATTTGGCCGGGCAACAGGGACGCGATTGGCCGATCAGGGGCTGGTGCAGTCGCGATAATGGGGAGGCCAAAAATGGTGGACATCGAGATTGCAACCGCGCTGCCGGTCGCGGAACCGGCGGATGCCGGAGACTGCTTCGCGCTCGGCATGATCTATTCCTCGGGGGCGGGCGTGGCGATCGACCTGGTGCAGGCGCACAAGTGGTTCAACATCGCGGCCATGCGCGGCCACGTGGACGGCGCGCAGCTGCGCCGCGAAATCGCCGAGCAGATGAGCGACGCGGAGATCGGCTGCGCCCAGCGCGCGGCGCGTGACTGGCTTAAAGGCCATCCGGAGGCGACAGCGGTGCCGGTGTCGGCGATCCTCGTCGCCGCCTGACGGCACGCCTGTTGGATCAGTCCCGAGTGCGCTTGCGCGCGCGCCAAGCCGGTTTCTCGTCGGGGCCGGTATAGAACGGATTGTGTTGGCAGAGGCCGCCTATACCGGAAATCGTCGCGCGGCACTGCTCGAGTGTGACGAAACCGCAATTGGTGCCGCCGCCGCCGTCTCTACCGCCGTACACAGCGCACCACCTGTACGGATCGGCCTTGCCGGCCGTGGTGGTCATCGCGGTCAGCGCCGCCGCCATCAGCATTCCTGCAAATACCTTGCGCATCGCACGTCTCCTTATCGTGTCGTCTTTAAGCCGGATAACCCTGCGATTTCCGCTTTAGTTCGTAAATCCGCGAATAAATTCATCGCGCATGCTGGCGTGCCGCGATGCCGGCGGTTTGACCGAGGAATACAGTTTCTATACGCATTTCAGGACGCGGAGCTGTGGCCGAGTGGCTGAAGGCGGCGGTTTGCTAAACCGTTATACGCTCCAAAGGCGTATCGAGGGTTCGAATCCCTCCGGCTCCGCCAGCCTTCGCTCCTTCGGAGCTACGGCTCGGCAAGCCATTTTGCGGCGAAGGCTGCCGCGCCGAAGTTGCGAAGCAACGTAGGCGGGCGATTTCGGCTCCGCCGCTTCGGCTGGCAAGCCACCTTTCGTGCGAAGGCTGCCCGTCGTAGCCCGCAGGGCGAAGACGGGCGGACGCAGCGCGAATCGTCTCGGCTGGGCGGCAGCGCCGGCCGCCTTCGAAATGGGCGCGCTCGGCTCCGCAAGGCGGGGCGCACCGGGCTAAACAGGCCCAAATTCGCCGATTTCCTCGGTTGCAACGTTTAAGAATTTCGACTTTACCGCCTGGCTCGACCGCCGGCCGCGGGCCGTAATTGTATATAATATATTGATTTCAAACAAGAAATCAAAGCGTGCCGGCGCCGCGGCGCACATCAGAGACATCGCCCGCGGGCCGCCATACATCGCGTGTTTTTTGCGCAACACCCGGCCGAAAAGTGCCCTAAGAGCCTGTGGGAAGGGTGCTTCTTCGTTGCGCCTTGAGGCTCATCGGCTAATGTCCGACTGCGACGGAGGGGGCATCCCCGTGTCGTGCTGTCCGGATCGGCGGATCGCATCAAGTGGTAGACCCAGGTTCCTCTACTAAAGTTGGGTCGCTCGCAGGGTGTGAAAAGTCTCTCGGGGTAGCGGGGAGCAAGGGGAAGTTCCATCGGTGCCTGTCGCACTTGACGGATACGGAACCCTCTCACGATAGAAACAATGTTTGGAGGTTCAAGATGAAGATGGTGAAAAGCCTTCTCCTGGGCGCCGCAGCGGGTGTCGTTGCGATGACTGGGGCGCAGGCTGCCGATCTTCCCGTTAAGGCCAAACCGGTCCAGTACGTGAAGATTTGCAGTCTGTATGGTGCGGGATTCTATTACATCCCGGGCACCGATACCTGCATCAAGGTCGGCGGTTGGGTCCGCATGCAGATGGGTTATGGCTACAACGGCAACACGACCAACGGCCCGTTGACCGGTAACGTCAACAACCGTTCGACCACCGACTTTAACACTCGTAACCGTGGCTACATCACGGCTGACGCGCGTTCGCAGACCGAATACGGCACGCTCCGCGCCTATATCGCGGTGGGTCTCTCGGGCGACAACGCGACTAACTCTACCTCTACTTCTGCTACCAATATCACGGCCGGAATCGGATCGGCTTCGGCCTTCAACGCCAATCGTGCGTTCATTCAGCTCGCCGGTTTCACCTTCGGTCGGGCGCAGTCGTTCTATGACTTCATGGGCTACAGTGCGCTGTCCTACCACGGCGGCGCGAACTGGACCCCCGCCGGTGCCGACACGGGTGACGGCGGCCAGCAGGTTTTCGCCTACACTGCCCAGTTCGGCAACGGTCTGTCGGCGACCATCAGCTTGGAAGAATCGCGTAACGGTGCCGTCGCTCAGGTTGCGTCGGCCGTTGCGTTTGCGGCGGCCTCCGCGACCTCGGGCCGTGTTGGTAACAAGTGGCCGGACGTCGTCGGCAATCTTCGTATCGATCAGGCTTGGGGCAGTGCCCAGGTTGCCGGTGCGATCCATAACGCCAGCGCCGAATACTATACCGCTGCTGGCCCGGCCTCCGGACATCCGGGCAATGAGATCGGTTATGCCTTCAGCGCCGGTCTGCGCCTGAATGCGCCGATGATCGGTAAGGGCGACTACTTCGCGGCCCAGTTCAACTGGACCGAGGGTGCGATCAGGTACGCGACGGCCGGTACCAGCTACGGCAAAACATCGGGTGGCGAGTCCGGCTTTGGTCTCCTGTCCGATGGCGTCTATGGTGCCACGGGCGACGTCCAGTTGACGTCGGCCTGGAGCGTCGGCGCTGCGTTCGAGCACAACTGGAACCCGAAGTGGAAGACGTCGATCTACGGCGGCTACACCGAGGTGGACTACAACGATGCCGCCACCGCGCTGTTCGCTGCGTTCACCGCGGGTGCAAACCCGGACTTCTCGATCTGGCAGGTCGGCACCCGCACCGCGTGGGCTCCGGTTCCCAATCTGGAAGTCGGCGTCGACGTTATCTACAGCAAGCTGAACTCGGCCTTCTCTGGCGTCGCCGCGACGTCGATGGACCAGGACGCGTGGGCTGCTCAACTCCGCATCCAGCGTAACTTCTATCCCTGATCGGTTGATCAAGGCGAAGTTTGCTTGAGACAGCCCCCGGCGGGAAACCGCCGGGGGTTTTTTCGTTTAGTGCGCCGTCTCCACTCCTTTGTCATCGCCCGCGCCGCTCTGACCTCGTCATTCCGGCCGAGCGCGAAGCGCGAGAGCCGGAATCCGGTAATCGCCATCGGTGCCGAATTTCTCGGGCGGTTATTACGGGATCGCTCGGTCAAGTGTTCAGCCCGGGGACATTGCCGGGCGATGACGGCGGAGGACCGGGCGGTGATGCTAAGGTTGTCGTT
>JACRAS010000019.1 GCA_016234705.1 Betaproteobacteria bacterium | reverse complement strand
GAATGCCGAACAACCGAATCAGGGCACGCAGCCCTGAGCGGCTGCGCATGAGCTTGGACCACGCAAGCGCACACGCCCGCAATCGAGCAACGCTCATGCGCGCCGCCTCCTTGGAATTGACGCGACGCATAGACCACACTGTCGGCGTCTTGCCGCCTTCGCCCGGGTCGCATCCCCGCTTCGCGGGGCCCCTGCTCCTAGGCTCATGCGGCTACTTCTTCGTTCCGGTCACTTGGCCGGCGCAGGCGCGCCGGCGGGCTTGTCGAAGCTCACCGTCGGCGGCTTGGCGATGGCCTTCTCGTCTTCGACTGCGAAATTGGGTTTCACCTGATAGCTGAACAGCATAGCCGTCAGATTGTTGGGAAAAGTGCGGATCAGAATATTGTATTCCTGCACCGACTTGATGTAGCGGTTGCGCGCCACGGCGATGCGGTTCTCGCTGCCTTCGAGTTGCGCCTGCAGATCGCGGAAATTCGCATCCGATTTCAACTGCGGATAGTTTTCGGAAACCACCAGCAGCCGCGAGAGCGCGCTGGAAAGGCTGGCCTGCGCCTGCTGGAACTTGGCGAAAGCCGCAGGATCGTTGATCAGTTCGGGCGTGGCCTGGATGCTGCCGACGCGCGAACGCGCCTCGGTCACCTGGATCAGTATCTGCTGCTCCTGTGCCGCAAATCCCTTCACGGTGTTGACCAGGTTCGGCACCAGATCGGCGCGGCGCTGGTACTGGTTCAGCACTTCGGACCAACTGCCCTTGATCTGTTCGTCGCCGCGCTGCATGTCGTTGTAACCGCAGCCGGAAAGACCCAGCGTTATTGCAGCCAGCACCATCACCCATATCCTGCGCATGTGGATTCTCCTCGATATGACCCGCTGCTTAGTTGGGGGCGCGAGCGCGGATTTCAAGCCGCTGCCGCGCGGCCTCAGGCCTGAGCAACCAGACCAGCCATGGTGCGGCGGGCGAAGCAAAGATCTTCCCAGGCTTTCGCCTTGTCCGGCAGGCTGCGCAACAGGTAGGCCGGATGGTAGGTGACGATCAGTGGCACGCCCTGATAACGGTGCAGGCGGCCGCGCAGCGAAGCGATGCTCGCGTCGGTATCGAGCAAGGTCTGGCAGGCGAAGCGCCCCATGGCGAGGATCAGCCTGGGCCGGATCAGTTCGACCTGACGCGCGAGAAACGGTGAGCATTGCGCCATTTCCGCGCGTTCGGGATTGCGGTTTCCCGGCGGCCGGCACTTGAGCACATAGGCGATGAAGACATCCTCGACGCGCTTCAAGCCGATGCAGGCGATCATGGCGTCGAGCAAATTTCCCGCCTGACCGACGAAGGGCTCGCCGCGCGCGTCTTCTTCCGCGCCCGGCGCCTCGCCCACCAGCAACCAGTCGGCTCGCTCGTCGCCGACGCCGAACACGGTCTGAGTACAGGTCTTGCGCAGGCCGCAGGCCGTACAGGCGGCGACGGCCGCCTTGAGTTCGGCCCAGCCCATGCGCGCAATGCGCCCGGCACGATCGTCCGCGTCAATCGCGGGTTGCGCCGAAGCCGGCCTCGCGAGGGTGGCTGGAACCGCGGCGACCGACGCGCTCCGGTCTTCCTCCTCCTCCCCCATCCCTCCTCCCACCTCCCCGCTTTTCAGCCGCCATAGCGGCGTCAAGCCGATTTCCTCGAGAAATAATTCCCGGCGCGACATCATAGCGGCAGGCCAAGAACCAGCGCGTCCTCGCGCCCGGCCTGCGCAGGATAGTATTCGCGCCTCAGACCTACCCGCTGGAAAGCATGGCGCTCATACAGCCGCAGCCCGGCAGCATTGGACGGCCGCACTTCCAGCAACATCAGCCGCGCGCCCTGCCCGCGCGCGACTTCGCACAGGCGCTGCAGCAACTGGCCGCCGTAGCCCTGCCTTTGGCAGCCCGCGGCAATGCTGAGGTTGAGCAAATGCGCCTCGTCTGAGGCCAGCATCACTACGGCATAGCCGATCAGCTCGCCATTGCGCATATAGGCTGAACAATCGTAGCCGGCGGCGAGGGAATCGCGGAAATTTCCCGGCGTCCAGGGAAACGCGTAGATCGCGTTTTCGATCGCCATCACCGCCGGCAGACCGGCCTCGGTCATGGGGCGCAGCTCGATCACGGGTTTGAGTACGGCGCTCATCGTTCGCTCATCTTCAGCGCCACCTTGTCGCGCACGTAGAGCGGCGCCGCCGCGGCCGCATCGACGCCCCGCCCGGCAGCGAACACCTCAAGCGCCAGACGCAGCATCGCCGCCGCATTCGGAATGGCGTCGGCATCGGTGCGCGCGATTCTGCCGCCGTAACGCTGCGCCAGCACCGCGCCATGCACGCGAAAGCCGCTGCCGCAAGCGATCCAACCTCCGCCTTCGACCTGCGGCACGGTGTCCGGTTGGTAAAGCGCAGGCGCATGCATTTCGATCCATTTGCCACCGCTCTTGCGATAGGCGGCATGATACACCTCGCCCATGCGCGCATCGAGGCAGGCGATCACCTTGCCGGCGCCGCAATCCTCGGCCAGCGCGAGCAGCGTGCCGATACCCGCCAGCGGCAGATTACGCGCCACAGCCAAGCCTTGCGCGATGCCGCAGGCGATGCGCAAGCCCGTGAACGATCCCGGCCCCGCGCCATAGGCGATGCCTTCGACGGCCTGCATGTCCAGCCCGGCTTGCAGCAGCAACTCGCGCAATACGGGCAATGCGAGTTCGGAGTGCCGTTGCCCGGCATGGAAGCTGCGCCCGAATACCCGCGCGCCGCGCGACACGGCGAGCGAACAGTACTCGGTGGAGGTTTCGAGCGCGATGAGATTCACGGCAGATGCGGGAATGCGATGCCGCATTTTAGCGTATCCGGCACCGACCGCCGCCTGCCGACCGCGCTGATCTCGGCCGACCCCAGCGTGCCGGCGGTGCGCACCGACAGCCCGTGGAAGAGCCTGAAGGACCTGGTTTCTGCGACAATGGCAAAACGCGACCAGGAGAGCCGTCCCCAAAGGAGCCGCCACGATGGAATTCAAGACGCCGACGCCGTTGAAGTCGGAGCATCAAGCGCTGTACGCCGAAATCAACCAAGCCGCCAACGAAATCGTGCTCAAGGAAGGCATGAGCGCAAGCGAGCAGGAGATTGTCGATTACTGTCGCGAGCAACCGGCGCTGCACACGGCCCCGGCGCAAGTCGCATTCGTCAGGGAACTGCCCAAGAGCGCGACCGGCAAGATCCTGAA
Organism: Betaproteobacteria bacterium; assembly: GCA_016234705.1. GTDB lineage: Bacteria > Pseudomonadota > Gammaproteobacteria > Burkholderiales > SG8-39 > 2-12-FULL-64-23. Next base: position 5,779 of record JACRAS010000019.1, on the reverse strand, counting down.
GCGCGTACTGCGCCAGCAATAATCGGGCCTCCCCCGCCAGGGCCGGCATGAGCACTGTAACCCTGCCACTGTGGCTGGTCGTACTCGTGGGCGCGCTCGCGCTGATCGGCTTGCTCGACCGGCTGCTCGTGCCGAGCGTGCGCTGGTTCATTCGCAGCCGCGCCAGCAAGGTGCTGGACGAAGTCGGCTCGCGCCTCAGGATCGAAATCCGCCCGTTCCAGCAGACCCACCGCCAAGTGCTAGTCGATCGCCTGCTCTACGACGAAAAAGTGCAACAGGCGGCAGCGGCCTTCGCGCGCGGGCAAAACATGCCGCGCGAAGTGATCATGGCACAGATCCGGGGCTACGCGCGCGAAATCGTGCCGGCATTCAACGCCTACTTCTATTTCCGCGTCGGCTATTGGCTCGGGCGCAGAATCGCCCAGTCGCTGTACCGCGTGCGCGTCGGCTACACCGACAGCGAAGGCCTCGCGCGCGTGCCGCCCAATGCGACGGTGGTGTTCGTGATGAATCACCGCAGCAACATGGACTACATCCTCGCCGCCTACCTGGTCGCGGACCAGGCGGCGCTGTCCTACGCCGTGGGCGAATGGGCACGCATCTGGCCGCTGCAGCAACTGATCCGTTCCATGGGCGCCTACTTCGTGCGGCGCAACTCGCGCGACGAACTCTACCGCAAAGTGCTGGAGCGCTACATCGTCATGGCCACGGAAGCCGGCGTGACCCAGGCGGTGTACCCCGAAGGCGGCCTCACGCGCGACGGCAGGATGCGCGCGCCCAAGCTCGGCGCGCTCGACTACATGGTGCGCGGCTTCAACCCCGCGGGTGAGCGCGACTTGGTGTTCATCCCCCTCGGCATCAACTACGACCGCACGCTGGAGGACCGCTCGCTGCTGCTTGGATTGGACGAGAACGCCAAGAAAACCGGCGCCCTCCGAGCGGCGTGGAACACGCTCGCGTTCGCCGCGCATCAGGCCCGTCTGATGATCAAAAGCGAATGGCACCGCTTCGGCTACGCCTGCGTCAATTTCGGCACGCCGCTATCGATGCGCGAATTCGTGCGCGTGCGCGGCTTCGATTTCCGCAAGCTGGCAAAAGAAGAGCGCTACGCGCGCATGGCCGAACTGGGCGACCATCTGATGCAGGGCGTCGGCAAGTTGATCCCGGTCCTGCCGGTGCCGCTGGTGGCGCTGGTATTCGAGCGCAACGCGGGCCAGGCCCTGTCCGAACTCGAGATCAAATCGGAGGTGGAGTCCTTGATCGAACGCCTGGAAGCGGCGAGCGCGCATATCTATATCCCGCGCCGCGACCGCGATTACGCCATCACCGCGGGCCTGCGCATGCTGCTGCTGCGGCACATCGTGGAAGAGCGCGATGGCTTGTACGCAGCCGTTCCGGCCGAAGCCGCGCTGCTGCGCTACTACGCGAATTCCATCGCGCATCTGCTGGCGCAGAAATAGACCGGCGTTGAACATCGGTTCGCACTTAACCGCAGGAGCGTTTGCTGTAATGTCCGAAAACGGCCAGACAGGCCTGGCAGGCGCGTCTACACTGCATCCATGGAACTCGATCCCCGCCGCTGCTACTCCGCCCTAAAGGCGCACGATGCGCGCTTCGACGGCCGCTTCTTCGTCGCCGTTTCCACCACCGGCATTTACTGCCGCCCGGTGTGCACCGCGCGCATCCCCGGACGCGACCGCTGCAGCTTCTACGCGAACGCCGCCGCGGCGGAGCGCGCCGGCTACCGCCCCTGCCTGCGCTGCCGGCCCGAGCTCGCGCCCGGTCATGCGCCTGTGGATGCGGTGCGCACGGCCGCGCGCTGGGCCGTGGCGCGCATCGATTCCGGTGCCCTGAACGAGGGCGACCTGGAGCGGCTCGCGGCGGAATACGGCATTTCCTCGCGCCAACTGCGGCGCGTGGTCGAGACCGAGTTCGGCGTGACACCGGTCGAGCTGGCGCAAACGCGCCGGCTGCTGCTGGCGAAGCATTTGCTCACGGATTCCACGCTCGGCATGACCGACGTCGCGTTCGCCAGCGGCTTTTCCAGCGTGCGCCGCTTCAATCACCTGTTCAAGACGCGTTATGGCCTGAATCCGACGGCGTTGCGCCGCCAGGGCAAACCGTCAACGCATGCGGATGTGATCACGCTGAAGCTCGCCTACCGCCCGCCATTGGATTGGCCGCGCCTGGTCGCATTTCTCGTGAGCCGCGGCGCGAGCAGTGTGGAATGCGCGCAAGCTCAGCGCTACCTGCGTACGGCGAGCCTGGATGCCGGCGGCACGACGCATCGAGGCTGGTTTGCGGCGCAGCCGCTGCCGCAGCAGAACGCGCTGCGCCTGGAAATCTCCTCGAGCCTGATGCCGGCGCTGGCGCCGCTGCTCGCGCGCGTGCGCCGGCTGTTCGACCTCGACGCGAATCCGCGCGTAATCGAGGAGCAGCTCTCACGCGATACGCGGCTGAAACCCATCGTGCGCCGCCAGGCTGGCCTGCGCGCGCCGGGCGCCTTCGACGGTTTCGAATTGGCGCTGCGCGCGGTGCTGGGGCAGCAGGTGAGCGTGAAAGCGGCAAGCACGCTGTTCGGGCGCTGCGCGGCCGCGTTCGGTGAGCCTGCGCTCCTTGACGCCAAGGCGGCCCCCGGGAAAACGTTGCCGTTCTTCGCGCCCACTGCCGCGCGCGTCGCGCAAGCGTCTCCGCGCGAACTGACAGCGCTCGGATTGACGAAGGCGCGCGCCGAGACCATCCGCGCTCTGGCGCGCGCGCTCGCCGACGGCGAACTCAAGCTGGAACCCGGCGTGGATATCGAAGAAACCATGCAGGACCTGCAGGCGCTGCCGGGAATCGGCGCGTGGACCGCGCATTACATCGCCATGCGCGCGCTCGGCCATCCCGACGCGTTCCCGCACGCCGACCTGGGCCTGATGAAAGCCCTAGGCTTGCGCAAGCCCGGCGACATGCTCGCCGCCGCCGAGCCCTGGCGTCCGTGGCGGGCTTACGCCGCGCATCATTTGTGGGCGAGTTTGAAGTAAAGGAGCAAGTAAAATGGACAAGACGAGGTACTACGACACGATTCAAAGCCCGATTGGCGATTTGATGCTGATTTCGGACGGGAAGGCGCTGACCGGGCTCTACATGAACAACGAAAAGCACGCAGCCAGACGCGCTACAGCGATTCGTAACAAGAAGATGCTCAAGCACCCGCGCGCGCAACTGCAGGCCTATCTTGACGGTGACCTGCGCGAATTCGAACTGCCGCTGGCGGCCGAGGGCACGCCATTCCAGCAGCGCGTTTGGCGCGCGCTGTGCGATATCCCTTACGGCGAGACCATCAGCTACGGCGAACTCGCGCGCCGCATCGGCCAGCCCACGGCCTCGCGCGCGGTGGGGCTCGCGAACGGCCGCAACCCGATTGCCATCGTCGTGCCCTGCCACCGCGTGATCGGCGCGAACGGTTCGCTCACCGGCTATGGCGGCGGCCTCGCGCGCAAACGCTGGCTGCTCGCGCACGAGAGCAAGAACAGTGTGATCTAAGCCGCCGCGCGCAACTACAGGATCTTGCAGTTCGCTTTCACCGGCGTTGCTCGCGCCTGGGCGCCTGCCGGTCGCGGTGATAGATGTCTTTGCCTGCGTCCTGGATATCGCGGCGCAGCTGGCGCCGCTCATCCGGGCTCATGCGGCCGCGATCGGCGTCGCCAGGCGCACGCGTTTCGCGCTGCGGCGCGGGCCTGTCTGCGTCGCGCTGCTGCTCGGGCCGAGGGCGCTGCTCCTGGACAAAAAACCGAAACCCCATGCCCCGCTCGAACGGGTCTGCCGCTGCCGGCGTCGCGCTGGCGGCAACGATCAGGCCGACGCAAAACATCGGTAGAAATTTCACCCCTTGCTCCTCGAAATGAAGCCGTGGACGCATACTAGCGCCGTGGTGCCATGAAAGGGTGATCATCGGTCCGGAATTTGTAATAATTTGTTACCAAGGGTGGAATTGACATGGTTTCTTACTTATCTGCACTTACAGGCCGGCGATATTGAGTACGATACGCGCATGACAAGCGCAAAAACCAGAATCCTCGTGGTTGACGACGACCTGCGGCTGCGCGATCTGCTGAAGCGCTACCTGTCCGAGCAGGGCTTCAGCGTTCACGCCGCCCAGGACGCGCCCGCGATGGACAAGTTACTCGGACGCGAAAGGTTCGACCTGATGGTGCTCGATCTGATGATGCCGGGCGAAGACGGCCTGTCGGTGTGCCGGCGCCTGCGCGGCGTCAAGGACACAATCCCGATCATCATGCTGACCGCCAAGGGCGACGACGTCGACCGCATCGTCGGCCTGGAAATGGGCGCCGACGACTACCTGCCCAAACCGTTCAACCCGCGCGAACTGGTGGCGCGCATCCATGCCGTGCTGCGCCGGCGTACCGCCCCCCTGCCGCCGGGCGCACCCGCGCTCGAGCAAGGCCGGATGAGCTTCGGCCAGGTCACGGTCGATCTTGCCACCCGCGCGCTGACCCGCGACGGCACCACCATCGCCCTCACCACAGGCGAATTCGCCCTGCTGAAAGTACTGCTCACCCATCCGCGGGTGCCGCTGTCGCGCGATAAACTGATGGAACTCGCGCGCGGGCGCGAATATGAGGTATTCGATCGCGCCATCGACGTGCAGATCTCGCGTCTGCGCAAACTGGTCGAGCCCGATCCGGCGCATCCGGTGCACATCCAGACTGTCTGGGGATTCGGTTACGTGTTCGTGCCGGATGGCAAAGCGTGACCTTGCTGCCGCGCACGCTGCTGTGGCGCTCGTTTCTGCTGATCAGCCTGCTGATGATCATTTCGGTCGCGGCCTGGTTTCAGATTCTGCGCAGCCACGAGCGCGAGCCGCGCGCCAAGCAATTGGCGCAAATGGTGGTGAGTGTGGTCAATCTTACCCGCGCCGCGCTGGTCACCGCGCATGCAGATAAGCGGCGCGCGCTGCTCGTCGAATTGTCCGATCGCGAAGGCATACGCATCTATCCGGCCGATCCCAACGAAAAATTGCTGCCGGCACGCGACACCGCGTTCGCGCACATGCTGCATTCCGAGGTCCGGCGTCAGCTGGGCGAGAATACCCGCTTCGCCTCCGGCATCGGAGACCTGCACGGCTTTTTCATCAGCTTTCACATCGACGACGACGAATACTGGGTGGTGCTGCCGCGCGAACGCTTGGAACGGCCGTTTCCCTGGCAATGGCTGGGATGGACGGCGCTCGCGCTGCTCTTGTCCCTGATCGGCGCCTGGCTGATCGTGTCGCGCATCAACCGTCCGCTGAAAGCGCTCGCGGCCGCAGCGGCCGACATCGGCAAGGGCAAGACGCCTGCACCGCTGCCTGAAACCGGACCGGTTGAAATCGAAACGCTGGCGCGCTCCTTCAACCAGATGTCGCAAGACCTTGCGCGCTTGGACGCCGACCGTGCGCTGATCCTCGCCGGCATCTCGCACGACCTGCGCACGCCGCTCGCGCGCCTGCGCCTGTCGACCGAAATGAACGCGAGCGACGAAGCGCTCAAGCAAGGCATGATCGCCGACATCGGGGATATGGATTCCATCATCGGCCAATTCCTCGACTTTGCCCGCACCCAGAGCGAAGAACCGCTGACGTCCACCGACATCACCGAGCTGGTGCGCGAGGTGGTGGACCAGCTGCGCCTAGGCCATGCCGTGCAAACACGCATCGAGCCGGTGCCCGCGCAGGCGCTGCGCTGCATGGGCATCAAGCGCCTCATCTCCAACCTCGTGGACAACGCGCTTGCCT
>JACRAS010000174.1 GCA_016234705.1 Betaproteobacteria bacterium | reverse complement strand
CGGTACATGTGCCGCCGATCGGACCCACCGGCAGTGTGCCTGTGGTGGTTACCCAGATACCGCCCGTGCACGTGGCGCCGGCCGGGGCGCTGAAGCCGGTACATGTGCCGCCGATCGTACCCACAGGCAGTGTGCCTGTGGTGGTTACCCAGATACCGCCCGTGCACGTGGCGCCGGCCGGGGCGCTGAAGCCGGGACATGTGCCGCCGATCGTACCCACAGGCAGGGTGCCTGTGGTCGTTACCCAGATACCGCCTGAACAAGTGGCGCCGGCCGGAGCGCTGAAGCCGGCACAAGGCCCGCCTATCGTACCGACCGGCAGTGTGCCTACGGACGTTACCCAAATGCCGCCAGTACAGGAGGCGCCGGCCGGGGCGCTGAAACCGGTGCACGTGCCGCCGATCGTACCCACAGGCAGGGTGCCTGCGGTCGTTACCCAGATAACGCCGGAACAAACAGCGCCGGCGGGAGCGCTGAAGCCGGCACAAGGCCCGCCAATCGTACCCACCGGCAGCGTGCCTGTGGTCGTTACCCAGATACCGCCCGAACAAAAGGCGCCGACGGGAGCGCTGAAGCCAGTACACGTGCCGCCCATCGTGCCGACAGGAAATGTGCCTGCGGCCGTTACCCAGATACCGCCCGAACAAAAGGCGCCGGCCGGAGCGCTGAATCCAGTACAGGTACCACCAATCGTGCCTACGGGGCCAGCTCCACCCGTGCAGGATGCCGGATTGGCCGCACAAGCCGCGGCTTGGGCCGCAGCGACCTGAGCTGCAATGCAGGCCGCATCGCAAGTTGATCCAGTGAGCGTCGGAATACCATTTACAAGCGTGTAGCCTGGCAGCAGTTTGCCGCTCGCATCATATGCCCAAGCGTAAGCCGGGTTGACCGTTCCAGCCGTGCAGGATGCCGGATTGGCCGCACAAGCCGCGGCTTGGGCGGCAGAAACCTGAGCTGCGACGCAGGCCGCATCGCAAATCGTGGTAGTTCCACCTGTGCAAAGCGCCGGATTAGTTGCGCATGTAGTTCCAACAGTTCCACCTACAACAACTCCATTCGTGCAAAGTGCCGGGTTATTGGCACACGAAACCACTGCAGTTCCACACCAGTTATTCGATGCGGTGCAACCAACCGTAGCCGCTCCAGCCGTGACAGCTGCTGTTTGTAGTGCTGCCCGTGCCGCCAGGCAAGCCGCGTCACATGCGACGGGAGTTCCGTTTGTAACCGCAGCGGTTCCGCAAAAATTATTTGCAGCCGTGCATCCGCCCGCGGTGGCGGCTCCCGCAGCGGTGCCGGTTCCGCACCAATTGTTCGAGGCCGAGCATCCGGCGGCGGCAGCAGCAGCTCCGCCGGTAGCGCACCAATTGTTTGCAGCCGTACATCCGCCTGCCGCGACCGTGGTTACACACAGCGCCGGATTGGTTGCGCATGTCGCTCCGGCAGCGCCGCCTGTTGTTCCGCACCAATTATTTAATGCTGTACACCCTCCCGTGTCGGTGCCAACTGTCCCGGCCAACACCTTGGCCGCAACGCAAGCAGCATCGCAGGTGGCGGTGACTCCGCCTGACACTGGAATCGCGCACCAGTTGTTCAAGGCGGTGCATCCTCCGGCAACACCCGTGGCAGTTCCACCCGTGGCAACCGCTGTTTGCGCGGCTATGCGTGCTGCCAGACACGCCGCATCGCAGACGACGGCAGCTCCACCTGTAACTGCAGCGGTTCCGCAATAATTATTTGCCGCCGTGCATCCGCCCGCGGCGGCGGCTCCCGTAGGTGTGCCGGTTCCGCACCAATTGTTCGAGGCCGAGCATCCGGCGGCGGCGGCGGCGGCTCCGCCGGTAGCGCACCAGTTATTTGCTGCCGTACATCCGCCTGCCGCGACCGTGGTTACACACAGCGCCGGATTGGTCGCGCAAGTCGTTCCGGCAGCGCCACCTGTCGTTCCGCACCAATTGTTTGCCGCTGTGCATCCTCCGGTGCCGGTTCCAACTGTCCCAGCCGCCACCTTTGCCGCTACGCAAGCGGCGTCGCACGCGGCAGTTACTCCGCCAGACACTGGAATTGCGCACCAGTTATTTAACGCGGTGCATCCTCCGGCAACACCCGTGGCAGTTCCACCCGTGGCAACCGCCGTTTGTGCCGCTATGCGTGCTGCCAGGCAAGCCGCATCGCAGACGACGGCAGTTCCACCTGTAACCGCAGCGGTTCCGCAATAATTATTCGCAGCCGTGCATCCGCCAGCGGCGGCGGCTCCCGTAGGTGTGCCGGTTCCGCACCAATTGTTCGAGGCCGAGCATCCGGCGGCGGCTGCGGCGGCTCCGCCGGTAGCGCACCAGTTATTTGCTGCCGTACATCCGCCTGCCGCGACCGTGGTTACACACAACGCCGGATTGGTTGCGCATGTCGTTCCGGCAACGCCACCTGTTGTTCCACACCAATTATTTTCTGCGGTACATCCTCCGGTGCCGGTTCCGACTGTCCCAGCCGCCACCTTTGCCGCTACACAAGCCGCATTGCATGTGGCAGTGATTCCGCCGGACACCGGAATTGCGCACCAGTTATTTAACGCTGTACAACCTCCAGCTACACCCGTAGCTGTACCACCCGTGGCAACCGATGTTTGCGCCGCTATCCGTGCCGCCAGGCAAGCTGCATCACATATGACGGCGGCCGCACTTGTAACCGCAGCGGTTCCGCAAAAATTATTTGCCGCTGTGCATCCGCCTACGGCGGCCGCTCCAGCAGCCGTGCCGGTTCCGCACCAATTATTCGAGGCTGTGCATCCGGCGGCGGCGGAAACCCGAGTGTCAACGAAGGTGGTAACGGTAGCAATCCCTGTAACCTTGGCGACATCTAAGGTTGGCCCCGTGCCGGCTGGTATTACCTGCAGCGCAAGTGCGGAGCTAGTACCTGTCACCGGAGCGGTCAACGTCGTGCCGCTCGTTACCGGAGCCACCGCAGATGTACGGAATGTCTCCACAGGCAGCGAAAACGCAGAGCTGCTACCTGTCACCTGAGCGGTGAACGTCGTGCCGCTCGTCGCCGGACCCATTGCAGATGTGCCAAATGCCCCCCCAGGCGTCGCGACAGTTGTCGGTATTCCTGATGTTGCCGCCGGCGTTATGGGCGTAGCCATACCGGTTGCTGAAGCTCCGGCGGCTGCTGTCCCACCCTGAGCTACACCACCCGTTCCACCCGCGGGCATCGCCGTGCTTGGCGCGATACCCGTCGCTGGACCCGAAGCTGGCGCTGCGCCTGCCGTACCCGAGGCTGGTGCCGCGCCTGCTGTACCCGGAGCTGGCGCTGCGCCTGCCGTACCCGAGGCTGGTGCCGCGCCTGCTGTACCCGGAGCTGGCGCTGCGCCTGCCGTACCCGAGGCTGGTGCCGCGCCTGCCGTACCCGGAGCTGGTGCTGCGCCCGCCGAACCCGAAGCTGGCGCTGCGTCTGTTGAACCTGAAGCTGGCGCCGCACCCGCCGTACCAGACGCTGGTGCCGTGCCTGACGCACCAGCAGGTTTAGCCTGCGCCTGCGGCTTGCTCTCCGGGGACGGCTTGCTTTCTTCGGATTGCCCCTTCGCCTGCTCCTTGCTTCCTGAACCTGGCTTGTCTGCTTCTTTCTTCTCCGCGCTTTGCTGCTGCGATTGTTCCCTTTGTTGCTGCGGCCTGGGAGCTACTGCTGCCGTAGCAGCTTGCAGCATGAACGTAGGCGTAGGCACAAACTGCATGACCCCGTTGGGGTTGACCTGCACGGTCTGCCCGGGCAGGGTCACCAGTGTGCGTATTGCGCCGCTCAGGTCCACCGCGGTAACGCTGTGGCTTCCTTCTATGGTGTGGTTGAGTGTCACGTTGTTGCTTGGTGAGAAATTCAGCACGTTACCGGAGCCGCGTATGCCGACGGTCGCGGTGAGAGTTTTCATCTTGAACTTGTCTTTGTTAAAGCTCGCAATCGCTCCGGTAAAAGCGCGGAATGTTCCTTTCACCAAGGATAAGACCGTATTGCTGGACTCGTCAGGCTTGCCGTTGTATTGGTACTGATCAATACGCAACTCAGTATCGGGGCGCACCGAGAGGAAAGCGCCGTCGCTCATGCGCAACTGCGCCGTTCCGTCTGCACCGGACACGATGGTTTCGCCTGCCTCAACCCCACTGCCGCGCTCCACCTTGCGCTCACCGGCGGCATTCACCACACGCACATCGCCGATCACGAAATTAAACGTGCCGGCTGCCGCAATACATTCCCCGATAGTCAGGACTGCAAGCGATATGCAAAGTGCAAATTGTTTTAACCAGGTTGATTTCATGACCAGGCCCCTACTGACAATACGATATCTCTAAAAATCTCTTCTCAATGAAATAGAGCTATCGTTACGGCGATATTCGTAGAGCGACAAATTTGAACGGTTATTGGTCAGGGCAATCGACCCCTTAATCGACCATCGTTTCCAAGGGCGTGTGTTAACGCCGAGGCTCAGGTTCTGCGTTTCATCGCGGGCAAAAAAATCGGCCAGCCCGGGCGAGCGCGCACCGGGGCTGTCGTCGCGCCGGCGAGTCAGGCCACCAGTCAGGAAAAAGTCCGTATCGGCAAACGGCGTAAACTGGAAATACAGGAGCAGACCCGTGTTGGTGCGTCCCATGTGCGCACCCGTTGCTTCATTGACCGGGCGCAACGCCTTATCAACCGAACGATTGAAATTGGCGAATATCAGCGGGTTGGTTTTTCCTTCAAAAACATGCAGCCAGGAGGCATTGAGGGCTACTTGGTTGGTGTCCTGCGTCCGCGTCAGTTCCGTAAGGTAACGCGGCCGGCTGAGACCCAAGGACCAGCCCATCTGGTCACGTGTGCCAAAACTGCGCTTCCATTCCGCGCTAAGTCCGGCGGTGTCGCGAAAGCTGTTTAACGGCGCTGACGGCGCTATCTGAGCAAAGCCGGATTGCCGGAACTGCCCAAACGTGCCGGTCACACGATATCGATTGTCGCCATCGGCAATGGTGACTCCGGCACGTGCATCCAGGGTCAGATTATTCATCTCTTCAACGTTATTGTAGACCCGCTGTTTCACATCGGCACCGGCTTGCACGCTGATTCCTTTTTCTTCGTTTACCAAACGATTGAAATCCACCCCGCCCGACACCCCTGTATACATGCCGGAATAATGCAATGAACTGCCGGTGGGTTGATATTTAAGCGCGATCAGTTCCGCTTGGGTACGGCCAAGAATGCCCGCCACGCCTCCGATATTGTCGGCGGTTGCCGCAGTGATATTGCTGTCATACCCGATGTTCGTTTCCAGATAGGTGCTCAACTGTTGGATTTTGGCTTTCTGCCGTTCGGCAATCACTTCCAGGTGTTTCTTGATTACCGCCGCAGTCGGTTCGGGCGGGCCTTGCGTAAGAACCGTTTCAAATTCATTCTTTGCCAAGTCGTCGCTGCCCATGGCAAAATAGGCGCGTGCCAAATCCAGGCGCGCACCGGCGAAATTCGGATTGACCGCCAGAACGCGCTCAAATGCGATAGTAGCGCGGTCCGGTTTGCCGCTATCCAGCGCCGCTACTCCCAGCAAATAATCAAAAGCTATTTCTCCTGAATAATCAGCCTCTTTCGGCTCAAGAAGGTTGTACGCATCCGCCGCTTTGCCGCCCTTAAGCAGAGCATCGGCCTCGCGCAACACGGTCACCAGTGTTTCATTTGCAGGTTTTGGTCCGGATTGCGGCAAAGGTGTCGCCGGAATTGTTGCCTGCGCCAATGTTTCAGCCCGCTTGCGCACATCCTGCCCGGCTTGGGCGGGCAGCGCATGCTCTGGCGCGCCCTGTTTAGCCTCGGCAAGGCGTAATGTATTACTACCCGTATCCGCATCTGCCGCATTTCCCTGCAAAGCAATCAGAAGATTACTACCGTCGATGCTGGTGTTATATGCACGCATTTGATCAAGATTAATCACCAAACGCGTGCGCCTGTCGACCTGAACAATATTGGCGCGACGCAAGCCCCCTTCGGTGAAATCCTGAACGGACTTACCCAAGCCGTTTGCGGTATCGGGGAAATCAAGCACAATGCGCGGCGGGGCGTTCATAGTAAACTCGGCTGGCAAATTCGCCAGGGGCTGCGCCAATTCAACCTTGATGATTGTGGTTCCGTTACCGATGCCGCCGATATTCAGCGCCGTAATGCTGTTCTGCGCGCATACACCGCTTGCGACCGACATCAACCCGGAAAATACCCACCATGTTAGGCGTGCAAATTTCATGACTTATGTCCCAGATTACCGTTTTCGGATGTTATCCCCTGCATGTGGAATGGTCAATGGCGCGTGCTATGGAAGGCACAGTCAATCCGCGAAAACATTTGTCACGATGCCGCATGAGCACGAGGGCACAACTGCGGCGTTGTCCGGTGGCGGTGGCGGCACGGCGACACTGACCTTACCCGCGCCAGTGTTTGGCAACGATCAATAGTTCACCGCGAGCAAGCGCAATGCCTTCACCAACTTCCTGGAGCAGCGTTGTCCCCGTGGGCCTGACCGGCTCGCAGACCATCGACGCGCTTTTATATGTCGCCCGGTGGGAGAGTTCGACCATCACTTACAGCTTTCCCGGGATCGGATCAATATGGTCCACCAGCACCTCGACCGGATACGGCCCGAGCAACGGCGGCAAAGAACCGTGGAGTTTGTCCTTCTCGCCCCTTTCAAGCTCTGATCAGATCGCGTTCAAGGGCGCGCTCCAGAAGTGGTCCAACGTCGCGAACCTGCAATTCTCCCAGGTGGCAGACACGTCATCGAACGTTGGTGATATACGGGCCGCATACACTTACCAGAACGCTCATGCGAACGATCAGTCGTGGGCATACCTGCCGGCCGACGCAGCCAGCGCGGGGGATATCTGGTTCAACGTCATCGGCACGTCCGCGGCCAACTATTGGACGCCGGGAAGCCGTTCGTACTTTGCCGTGCTGCACGAATTGGGTCATGTCCTGGGGTTGAAGCACCCATTCGAAGGAGCAACGACTCTTCCGGTTTCATTGGACTCCGAGTCCTACACGATCATGAGCTACGCGGCTCAGCCGGGGGACAACAGCACCCAATTCAGCTTCAATCCAACGACCCCGATGCAGCTCGATATAGCGGCAATTCAGCAATTGTATGGCGCGAACTATAACTATCGGTCGGGGAATGACACTTATTCCTTTTCGGATTCCGCGACCTACCACGAAACGATTTGGGACGGTGGAGGTTCGGACACGATTCAGTACACCGGAAGCAGGACCGCCACCATCGATTTGCGAGAAGGTTTCGGATCGAAAATCGGCGTCCCGGTGTACGTGCAGAACTCCTCCGGCGCCACGCTGTATCAAGCCGACAATATTTGGATTGCCTATGGTGCCGTTATTGAAAACGCGACTGGCGGCTCAGGAGACGACGTACTGACGGGCAACGCCGCCAACAACCTGCTCGACGGAGGTGCCGGCGCGGACCGGACGGCCGGAGGTGCGGGCGATGACACCTATGTGGTGGACAACGCGGGCGATATAGTCACCGAAAACGCCGGCGAGGGCACCGACACGGTGCATTCCTCGATCACTTACACGCTCGGGGCCAACGTCGAGAACCTCAGGCTGACCGGTACCGGCGCGATCGACGGTATCGGCAACGCGCTGGACAACCTGATTTCCGGAAACAGCGCAAACAACCGGCTAAGCGGAGGAGCAGGGATTGATACGGTCCGATTCGGGGGAAAATCGTCGGACTACTTCCTCGTGACTTACGCGATGTCCTTGATGGTCATCCCGGGCACCGAGGCTGCACGATTGCTGGATGGGGTGGACACGCTGAACGATATCGAGTTGCTGTCTTTTGGAGGAGATGGATCAACAAAACCGGCTTCCGGGGTGGACAATCAGGTGTTCGGCCTGAAATACACCGCCTCGTACGCCGACCTGATCGGCGCGTTCGGGATCAACGCCGCGGCCGGGGTCGCGCACTACGTCCAGAATGGATTGCATGAGGGGCGCGCCGCCTCGTTCGATGCGCTCAAGTACACCGCCAGCTATGGTGACCTCATCAAGGCCTTCGGCACCAACGCCATCGCCGCCGAAACGCACTACATCGCCAACGGCTATGCCGAGGGCCGTACTGCCACCTTTGATGCGCTCAAGTACACCGCCAGCTACGGTGACCTGATCAAGGCCTTCGGCACCAACACCGTTGCGGCCGAAACGCACTACATTACCAACGGCTATGCCGAGGGCCGTGCTGCCACCTTCGATGGACAGTCGTATGTGTTGGCAAACCTCGATCTTCTCGCGGCGTTCGGCCTCGACGCCGCAGCCGGAGCGCGACACTACATTCAGGATGGCTATCGCGAGGGGCGGGCGACCTCCTTGAGCAGCATGCAGCATGGTGGTTCCGGGGACGACGTTCTGACCGGCACGGCAGGCAAGGATCTGCTCGACGGCGGCCCAGGGCACGATACGCTCAGCGGAGGAGCGGGACAGGATATTTTCGTGCTTCGCGCCGGCGACGGGGGCGCTAGCCTGCAATTGGCGGACCTAATTACCGACTTCCAGGACGGCATCGACCGTTTGGGTCTGGCGGGACCATTGCAGTACGCCGACCTGAGGATCCAACAGGGCACGGGGACCCACGCTGCCGACACGATTGTCAGCACTGCCTCGGGCGAGTTGCTCGACATCCTCAATAACCTGCTGGCTACGAATATCAATAGCCAAGATTTTGTGCACCTCTAGGTTGATTGTCATGGAGGCGCGCGCGGCGTGGCGCGGCCTGTAGGGCGATCCTGATCCGCTACCGCCCGGGCGCTGAGGCAGGCCGTCCAAAGACAACAGTCAATCGAACTGTGGTTTGCTCGATGATGTGAGGACTGCTCGGTCGATCAGCGGGGCGCCTTCGTTCATGGCGTCCTCTATGGACGCTTCAGCGTGTCCAGGGCGGCGGCTGCTTTATCCCGCGCGACAGTTGCCTTGTTCAGTCTGGTCTCCGCATCGGCCAAGTCGGCCTCGGCCTTGCCCCGGTCGGAGTATGCCTGGTGCCGGTCGGCGACTGCCTTGGAGAGGGCGACGAGGGCGACCTCCGCCTTGCGCCGGTCGACCTCAGCCTTGCGCCGGTCGGCGAATCCTCCGTCCCAGACGGCATCTGCCTTGCGCCGGTCGGCCTCCGCCTTGCGCCGATCGGAGACTACCTGGTCCCAGCCGGCGATTGCATTGGCCCGGTCGGCTTGCGCCTGGTTCAATTCGTCCCTTGCCTTGCGCCAGTCGGCGTCTGCCTTGGCGAGGGCAGCTTCAAGTTCTGCGCGTTTACTCATGGTTGCCTATCCTAGACTATGGTGCCGCTGCGGGAAACGACAGCTGTCGCCGCGAAATTATATCTGCTTAATCACGGGGCTTGCGGCGAGTTGATCGGCGAAGTCGGAGTGATACTTGACTAGCTCACCTGAGCGCTAATTCGGACGTCAGCCAAGGCCAGGCGATCGGCGAGGTTGCGCACCAGCGCGCGCATGAAGCTGCTATGGCACGATTTGCTCGTCTCATCCAGAGCCGCGGCTTCGAACTCGGCGAGCACCACATCGGTCATGGACTCGACCGTTGCTTGCCGCGGCAGGTCGCCGCCGGAAATGTAGCCCATTTCGCCGAAAAATTCCCCGGCCCCGATAACGTTGAGCAGACGCCCGGCCTGCGTGACTTTGACGTCGCCTTTGGCCAGAAAGAACATGCTCTCGCCGGGATCGTTCTCGCGCACGATCACGTTGCGCGCATGCACGCGCACCCAGCGTCCCGCCTGAACCAGCTCCCATATTTCCGCGTCGGAGAGCGTGGACAGCATCCCCACCCGCTTAAGCGCCGCGTACTTCTCGCTGTCCGGAATCGACTGCTGATGAGCGCTGAGCCGGCCGATCTCGGCCAACGCCAAAGCCAGATCGGCCCAACTTGAATAGCGGTCCTGCGGCGCTTTCGCAAGTGTCATGAGCACGATGCGATCCAGTTCGCCCGGAAGCGAGGGCGTCAGGCGGCTCGGGGGCAATGGATCTTCATAAAGGATTTTCCGGATCAGCTTGCTGATGTTGTCGGCGACAAACGGCCGTTTCCCGGTCAACAGCTCGTATAACACCACTCCTAGACAATACATGTCGGTGTTATGCGTCAGCGTCTCGCCGCTTATTTGCTCCGGTGACATATAGGCGGGCGACCCGATGTTGACGGGTTGAGTCGCGTCGCGATGCTGAAGAAATGCGGCGCCAAAATCGGTGATCTTCACGTCGGTATCTTCGCTCAACATGATATTCTCGGGCTTGATATCCCTGTGGATGATGCCTTGGCGGAATGCATAATCGAGCGCTCCGCAACACTTGAACGCGACCTGGATCGCGTCCTCCATCGACAGAAGATTGGCGGCGCCGGCATGCCTGGAGAGGTTCTCGCCGGGCACGTACTCCATGACGATGTAGCCGGCATCCTCGGTCACGACGGCATCGAGAATGGACGCAATGTGCGGGTGATGCAATTTCCCGGCGAGGGAAGCCTCCTTCAGGAATTGTTTGCGCAACACGGTTCCGAGCTCGGGGTCTTGGAACACGGCGGGATCGATCACTTTCAGGGCGACTTCGTCGTTGGAAAAGGTGTCCACCGCGCGATAAACCGACCCCGACGTTCCCTTGCCGAGCAGGCTTTTCAGTTCGTACTTGCCGAAATGGCTATTCATGCTGGTTCTCCACGCGCCTCTAGGGCAACGTCCCTGCGCGCTAAAGAGGATATCTTACCGATTGGTGTACGCCAAGCGGAAAGACGAGCCGCCGAGCCGCGACGCGCCGACTCGTCGAGGCGGCCGAAGGGCTGGCCTCGTTCCGGGAGAAACGCAAGCCGGGCCGGTATCCCGCGGCGGCTTGGGCGGGCAAAATAAAATAATTCACCCAGTTCACACGGGCGTCGAATCGGTGTATGATTCAAACAATCGTTTGAAACATGTGTATGTATTCCAATGGCTGAAATCGACACCCGCGTGCGCATCCTCGATGCCGCCGAATTACTGTTCACGGAACAGGGTTTCGAAGCGACCACGCTGCGCCGGATCACCGGCGCCGCCGGCGTCAACCTGGCTGCCGTCAATTACCACTTCGGTTCCAAGGAAGCGTTGATCCAGGAGGTGTTCCGCCGGCGCCTGACCTGGCTCAATCAACAGCGCCTGAAGCAACTCGACCGCCTGGAGACGGAGGCCGGAGGCGCGCCGTTGAAGTCGAGCCGGATCCTTGAAGTGTTTTTTGGCGTGGCGCTGAAAATGGCGGGCGACAGCGAAGGCGGCGGGCGCGCGTTCATGCGCCTGCTCGGGCGCACCTATACCAAGCCGTCCGAATTCGTGCGCGGCTTCCTGGCGGAGGAGTACGCCGCGGTGATCGCGCGGTTCAAGGCGGCGCTGATCAAGGCGCTGCCGGGCGTGCCTGCGGAAGAAATCCTGTGGCGCTTCCATTTCATGCTCGGCGCCGTGTCCTACGCGATTTCCGGCGCCGATGCGCTGCATGTCGTTGGCGAGGGCGCCCTCGATGACGGCGATGCCGAAGCGCTGTATGCGCGCCTGATGAGCTTCATGCTCGGCGGCCTGCGCGCGCCCTTGCCGACGCTTCGCGCCAAATCCGCCAAGTCGCCGCGCATCCGGAAAGCGGCTTAACGCAAATACCCGGTCGCGGCAGACACTCATTTAATTCGAAGGAGAGAATCATGGGTCAATACGCCGCTCCGTTGCGCGACATGCAGTTCGTGCTGCACGAACTGCTCGAGGTCGAGAGCGAATTGAAGCAACTGCTGAAGCACGCCGAAATCGACGCGGACACCATCAATCAAGTGCTGGAGGAGGGCGGCAAGTTCACCTCCAAGGTGTTGTTCCCTTTGAATCACTCGGGCGACCGCGAGGGCTGCCGCCTGGACGCGGCCACCCACGCGGTGACCACGCCCAAGGGCTTCAAGGAGGCGTATCAACAATACGTGGAAGCAGGCTGGCCGTCGCTTGCCAGCGATCCGGAGTACGGCGGCCAGGGCCTGCCGGTGGTCGTGTACAACTCCCTGTCCGAGATGCTGAACGCCGCCAATCAGGCGTGGTTCATGTATCCCGGCCTGTCGCACGGGGCCTACGCCTGCCTGCACGAGCACGGCACGGCGGAACAAAAACGCCTGTACCTGCCGAAACTGGTTTCCGGAGAATGGACCGGCACCATGTGCCTGACCGAAGCGCATTGCGGCACCGACCTGGGCCTGTTGCGCTCCAAGGCCGAAGCCGAGGCCGACGGTTCCTACAAGATCAGCGGCAGCAAGATATTCATCTCGGCCGGCGAGCACGACTTGGCCGTCAACATTCTCCACCTGGTGCTGGCGCGCCTGCCGGACGCACCCGCGGGCACCAAGGGCATTTCACTGTTCCTGGTGCCGAAGTTCGTACCCGCAGCAGACGGCACCCTGGGCGTGCGCAACGCGATCACCTGCGGCGCCATCGAGGAGAAAATGGGCATACACGGCAACTCGACCTGCCAGATGAACCTGGACGGCGCGACCGGCTGGCTCGTAGGGCAGCCGAACAAGGGCCTCAATGCGATGTTCGTGATGATGAACGCCGCGCGTCTGGGCGTCGGCATGCAGTCGTTGGGCCAGACCGAAGTCGCCTACCAGAACGCGCTCGTTTACGCCAAGGAGCGCCTGCAGATGCGCAGCCTCTCCGGGGTCAAGGCGCCCAACCTGCCGGCCGACCCCATTATCGTGCATCCGGATGTGCGCCGCATGTTGCTGACGGCGAAGGCCTACGCCGAAGGCGGCCGTGCCTTCACCTCGTTCGTCGCCCTGCAGATCGACCGGGAACTGAATCATCCGGACGAAGACGCGCGCAAGGATGCCGCCGATCTGGTGACGCTGCTGACGCCGATCGTCAAGGCTTTCATCACCGACAACGGCTGGATCGCCACCTCCGAGGCGATGCAGGTCTACGGTGGCCACGGCTACATCGCGGAGTGGGGCATGGAGCAGTACGTGCGCGATGCCCGCATCAACATGATCTACGAAGGCACCAACACCATCCAGTCGCTCGACCTGCTCGGCCGCAAGGTGCTGATGGACAACGGCGCGAAGCTGAAGAAATTCGGCGCGCTCATCCAGGCCTTCGTCGAAGACAACGGCACCGACGAGGCGCTGAGCGAATTCGTCACGCCGCTCTCCGAGCTCGGCGGCAAGCTCACCAAGCTGACCATGGAAATAGGCATGAAGGCGTTGCGGAACCGCGATGAAGTCGGCGCCGCCGCCGTTCCCTATCTGCGCGTGGTCGGCCACCTGGTCTACGCCTACTTCTTCGCCCGGATGGCGAAGATCGCTCTGGCGAAGCTCGATTCCGGCGACGGTTTCTACAAGGCCAAGCTCGCCACCGCCCGCTTTTACTACGCCCGGCTGCTGCCGGAAACCGCCATGCTGATCCGCCAGGCGCGCTCGGGTGCCGCGAATCTGCTTGATCTGGAAGCTGAACTGTTCTAAAAGCTATTGGGTTCCGGTTTGTGCGGATTATGTACGGCGTCCTCCAAGAGGACTTCCGTTGGGCGTCCTAAACATCGTCGCATGCCGGGCGCGAAATTGCGCGCTGCGCGCGCCAACCGTGTTTCCCGCGCGGATGAAAAGCGCATCCGCACGGAAAACACGGTTCTGGATAAAAACAAGGGCGGTTTGGGGTGACTTTTGTACAAGATCGTCGATTGCGCGCGCACGGTTTTTCGTCCGCGCAATATCGCAACTATGCAATAGAACGGAGCGGAAATTCAGTCACTATGTATAGCAATGTGTGTCCTCTCATAGTGTAATGTAAGAAGCACTTGTAAGAACCAACAGGAAAGGAATCCCGTGAGCAATTTCATCGTCAGGAAAGTCGCCGTCCTCGGCGCCGGGGTAATGGGGGCGCAAATCGCCGCCCATTGCGTCAACGCGCGGGTGCCCGTGGTGTTGTTCGACCTGCCGGCCAAAGAAGGTCCGAAGGACGGCATCGTGCTGCGCGCCATCGAGAATCTGAAAAAACTGAGCCCGGCGCCGTTGGGCAACAAGGATGAAGCGGCCTATATCGAAGTGGGCAACTACGACGACCACCTCGATGCGCTCAAAGGCTGCGACCTCATCATCGAGGCGATCGCCGAGCGCATGGACTGGAAGCACGATCTGTACAAAAAGGTCGCGCCGTTCATCGGCCAGAACGCGATTTTCGCCTCGAACACTTCGGGACTGTCCATTACGGCTCTATCCGAAGGATTCGATGCGCAATTGAAGGCGCGCTTTTGTGGCGTGCATTTCTTCAATCCGCCGCGCTATATGCATCTGGTGGAGCTGATCCCGACCGCCGCGACCTCGGCGCAGATCCTGGATCAGCTCGAAGCGTTCCTCACCACGACGCTAGGCAAGGGGGTGGTGCGGGCGAAGGACACGCCCAACTTCATCGCCAACCGCGTCGGAATTTTCGGCATGCTGGCGACCATGCACGAGGCGGAAAAATTCGGCCTCTCCTGCGACGTGGTGGACGATCTCACCGGCGCCAAGCTGGGCCGCGCCAAGTCCGGCACTTTCCGCACCGCCGACGTGGTCGGTCTGGACACCATGGGCCACGTGATCAAGACCATGCAGGACAAGCTGGCGGACGATCCGTTTTTTGCCGTCTACCGCACTCCGGAGGTTCTGACAAAACTGGTGCAGGCGGGTGCGCTCGGGCAGAAGACCGGCGCCGGTTTCTACAAGAAAGTCGGCAAGGAGATCCAGCGCCTGGATTTTGCCAAGGGCGAATACGTCGCCGGCGGCGGCAAGGCGGACGACATCATCGCCCGCATACTGAAAGAGAAAGACCCGGCCAAGCGCATGAAAACCCTGCGCGAATCGAGCAACGCGCAGGCGCAGTTCCTGTGGGCGGTATTCCGCGACGTGTTCCATTACGTTGCAGTCCATCTGGAATCGATTGCCGACAACGCGCGCGAGGTCGATTTCGCCATGCGCTGGGGTTACGGCCAGAGCATCGGCCCGTTCGAGACCTGGCAGGCCGCCGGCTGGCCGCAGATCACGGGCTGGATCAAGGAAGACATAGCCGCCGGCAAGGCGCTGTGCCAGGCGCCGCTGCCGGCCTGGGTGTCGGACGGCCGCAACGGCGTGCACGCGCCCGACGGATCCTACTCCCCCGCGCGCAAGACCAACGTGCCGCGTTCGACGCTGCCGGTGTATCAGCGCCAGCTTTTCCGCGCGCCAATCGCGGGGGCCGCTGCCGCCGATGGCGGCACCGCCGGAACCACTGTGTTCGAGGACGACTCGGTACGCATCTGGCATCAGGGCGACGAGGTGCTGATCCTGTCCCTGAAGACCAAGATGCATGTGATCGGCCCCGGCGTCATCGCCGGTCTGGCCGGGGCGCTGGAAGAGGCCGAGAAAAACTACAAAGGCTTGGTGATCTGGAGCGCCGACGCGGCTGCCGGCGGCGCGTTCTCGGCCGGCGCCGACCTGCAATCGATGTTGCCGCTGTTCATGTCGGGCGGGGTCAAGGCGATCGAGCCTGAAGTAGGCAGGCTGCAGCAGGCGCATCAGGCGATGAAATACGCCAGCGTGCCGGTCGTGGCCGCGGTCTCGGGCCTGGCGCTGGGTGGCGGCTGCGAGCTGATGATGCACGCATCCAAGCGCGTCGCGTCGCTCGAGTCCTATGTCGGCCTGGTCGAAGTCGGTGTCGGCCTGATTCCCGCGGGCGGTGGCCTGAAGGAAGCAGCGGTGCGCGCGGCCGCCGACGCCAAAGGCAACGACCTGCTGCAATTCCTGAAGAATTACTTCATGAACGCCGCCACCGCGAACGTTTCCAAGTCCGCGCTGGAAGCGAAAAAGATGGGCTATTTCGGCGCCGACGACATCATCGTGTTCAATGCCTACGAGTTGTTGCATGTGGCGAAGGTCGAGGCGCGCGCGCTGTTCGATGCCGGCTACAGGCCGCCGCTGAAAGCGCTGGTGCCGGCGGCCGGGCGCTACGGCATGGTGACCATCATGGCGCAACTGGTGAACATGCGCGACGGCG
>JACRAS010000173.1 GCA_016234705.1 Betaproteobacteria bacterium | reverse complement strand
CTGCTGATCGAATGCTGCCATGCGTACGCGAGCGTCGGCGAAATGGTGGACCGCTTGAAGCGCTGCTGGGGCGAGTTCCAGGAACCTGTGTCCCTATGAGCTCCGCCGTCGGCCCGAGCCCCTTGGCGGGCAAACGCATCCTCGTCGCCAAGCCGGGGCTCGACGGGCACGACTCGGGCGCCAAGGTGATCGCCTTGGCGCTGCGCGATGCCGGAGCGGAGGTGATCTACACGGGACTGCGCAAGTCGCCCGCATTCATCGTGCGCGTGGCGGCGGACGAGGACGTTTCGGCGGTCGGCCTGTCGATCCTGTCGGGTAGCCACAAGGAACTTGCGCGCGAGGTGCTCGACGGCCTGCGGGCCGCCGGCGTCGGCGACATCCCCGTGTTCGTCGGCGGCACCATTCCGCCGGAAGATGCCGCGGGACTGCTTGCAGCGGGGGTCAAGGGAGTCTTCACCAACGACATGCCGCTGTCGCAGATGATAGCCGAGCTGGCGCGCGCCCTCGCATGAGCGGCCCGCTCTCCCCTTTCTCCAATCGCAGGTAGAATGCACCACCCGCCCATGGCGTAAATCCGACTGATGGCATATACGAATAAGTTGTCGCACTTGCCGCTTTAGCCAACCCATTGCAATAGGAAAAGACAAAGATGTTTATCCAGCCCCGACTTCTGCTGGCAAGCGCTGCTTCCCTGCTGACCCTGATCGCGTGTAGTCCCAACGACTCCCCGCAGGGTGCCGCGCCGGCCAAGGACGCCGTGGCCGCGACCGTGAACGGAACTCCCATCAGCGAGCGCCTGGTCGGCCTGATGCTCAAGCAACGCGCTGATCTGGGCCGCTCGGCCAGTGCCGAGGCGCGCAAGACGTTCATTGACAATCTGGCGATGCAGGTAATCATCACTCAAGAAGCGGTCAAGAAGGGATTGGACCGGGCGCCTGAAGTGGCGGATAAGCTGGAATTGAGCAGGCAATCCATGCTGATCGATGCGTTCGTGCAGGACTACCTCAAGAACAATCCCGTCAGCGACGAAATGCTGAAGGCCGAATACGACAAGATCAAAGCCCAGGCGACCGGCACCGAGTACAAGGCGCGCCACATCCTGGTTGAGAACGAAGCCGAGGCCAGGGACATCATAGCCAAGCTGAAGAAGAACCCGAAAGCATTTGAAGCCTTGGCCAAGGATAAATCTAAGGACCGCGGATCCAAAGTCAATGGAGGCGATCTGGGTTGGTTCGATCCGCGTGGCATGGTTCCGGAATTCGGTGCGGCGGTTGCCCAGTTGGCCAAAGGTCAATTTACCGACGAGCCGGTCAAGTCGCAATTCGGCTATCACGTCATACTGCTGGAAGATTCCCGCCCGCGGCAGGTTCAACCATTGGAGCAAATCAAGCCTGCGTTGACGCAGCAAGTGCAGCAGCAGAACCTGAAAAAGCTGTTCGACGAGATGAAGGCCAAGGCTAAGATCGAGATCGTGCAGGCGCCCGCTCCCGCGTCCGCATCGACGCAAGAAGCCAAGCCGGCGGAATCAACCAAGAAATAGCGCCGGCCATGGCGCGCGCTTGGCGCCGATATCGGGAGCGCCAGGTCGATACGAAACGCGACGGCATCGCTGCCGCCGGCGCCGGCTTTCGCCCGGCAAGAAAGCCGGGTAAGCTCGCCGCTCCACCGGCCTTCATGGAGCAATGCCATGAATCACCCTATGCTCTCGCCGCTTCGCGGCTGCCATGTTTTCTTCGCGATGCTGCTCGCGCTCGCGGCGGCCCCCGCGGCCCGCGCCGCCGATCCCGCCTCCCTGCCCATATTCGACGCCCATCTGCACTACAACTGGGAGCCGGCGCCGCATTTTGCGCTGGAGAAGGTGCTGGCGCTTTTTCGTGAGCACAACGTCACCGGCATACTGGCCACCAGCCGGCCCAACGACGGCACGCGCGCGCTGGTGGAAGCCAAACCGAAGGGCCTGTGGGTGGTGCCCTTCATCCGCCCCTACCGCGTGCGCGCCGATATCCAGACCTGGATGGACGACCCGGCGATTCAGGATCTGATCGAAACCGAGTACCGGCGCGGCTACTACGCCGGCGTGGGCGAATTCCATCTCTCGGGCAAGGCGGCCGCGACCAAATGGGTCAAGCGCACCGTCGATTTCGCCGTGGAGAGAAACCTCTACCTGCACGCCCATGCCGACGACGAGGCGCTGGAGATTCTGTTCGCCCACGACCCGAAAGCCCGGATTATCTGGGCGCACACGGGCTTTTCCACGCCGGCGGACAAAGTCGCCGCTTACCTCGAGCGCTATCCTGCTCTGTGGTGCGAGCTGTCATACCGCTACGGCATCACCGATGGCGGCAAGTTGACGCCGGAATGGAAGCGGTTGTTCGAGCGTTATCCCGGGCGCTTCCTGCTCGGCTCCGACACCTGGATCAGCCAACGCTGGGACGGCTACGGCGGCATCATGGCCGACTATCGAACCTGGCTGGCGCAACTGCCGCGGGGCGTGGCTGAGAAGATCGCTTTCGGCAACGCGGAACGGCTGTTCAAGCGCTGAGCGGTTCGTGCCGGCCGCGAGATCAAGCCGCGTCCCGCCAACCGGGATTGAACCGCGCTCGCCGCACTCTGATGTTGACGGACGCTCAGGACTTGAGCGTGGCGTTAAGAAACTCGACCGTGCGGCGCCAGGCGAGCTCGGCGGCTACCTTGTTGGAGCGGGCGCCGGCCGTGTCGTTGTGAAAGGCGTGCTGGGCGCCTTCGTACACGTGCTTGGTGTAGCTCAGGCCCGCGGCCTTCAGCGCCGCCTCGTAAGCGGGGACGCCGGCGTTGACGCGATCGTCGTTGGAAGCGTAATGCAGCAGCAGCTTCGCCCTGATCTTCGGCACGTCGGCGGCGGCAGGCTGGATGCCGTAGAAGGGCACCGCCGCGGCGAGCTCGGGCACGCTCACCGCCAGATTGTTGGCCATGCCCCCGCCCCAGCAAAAGCCGATGCAGCCGATCTTGCCCGAGGCGTCCGCGCGGACCTTGAGGTAGGACACCGCCGCGACCAGATCCGCAAGGGCGGTGGCGGGATTGACCTTGGCGAACAACTGGCGCGCGGCGTCCTCGTCGGCAGGCGCGCCGCCAAAAGGGGAGAGCAGGTCGGGCGCAAGCGCGACGAAACCCTCGACCGCGGCCCGGCGCGCCACGTCTTCGATGTGCGGCGTGAGCCCGCGGTTCTCGTGGATCACGACGACGGCGGGCAGCTTCGCCGTGCCCTTCGGCCTGGCGAGATAGGCGCGGATGGCGCCAGAAGCGCCCGCATAGGTCACGTGGCTCGCTTCGATGCGCGCATCGTTCGGCGGCACGCTGGCGGCAAACGCATAGTTGCTCTCCAACAGCGGCAGCACCGCCATCGCCCCGGCCGTGCTTCCGGCCAGCGCCGTGAGGCGCTTGATGAACACGCGCCGCTCGATCGGTGCGTGCGTGTATTCGTCGTAGAGGTCGATGATTCGCTGGTCCATGCGTGCTCCTTTCGCGTCTGCTCCACTTTGCGGGTTGGCTGTTCCATCAGCACGGTAAGCCAGGATTCCCAGGCCGTCAAATGCGTATGTGTTCCCCAAGGTGGGAGACCGCAAATAGGGACCACCGGAAGAGGCGGGGTCTTTTCCCGGAAGGGCGATTGAGACGGCACGGGGGCGACGATACCCCAGTGGTGCCTATATCGTGTGAGTGTGCAGGTGCCTATCCCGTTCACCCTGGTTGAGGAAACAATGGCTTGAGCGTAACCTGACCGTGCTCGACCCCGCATTCGGGGTCTTATAATGCCCCTTTCAGGAGGGCGACTTCTTGTTAGGTGCCGGACGTAGACACATCCTAAACAATTTGACGGGGAGACATTAGCAATGCACGGAAAGGTAGCTCTCATTACTGGTGGAAATTCTGGGATTGGCAGAGCCGCAGCGGAACTCTTCGCAAAGAAAGGAGCAGCCGTCGTCATTGCTGGCCGCCGAGCGACCGAAGGTCAGAATACTATCACAGCTATCCACGCAGCAGGCGGCGAGGCCACGTTTATCCAGGCGGACGTGACGGCTGCGGCGGAGGTTCATCGGCTCGTTGAGGCTACCGTACAGGCTTATGGTCGGCTGGATTACGCCTTTAACAACGCCGGAGCCATCGGTCCGCGCGTCCCAACGGCAGACTGTGCCGAGGAGGACTGGCACGCAGTCATCGCCGTCAACTTGACGGGAGTGTGGTTGTGTATGAAGCACGAGATTCTCCAGATGCTGAAGAACGGTGGAGGCGTAATCGTCAACATGGCCTCGATTCTTGGCCTGAGCGTCAATCCGCGTTACGGCCCTGCTTATGCCGCGAGCAAGCACGGGGTCGTGGGCCTAACGAAGCTCGCCGCTGTCCAATATGCGTCGCACAACATCCGGATTAACGCAGTGTGCCCGGGGATTATCCGCACTCCCATGACCGCACAGATCTTCGAGGATGCGGAGCTGGAAGCCCGGATTACATCCTGGCATCCGCTGGGGCGTGTAGGAGAACCTGAGGAGGTAGCGGAAGCCGTAGTGTGGTTGTGTTCCGCGAGTGCCTCGTTCATCACCGGCCACGCGTTACCGGTAGACGGCGGAGTAATCGCGAAATTTTAGCAAAGCGAGGAGTGACTACCTACTCAGAGCTTCGGCCCCTAACCAGCGCCGTGCTCGTGACCGCCGCCCGTTTGCGGATGCTGCTGAACCTGAAAAGACCCGTCTGGGCAGCGGCCCGAGACGGCGGGCGTTAGCCGTCAGCCCCAACAGGAGAAACCGTGCAACTTATCGGAATGCTTGATTCGCCCTACGTCCGCCGCGTGGCGATCTCTCTGCAACTTCTCGGCCTGCGCTTCGAGCACCGGTCCATCTCCGTGTTCAGCACGTTCGCGCAGTTTCAGCAGATCAATCCTGTCGTCAAGGCGCCTTCGCTCGTCTGCGATGACGGCGAAGTCCTCATGGATTCAACGCTGATACTCGATTACGCCGAAGCGCTCGCTGCGCCGCGCAGGAGTCTCATGCCCACGGGCGTTTCAGAGCACCGGCACGCTCTCCGAGTGATCGGCCTCGCCCTCGCCGCATGCGAGAAGAGCGTTCAGATCATCTACGAATGTAACCTCCGGCCCGCCGAGAAGCAGCACGAGCCCTGGGTATCACGAGTGACGGGGCAGCTTCTGGCGGCATACGAGGCGCTCGAATTGGAATTTCGTCGCAAACCGCTTGCGGTTACCAGCAACACAATCAACCAAGCTGGGGTAACCGCGGCTGTCACGTGGCACTTCACGCAAATGATGCTCCCTGAAGTGGTCACTGCCGCCGCCTACCCGACCTTGTGCGAGTTCTCGTCCCAGGCGGAGTTGCTGCCAGAGTTCAGAGCTGCACCGCACGGTTCCGGCACCTACCGTCATGACGGCTAGCTGGTGCAGGCGCGCCGGGTCACGCAGCGCCGAGCCGCGCGCGGCGTTGGCGACGGAAGTGCGAGACTGCCAGCGCCAGCGCCGCCGCCTGCAGCAGGGCGCAGAAGTAGAGCGGCGTGCCGATACGCCAGTCACCCTGGTCCAGGTGCGAAACCATCACCAGCAGCGGCGCGCCGATCACCGGGGCGATCACCGCCATCAGGCTGTTCAGGCCGCTCACCGCGCCGAGGGTCTTGCCCTGGCTGCGCGCGTCCGCGGCGCCCGAGATAATGCTCTGGATCGCAGCCGAAACCGTGGCGCCGAGTAGGTTGAAGAAGATGATCGCGAACATCATCCAGCCCTGGGTGGCCGCCCCCCACATCGCGTAGGCGAGCGTGGATGACACCAGCCCGAGCACGGCCAGCCGTTGCGGGCTGAAGCGCTTGAGCAGACGCCCGAGCAGCAGGCCCTGCGCGATGGCCGAAATGAGGCCGACCGCCGCGAGCGACCAGCCGTTCTCCAGCGGTCCCCAGCCGAACTTGAACGTCGTGTACAGCACCCAGCAAGTGTAGAGCAGGAACTGCGCGAGGCCGCTGCACGCGACCACGGCAGCGAGGCGCCCCGCGCCCTTCAACTGTGCCAGAGCGCGCAGCGACACGACCGGATTCACGGCGGTCCAGTCGAACGCATGCCGGCGCTCCGCGCTCAGCGACTCGGGCAGCACGAAATAGCCGTAGAGCAGATTGAGCAAGGCAAGACTGCCGGCGACGAAAAACGGAAGACGAAGATCGATCGCGCCTAACAGGCCGCCCATCACCGGCCCGAGGACGAAGCCCACGCCGAACATCGCCCCGAGCATGCCGAATCGCTTCGCCCGCTCTTCAGGCGGGGTGATATCGGCGACGTAGGCGTTGGCGATGGCCAGGTTGGACTGCATCGCGCCGCTCACCAGGCGCACGGCAACCAGCATCCACAGGGCAGTCGACAGCGCGGTGGCGAAGAAGCTCAGCGCGAGGCCGCAGAACCCGAGCAGCAGCACCGGCCGGCGGCCGTGCTTGTCCGAGAGCGCACCCAGGATCGGCGAAGCGAAAAAGTTCGCTAGGCTGAAGGCAAACGTCACCACGCCATACCAGAAGGCCTGATCCGCCTGCGAGCCGGTGAAGCTCCCGACCAATGCCGGCAACACCGGAACGATCAGGCCTATCGACACCATGTCGATCAGCGCCGTCAGCATGATGAACGGCATCGCCGCCGCGCGGTCGCGGCACGGGGGAAAAAGCCTGAAGCGGAATTGGGATTGGGTCATAGCCGAAAGGTACCAGAGTCGAGCCTTCGTCGGCTGAATACAGCCGTCTTCGCGGGTTCGACCAGGGCCATCGCGTTTATGTACGGCGTTTCAAATACCGTCGCATGCCGGGAGCGGACGGCCAAAACAAGCAAGGCTTGGGGTTGCTCTTATCCAAGATCGCCGATTGCGTGCGGATGTGCTTTTCATCCGCGCGCAATCGGCGATCGGCGCGGACGGGGCGCCGTCCGCGCAAGCCCAATCGCTGCAGTTCGATGTATCCTCCTATGTCCGCCGAT